>CAZJUC010000020.1:0-25810 GCA_964549065.1 uncultured Ilumatobacteraceae bacterium
CGGCCGCCGGCATCTTCGGCAACTTCGGCCAGGCCAACTACGGCGCCGCCAAGATGGGCCTGGTCGGATTCACCAACGTGCTCGCCGTCGAGGGCGCGAAATACAACGTGAAGGCCAACGCGATCGCTCCGCTCGCGAAGACCCGCATGACCGAGGACCTCCTCGGTGGACTCGGCGACAAGCTGAACCCCGAGCTGGTGTCGCCGCTCGTGACGTACCTGGCGCACGAGTCGTGTGACGCGACCGGACGGGTGTTCTCCGTCGGCGGCGGCCGGGTGGCAGAGGTGTTCATCGCCGAGGCCCAGGGCTACACCAACACGGAGAACCTCACCCCCGAGGACCTCGCCGCCAACTGGGACACCGTCACGAACCAGGATGGCTACAGCGTCCCGGCGTCGATCGCCGAAGAGACGGCGATGTTCCTCTCCGCCCTCGCCTGACGATGTGCCACCTGGTGTCCGACACCAGGTGGCACATCACCACGAGTCGTGGAGGGAGGGCGGCGTTGGTCAGACTGGCGCCGTGATCCCGGTCGAGGAGTTCCAACGCGCCGCAGCTGCGTGGTTGGGGGCGAACGCCCGGCACGCACCGCGCGACTACGGCGCGATCTGCCCGCCGGATCTCGTCGACGCCGGACTCGCCTGGCAGCGCCGACTGACCGATGCCGGCTGGGCCGGTGCCCACTGGCCCGTCGAGTTCGGCGGTCGGGGCCTCACCGCCGAGCACAACGGCGTCTGGCTGCTCGAGTGCGCCCGGGCCGGTGTGCCGGCGGTGTTCAACATGGTCGGCTTCGTGCTCGCCGGCGGCGCCGTCATGCGCTTCGGCACGCCCGAGCAGCAGCAGACCCATCTCTGCGCCACCTTGAGCACCGACCACGTGTGGTGCCAGCTGTTCTCCGAACCCGGCGCCGGCAGCGACCTCGGCTCGTTGACCACCCGGGCGGAAGCCGACGGCGACCGGTACATCGTGAACGGCCAGAAGGTGTGGTGCTCGGGCGCGCGCTACAGCAACTGGGGCATCCTGATGGCGCGGACGCGGGGGTTGGACGAGGCTCCCAAGCACGACGGGATCTCGTTCTTCCTCTGTCCGATGGATCTGCCCGGCATCGAGGTGCGGCCACTGCAGCAGATGACGGGCGAGGCCGAGTTCGACGAGGTGTTCTTCACCGACGTCGAAGTGCCCGCCGACTGTCTGCTCGGAGCGCGACACGGCGGCTGGGGTGTCGGCATGGCGGTACTCACCAGCGAACGTGGGCACATCGGCACGTCGGTGATCGGGCTCGAGCGGCGCCTCGACCAGATGACCCACCTGGCGGAAGGGCGGGCGCTGTCCGCGGGTGAGCGCCAGGCGCTCACCTCGCTGCTCGCGAGTGGCAGCGCGATGAAGGCCATGGCGCAGCGCCAGGGTCCGGTGGCGTCGACGGCGGCGTCGTTGATGAAGCTCGGGATCACCGAGATGATGTTCGACGTGGCCATGCTGCGCGGTGACCTCGACGGAGCCGCCTCCTTGCTCGTCGGTGCGAGCGCCGACGGCATGCTCGCCGCACCCGGTGGGCGCATCGCCGGCGGCTCCAGCCAGGTGCAACGCAACATCATCGGCGAACGTCTCCTCGGCCTGCCCCGCGAACCCAGGCCCTGACGCGGGGCGCGACCGGTCCGACCGAATTCGACCCACCCGGGCGCAGGTCGCCATGATGGCCCGGTGCGCGCAGCCTCCTCCGATCACGTCAACGTCGCGATCCACGAGTTCGGGGGAGCCGGTCGACCGCTGCTGCTCTCGCACGCCACCGGCTTCCACGGCTACTGCTATCTGCCCATCGCCGACGCGTTGGGCGACGAGTTCACGGCGTTCGCGCTCGACTATCGGGGGCACGGCGACACCCCTCGACCCGACGACTGGAACGTCGACTGGGCGCGCTACGGCGACGACGCGCTCGCCGCTGCACGGGCCGTGGCTCCCGATGGTGGGCTGGTCGGGTTCGGCCATTCGATGGGCGGCGCCGGACTGCTGATGGCGGCTCATCGCGATCCAGGTCTGTTCGACGTGATCGTGGCGTTCGAACCGATCGTGTTCCCGCCGCGCGAGATCGACTCCGCCCCGGTCGATCCGAACGACGGCGGCGAGAACGACGGGACGCTGCTGTCCAGGGGCGCCCGCAAGCGACGCGCCTCGTTCCCGTCCTTCGCCGAGGCCATCGCCAACTACTCCTCGAAACCGCCCATGATGGCGTTCGATCCCGATGTGCTCCGTCTCTATGTCGGCCACGGGTTCGGACCATCTCCCGAGGGCGTCCGCCTGAAGTGCGAGCCCGAGCACGAAGCGCGCACGTTCGACACCGGTGGCTTGCACACGACCTGGGCTGAACTCCCCGAGATCGAGACAAGGGTGATCGTGGTCGCCGGCAAGGTCGACGAGGCCGGGCCCGCGGCGATCGCCCGAGGGGTGGCCGACCGACTCCCGAACGCCACGTACGTCGAACACGACGAGTGGAACCACTTCACCCCGTTCATCGAGCCGACGGCGATGGCAGACCTGATCCGCGACGCCACGTAACGTTTGGTGTCAGACACCAAACGTTACATGGACGGCCAGATGTGGCCGCTCGCACGGCATCGAGGCACCGTGGCACCGACGTGGCGCTCCGCAACCCTGTGTCATCCCCCATCTACGATGGCTGACATGACCGACACCGCTGTTCCTGCGCCCACGTTCCCGGTGCCGATGTCGCTGTCGCCGTCGCGTGTCTCGTCGTTCACCTCGTGTCCGATGCAGTTCCGGTTCTCCAGCATCGAGAAGCTCCCCGAGCCTCCCGGTGTCGCCACCACCAAGGGCACGATCGTGCACCGCGCACTCGAGTTGCTGTTCGTACGTCCGGCAGCCGACCGCACACCCGACGCGTTGGCTGCCGACATGGCCAGCGCGCTGGCCGAATACCGTCGTCACCCGGACTACGTGGGGCTGCGCCTCACCGGCGACGCAATCGCTGCGTTCGATCGCGAGTGCAACGCGCTGATCGACAAGTACTTCGCGATGGAGGACCCCACCGCGGTGCGCGAAATCGGGCTCGAATTGTGGGTGGAGGCGCCCGTCGGCGGTCTCACGCTGCGCGGCATCATCGACCGACTCGAACTCGACGCCGACGGCGAACTGGTGGTCACCGACTACAAGACCGGGCGGGCACCGTCGGGCAACTACGAGCAGAAGAGTCTCGCCGGGGTGCACTTCTACTCGTTCCTGTGCGAAGCGCTGTTCGGCAAGCGGCCGGCCAAGATCCGGTTGATGTACCTGGCGTCGGGCGAGACGATCGAGACGGTGCCGTCGGCGCAATCGGTGAAGTTCATCACCACCCGCACCACCGCTGTGTGGTCGGCGGTCGAACGGGCATGCACCACCGGCGACTTCCGGCCCCGCCAGAGCAGGCTGTGCGATTGGTGCTCGTTCAAGGCCTGGTGTCCGGCGTTCGGGGGCGACCCGTCACTCGCTGCCACCGAAGCGGTTGCCGCCTACGAAGCGCTGCTCGCCACCCCCGTGGCGGTGGGCGCTGCATGAGCGACCACGATGGCGTCGGACGACCGGTCCTCGACGACACCGACGAGAGTCTCCTGCTCGGTCACGCCGACCCCGAGCCCGTCGAGGCGGGCCCGTTCCCGATCGTCCCCGGCCAGAGCCAGTTCGGCCCGGAGGTGGATGCATTCGATGACCGCGTCGACGAGTTGCTGGAGCAACTTCGCGGCAACCGAATCGCCGATCGGGTGTTCACCACGGCGAGCCATGTCGGCGACTTCTCGCTGATCTGGCACGCCATCGGCATCGTCCGCGGCGTCGCGAAGGGTCGCACCGATCAGGTGGTCGTGCTGGCGGCGATGATCGGCGCCGAGAGCCTGATCGTCAACCAGGGCGTGAAGCGGCTGTTCCGCCGCGAGCGACCGACCCAGACCGGCGACGACCGGCTGCGGGTTCGACGTCCCACGACGTCGTCGTTTCCGTCGGGCCATGCGAGCGCTGCGGCCTTCGCAGCCATGGTGCTGTCAGGTTGGGACGGCCCCAGGATCGGGGTGCTCTGGTGGAAGATCGCTGCGATCGTCGCGGTCAGCCGCGTCTACGTACGCATCCACCACGGCTCCGATGTGGTCGCCGGCGCCACCGTCGGCACGATGCTCGGCCTGGTCGGACGGCGAATCGCCCGACGGCTCAGCCCCTGAGCGCTGCCGCAGACCGGTCCGGGGCGCGCCCGCACCCGGGCATCACCCGTGACGCTCAGACGGCGTCAGTG
This sequence comes from uncultured Ilumatobacteraceae bacterium, assembly GCA_964549065.1. GTDB lineage: Bacteria > Actinomycetota > Acidimicrobiia > Acidimicrobiales > Ilumatobacteraceae > Sva-07. Next base: position 4,274 of record CAZJUC010000020.1, read on the forward strand.
GTGACGATTTCTTCGACGAGGTCGCCAGGCTCGGTCGTGAGCAGCGTGCGCACGTCGAGCAACAGATCGGCGACTTCACCCGTCGAAACGAGTTCACGCTGCATCATTCGGGCAAGCGCGCCGTCGATGACGCTCAGTGCTTCGGTGATCACGGCCTCGTTGCTGGTGTCGATGCGCTCATCAGTCATTGGTTGACACGGTACCCCCAATGGCGGCAACGAACACGCACCTGTGCGGAGTTGAGGAAGGTGTCACACAACGTTTACATCGGGCACCACCGCTGCGCAGGCCCGACGCGCCCGGCACTGCGTCCAGGCGCTCGTCGCTCGGCGAACCTACGATGCAGGAATGGAGCTGAACGGGCGCAATGTGGTGGTCACCGGGGCAGGTCGGGGAATCGGCGAAGCGCTCGCTCGCGAGTTCCATGCCCGGGGTGCAGACGTGGTGGTCGCGGATCTCGCCGGCGCCGACGACGTTGCTGCCTCGCTCGAACGGGCGACCGCCATCACTGCGGATGTCAGCACCGAAGCCGGCAACGAGGCACTCGTCGACGCCGCCCGCGGCATGCTCGGCTCGATCGACCTGTTCTTCTGCAACGCCGGGGTCGGTGTTGGTGGCGGGGTGGTCGAGACACCGGAGGACGACTGGGACCTGGCATTCGCCGTCAACGTGCACGCGCATCGCTGGGCGGCGAAGTACCTGCTGCCCGAGTGGCTCGAGCGCGGCGAGGGTTACTTCTGTTCGACCGCGTCCGCTGCCGGGCTGTTGATGCAGATCGGATCGGGGCCGTACACGCTCACCAAGCGGGCGGCGGTCGCCTTCGCCGAGTACATGGCGGTCACCTACGGCGACGCCGGCGTGAAGGTGACGTGCCTGTGCCCACAGGGCGTCAACACGGCGATGCTCCACGCAGGCGACGACGAGGTGAGTGGCAGCAACGTGGTGAAGGCCGCCGGCGTCGTTCTGGAGCCGACGGAGGTCGCCGTCGAGGTCGCCGACGCGATCGAGGCCGAACGGTTCTTCGTCCTCCCCCACCCCGAGGTCGCCGACTACATGGCACTGAAGGCCGCCGAACCCGAGCGTTGGCTGGGCGGGATGCGCAAGCTGCAACGCCGCACCATCGGCGTCTGACCGGGCCGCCCGAGATCATGCACCGCTCACCCGCATCCCTCGCCCGCCTCGGGCTGCGGATGGGTGAACCGATCCGCTTCCGCCGACACGACAAGGGCCGTTGGGTCGTGGGACGTGTGGTCGGCATCGAGTACGACGGCAGCATCGCGATCCGCGACCCCGACGGTTCGGCTCGATCCCTGCGAGCAGAACGCGTCGAGATCCGCCGCCCGGGTTCACGCGGCCGCCTGCGGTGGTTCGTCGTCAGTGAGGTCGCCGTCACCTGGGAGCAGCTCGAGATGTTCGAGCCGGACCAGCCGAACTGACAGCGAGAACGACCCGCGCCATGTCCTGACCAAAGTCCGTGAGTGCCGGCTGCACTGACGCCTTACCGTTCGGGTCAATGTCGAACCCAAGGAAGATCCTCATCGTCGGCGGCGTCGCGGGCGGAGCCAGCGTTGCCGCCCGTGCCCGTCGGTTGTCGGAAGACGCCCACATCGTCGTGATCGAACGAGGCAGCTTCGTCTCGTACGCGAACTGCGGGTTGCCGTTCCACATCAGCGGCGAGATCGAACACCGCGAGAGCCTGCTCGTCCAGACACCTCAGGGGCTGAAGAACCGATTCGATCTGGACGTTCGCACCCGTAGCGAGGCGATCAGCATCGACCGCACGACCAGGCATCTCGAGATTCGCGACCTCGCGACGAACGAGGTCTACACGGAGCGCTACGACGACCTCGTCCTGGCGCCGGGCGCCGCCCCGCTCAGTCCACCGATTCCCGGAATCGAGCGTGCCGGCCACTTCGCCCTGCGTTCCATTCCCGACATGGATGCCGTGATCGAGTGGAACGACGCCGTCCGCCCGCGCCATGCCACGGTGGTCGGTGCCGGCTACATCGGGCTCGAGATGGTCGAGCAACTCACGCACCTCGGCATGTCGGTCACCCTGCTCGAGACGGCTCCGCAGATCCTGGGTGCTGTCGACGAGGACATGGCGTTCTGGCCGCACCGTCACCTGGAGGATCGCCAGATCGACGTTCGTGTCGGCGCCATGGTGGTCGGATTCGAAGCGCCGACCGAGACCGAGGACGCCAGAGCGTCGACGGTGGTCCTCGGCGATGGCACTCGAGTGCCGACCGATCTCGTGATCCTCAGTCTCGGCGTGAAGCCCGATGTCGAACTGGCGCGCGCCGCCGGCCTCGACGTCGGCGAGCTGGGCGGCATCAGGGTCAACCAGCACATGCGCACCAGCGACGAACACATCTGGGCGGTCGGCGATGCCATCGAGGTTCGCAATCCGGTCACCCAGGATTGGACGTTGTTGCCGCTCGCCGGCCCGGCCAACCGTCAGGGACGGGTGGCCGCCGACAACGTGATGGGCCGCCCGTCGCGTTACCGCGGCACATGGGGCACGTCGGTGGTCCGGGTGTTCGATCTCACCATCGCCGCCACGGGGCTCAACGAGCGACAACTCCGACGGGCCGGAATCGCGTTCGAGTCGGTGCACGTGCACCCGCTCTCCCACGTCGGTTACTACCCCGGTGCCGAACTGTTGGACATGAAGATGGTGTTCTCGGCCGAGGACGGCACCATCTACGGCGCGCAGGTGGTCGGTGACGAGTCGGCAGCCCGTCGCATCGATGTCCTCGCCACGGCGATCCAAGGGGGCCTCTCGGTCGACGATGTCGCACAGGTCGAGCTCTGCTACGCACCGGCGTACGGGGCTCCGAAAGATCCGGCCAATCTCCTGGCGATGGCGGCTCGAAACGTCGTCAACGACGATGTCCGGATCGCCCACTGGCACGAGGTGGACGATCTCGGTGACGACGAGGTGCTCCTCGACGTTCGCAGCGCCGACGAGCGCGAGGCCAGCATGATTCCCGGTTCGGTGCACATCCCCCTCGACGAGCTCAGAGAACGCCTGGATGAACTCGACCGGTCGAAACGATTGATCGTCCACTGCTTCTCTGGCCAGCGCTCGTACTTCGCCTGCCGCATGCTTCGGCTCCGTGATTTCGACGTGCGCAACCTCACCGGCGGAATCAGGAGCTGGCAGGCAGCACATCCCGACCGCGACCGACGCAAGCCGGCCACCGAGCACATCAGCGCGCTGGCCAAGTAGCCCGGTCGCCACAACAGCGAAGGCGTCGACCGCCGCCGCGAGCGGGTCAGGTGTCTGGTCACGACGTCATGCCGTGAGCGTCGAGATACGCCCGCATCACCGTTGCGGCGATGCGGCCGCGATCGCTGACGACGAAACCCTGCGTCGCAGCCCAAGCACGCACTTCTGCCGGTGTGGGCGCCCGGTGCGGAACCGGACCGGCGGGAACGAGTCGGGCGGCGCGTTCCTCCCCCGCTCGCTCGGCACCAGCGTGTTCGACCGCGGCACCGAAGAACCGGAACGTCCACTCCTGGGCGAGCTGCCGGGTCTCGGCGAACACGATCGGCACCGACGGGTAGCGAACGGCAGCTTCGGCAAGCTGCGTGGCGATCGACGCCGGGCGGACCCGTTGCAGTTTGAAGATCGCCGAGTACCTGTCCTCGACCACGATTGCCGCGACGTTGGGGCCATCGGCCGCGAACGCCGCCAGCTCCGCGAGCAGGGTCCAGAGCTTGCCGCCGACGATCGTCGACACCAGGTCGTCGACACTCTTTCGTTCCACCACCGCGATGGTCCGCCCGTCGACCTCGACGGCGTAGTCGCCGACCGCGATCGCGTGCTTCGACGTGGTTGCCTGCTGCTCGGTGAACTTCCAGGCGTAGCGCTCGCGGGTGTCGGCCACCACGTGAAGTTGATGGCCCGACGCTCGGGCGGTCGGCACCCGGACACCGGGACGGGCCTGCTTGCTGGTGCGCGCCGACTGCCAGAACACCATCTCGCGCCCGCGGGCAGTGGTGAACACGAACTGCGAACGGTTCTCGCGACCTCGGTCGAGCACGAGGTCGACGGCCACACCCCGGCGCACACACGAACGCACCCGCACGCGTTCCACGATGTCGACCTCGTCGGGCGACGGCCACTCGTCGGCTGGGTGGCAGTAGATCTTGTTGGAGCGCGGCCAGGTGTCCTTCGCCTTCAACACCACTGCACCCGAGGCGAGGGGAATGCGCAGCAGGTACGGCAACGACGACGACTCGTCGGGGTTGCGTGCGATGACGAACTCCTCCACGCCACTCACCGTAGGCGAGGCGTTGGGGTCAGAAGCTGGGGCGGACGCCGATGATGCTGGCCCGTTCCATCACCCGGACATCGGGCCAGTAGTCGCTGGACGCGTAGTGCTGCACGGCAAGGTTGTCCCACATGGCGATCGAGTTCGGATGCCAGTGCAGACGGCAGTGGTACTCGAGCGTGTTGGCCTGCGCGAAGAGCGTGACGAGCAGTTCGTCGGACTCGGCGGGCTCGAGACCGACGATGCGCGACGTGAAGAACCGGTTGACGTACAGCAACCGGTGACCCGAGATCGGATGGTGGATCACCACCGGGTGCTCGACGATCGGGTACTTCTCGCGCATCGCCTCCGCGTCGGCACCCTCGAAGGTGGTCCCGAACGCCTGCATGTAGTCGTGTTCGGCGACGAGGCCCTCGATGCGGTCCTTGATCTCGTCCGACAGCCCCTCGTAGGCGGCGTTCATGTCGCAGAACAGCGTGTCGCCGCCGGTGTCGGGCACCGCGATCGCCCGCAGGACCGCTCCCTTCGAGGGAATCTCGCGCCAGGTGACGTCGTGATGCCAGCCGTTCTCGTAGCCGCCGGTGTCGGCGTCCTTGGCGAAACGGACCAGCTCGGGGACCTGCTCGTTGCTCTGGAAGAAGGGATGCACTTCGAGTTCGCCGAATCGCCGTGCGAAGTCGACGTGCTGCTGGGCGGTGAGCACCTGATCGCGGAAGAACAGCACCTTGTAGTCGGTCCACGCGCGGGCCAGCTCGGCGAACACGTCATCGGCGAGCGGCTTCGAGAGGTCGAGCCCCTTGACGATGCCGCCGAGGGTGGCACCCACCTGGCGGACCTCGAAGTGCTCCCATTCGAGCGCCGTCAACCGGATGCGTTCGGCTGCGAGGTGGGCGACCGGGCCGATCAGCGCCTTGTCGGGCCCGAAGGCGAGCTTGCGGGCGTTGAACTCGCCGATGTCGGGCGAGGGTTCGATTCCCTCCAACTTCGCGATCGCCGAGTTGGTGGACTCCAGGTCGTCGTCGGTGATGCTCATCTGGCTCCTCGTTTCCGGCTCGTCACGTCGACGTGCGTCCGCGACGGTAGCGGCGACGCCCCTTCGCTCTCCGATCCGATGGTGGCGTACGCGTTCTCGTACCGTCACCGGATGGCCGTACGACTGGATGAGTCCGACGAATACATGCACGAGCTGGGCCCCGAGTCCAACTTCAACGAGAGCATGTACATCAACGCGTTCGACCCCGTCCAGGGTGTCGGCGGTTGGTTCCGGATGGGCAACCGGGCCAACGAGGGCACTGCCGAGATGACCGTCTGCCTCTACCTGCCACCCGAGGTGGAGGGAGGCAACCGTCAGGTCGGCTTCATGTTCAAGCGCCCGACGATCGAGAACAACGACGCCCTCGATGCAGCCGGGCTCACCTGGACGATGGTGAAGCCGTTCGAGGAGCTGCGCATCGACTACGCCGGCAAGGTCGTCGTGCTCGACGAGCCCGAGCAGATGGCCGATCCGAAAGCGGCGTTCACCGACAATCCCTACGCCGAGGCCGAGGTACACCTCACCTTCACCGGGCAGGGACGGTCGAGCATGTTCGGCGGCGAGCCCGACGAACCACACGAGAAGCCGGGCGAAGAGTTCGCGAAGGGCCACTACGAGCAACTGGTGCAGGCCTCGGGCACGATGCGTGTCGGCGACCGCGAGTGGCAGATCGACGGTTTCGGACTCCGGGACCACTCGTGGGGTCCCCGCTACTGGCAGGCACCCTGGTACTACCGCTGGCTGACGGTGAACGTCGACGAGAACTTCGGGTTCATGGCCAGCCGGGTCGCGAAACGCGACAGCGAGGGCAGCCGCGGCGGGTTCGTGTGGGAGAACGGCGTGATGCACCTGTGCGACGACGTGCGGATCCGCACCGAGACCCGCGGCGACGAGCACTACCACGACCGCATCGAGGGCACGATCCGCTCGAGCCGCAGCAACCGCGAATGGAACTTCACCGGCAAGGCACTCAGCCTGATCCCGTTGCGCAACCGCCGCCAGGCACCCGATGGCGACTGGCTGCAGACCCGCATCTCCGAGGCGTACACCGAGTGGACCATCCACTCCGGCGAGTTCGAGGGCCGGGTCGGCTACGGCATGTCGGAGTACCTCGACCAGATCATCGACGACCAACCCGTCGGCCTCACCGAGTAGATCACGCCAGGGGTCAGACCCCAGGCGTGATCGGGGTACCGTCGCCGGCATGAGTGAAACGACCTCGCCGCACCGACTGATCGCCGAGCGGTTCATCGACGGGCGCAGTGCCGTCGGTCAGCCCGCGGTGTCGCCGGACGGTGCGCACGTGGCGTTCGTCGTCGCGACCATCGACCTCGGGAAGAACACCACGCACTCGCGGGTCTGGCTCGACGATGCACCGGTGAGCGCCGGCGACCACGACGCCCACCCCACATGGTCGCCGGACGGCCGCTTCCTGGCATTCACCTCGCGGCGCGGCGAGAAGCAGGGCGACTCGACACTGCACGTCCTGCCCGTCGGTGGACCGGGCGAGATCCGCACGGTCTGCTCGATGCCCGACGGGCTCGGCGACGTCGCGTGGTCGCCGGACGGTCGATGGATCGCATTCACCAGCCGCACCCGCCACGAGCGCTACGAAGCCGAGGACAGCTCGTGGCAGTCGCCGCGCAAGATCGAGCGGTTCTTCAGCCGCCTCAACGGCGAGGACTGGATCGCCGACCGACCCCAGCACGTGTACGCCGTCGCTGCCGACGGCACCGGCACGCCGCAGAACCTCACCCCCGGCGACTTCCAGCACGATGGCGTTTCGTGGTTGGCCGACTCGAGCGGGATCATCACCTCGGCGCAGCGCCACGACACGTGGGACCGCGACCTCGCCAGCGACCTCTACGCGGTGTCGCTACCTGCTGACGGCGACGGCGATGCCCGACCCCCCATCAGATGTCTCACCGCGCATGACGGCAACTACGGGTCGCCGGCGGTGTCGCCCGACGGTTCGCTCGTCGCGTTCATCGGCACTCCCGACTCGCGCACCTACCCCCAGAACGCCAGGATCGGAGTCCTGACCGTCGAGGCCGACGCCGCCACCCACGACCAGATCCGCTGGGTGAGCGGCGACCTCGACCGAACGTTCGAGACCACGAACGGTTCGCGTCCGCCGGTCTGGGAGTCGAACGATCGACTGATCGCCGTCGCCGAAGACCGTGGCGACACGCATCTCTACCGCATCGCCGTCGACGCCTCGACGCCCCCGACGCCGATCACCGACGGCGCTGTGACGATCACCGACTTCGACGCTGCCGGCGAGACGCTGGCGACGACGCGCAGCACCGTCGACCACCCCGCCGAGTTGTTCGTCGGCGACCAGCAGTGCACGCATGTCGGCAGCACGGTCGCCCACCGCTCGCGCGGCTGGGAGAAGTTCACCACGCCCACCAGCGACGGCACCGACGAGATCGACGTGTGGATCATGCGACCCGCCGGCTTCGACGAGTCGAAGCGGTACCCGGTGCTGCTCAACGTGCACGGCGGTCCGCACACCCAGTACGGCGAGTACTACTTCGACGAATTCCAGGTGCAGGCGGCGGCCGGATTCGTCGTCGTACTCGGCAACCCTCGTGGCAGCAGCGGTCGCCACACCGGCTGGGGTCAGGCGATCATGGGGCCCGATCACCCGACCGCCCCCGGTACCGGATGGGGCACCGTCGACGTCGAGGACGTGTTGGCGATCGTCGACGCCGCACTCGAACGCTACGAGTTCTGCGACCCCGGTCGGGTCGGCATGCTCGGCGGGTCGTACGGCGGGTACATGGCGACCTGGCTCGCCGGCCACCACGGCGACCGGTTCCGTGCCTTCTGTTCCGAGCGAGCGGTCAACAACGCCACGTCGATGGAGTGGTCGTCCGACATCGCGACCGGTTTCTCGGCCTTCCACGGTGGCACCCACCTGGAGCTGCCCGACGAGTACCTGCGCATCTCACCGATCGAGGCCGTCCGCGACATCGAGGCGCCGATGCTGATCATCCACTCCGAAGAGGACTGGCGCTGTCCGGTCTCCCAGGCCGAAGAGCTGTGGGTGGCGCTCAAACTGCTCGGCAAGGACGTCGACTACTACCGCTTCCCGGCCGAGAACCACGAGCTGTCACGCTCGGGCTCGCCGATCCACCGGGTGCAGCGCGCCGAGATCATCCTCGACTGGTTCAGCGAGAAGCTCGCCTGAGCGTGGCTCGGTGACGCCACTTCACGGCCTCGACGAGTGCGAGCAGCCCGATACCGGCGATCGCACAGACTGCGAGGTCGATCGGCGACAGGCTCTGCAGGTCGAGGAAGTCGCGTAGGGGGGTGTACACCGCCACCAGCTGCAGGACGAACACCAAGGTCGCGATCCCCAGCATCAAGGTGTTGCTCCGCCAGCCGATCGCACGCAGCGACTCGCTCGACGACCGGGTCGCGAACGCCTGGCCGATCTGCATGAACGCGAGCGTCGTGAACATGATCGTCTGCCACTGTTCGAGGTCGGCGGCGTAGTACCCGAAACCCAGCCCGAGCGAGACCGCGCCGATCACCGCGCCGACCCACGCCGTTCGACGACCGAGCCCGTTCGCCCAGATGCTGTCGGACGGGGAGTGAGGCGGACGCTGCATCGCCAGCTTCTCTGCCGGCTCGACGCCCATCGACAGCCCCAGCAACCCGTCGGTCATCAAGTTGAGCCACAGCAACTGCAACGGCAGCAGGGCGATGGCGGTCCCGGTGTCGGATCCGGAGGCGAGGAAGGGGATCGGCCAACCGAGCATCACGATGATCTTGCCGAGGTTGCCGGCCACGGCGAAGCTGACGAACCGCCGCAGGTTGTCGTAGATCACGCGGCCTTCTTCGACCGCGGCGACGATGGTGGCGAAGTTGTCGTCGCGCAGCACCATGTCGGCGGCTTCCTTCGACACGTCGGTGCCGGTGATTCCCATCGCGACGCCGATGTCGGCACGTTTGAGGGCCGGCGCATCGTTGACGCCGTCGCCGGTCATCGCGACCACCTGGTGCTGGCGCTGCAGTTCACCGACGATGCGTAGCTTGTGCTCGGGTGACACCCGTGCGAACACCGAGACGTCGCGCACGACCTCGGCGAAGGCGTCGTCGTCGAGGTGATCGAGTTCGGCACCGATCAACACCCGGTCGGTGTCGGTGATGCCGAGGTCGCCGGCGATCGCGAGTGCGGTGAGCGGATGGTCACCGGTGATCATCACCGGGCGGATACCGGCTCTGCGACACACCTCGACGGCGTCGCGCACCTCGGGCCGTGGCGGGTCGATGATGCCGACCAGGCCCAGCAGGATCAGCTCGGACTCGGGATCGTCGCCCGTCGACCCCATCGGCCGGAACGCCACGCCGAGCACCCGCATGCCCGCTGCGGCGAGCGCGTCGTTGCCCGCGTGGATGCGCTCGTGCCACTGGTCGTCGAACGCAACAGCGGCACCGTGCTCCCACACCGCGGTGGTGTGGTGCAGCAGTCCGTCGACGGCTCCCTTCACGAACGAGAGCCGGACGTCCTGCGGCAGCTCCGCGAGTTCGGCGACCTCACCGTGCAGCGGGTCGTGGACGGTGCTCATCCGTTTGCGGGTCGAGTCGAACGGTCGCTCGTCGACGCGCGGTATCCGCCGACGGAACTCGTCGACGTCGAGACCGCTGTCCGCAGCGGCCTGCAGCAGCGCCGTCTCGGTCGGGTCGCCGAGCCACACCCGGGTGCCGGCCTCGTCGACGTCGGATGCACCGTCGTTGCACAGGAGCCCGGCGACCAGGGTGACGGTGGCCGACGGCGGCGACGAGCCCACCGAGGCGGCGGCGTCACCGTCGAGGCGCACCTGGTGACCGGCCACGTCGAGCACCGTCACCGTCATCCGGTTCTGGGTGAGCGTTCCGGTCTTGTCCGAGCAGATCACCGTCACCGACCCGAGGGTCTCGACGGCGGGGAGCTTGCGGATCAGGGCCTGGCGCCGCAGCATCCGTTGCGAACCGATCGCCAGCGTGAACGTCACGACGGCGGGCAGTCCCTCGGGGATGACCGCCACCGCGACACTGATGGCGGTGAGCACGAGGTCACTCGCTGCCTCACCCGAGATCGCGCCCATCACCACGACCGCCAGCGCGACGACGACGCCGAGCAGGGCGAGCTGCTTGCCGACCCGGTCGAGGCGCTGCTGGAGCGGGGTCATCTCCGACTCGACGCCTTGCAGCAACGTGGCGATCCGACCGAGCTCGGTCTGCATACCGGTGGCGACGACGACCCCTTGGCCTCGCCCGGCGGCGACCTGCGTCCCGGAGTACGCCATGCACAGGCGGTCACCCAGCGCCAGGTCGTCACGGTCGACCGGGTCGGTCTGCTTGTCGATCGGTTCGGACTCGCCGGTGAGCGTCGCCTCTTCGATTCGCAGGCTCGCAACTTCCACCAGGCGGAGATCAGCGGGCACGACCGTTCCGGCGTCGAGGTGGACGATGTCGCCTGGCACCAACTCCCCGACCGGCACCGACGTGACCCGACCGTCGCGGGTGACCCGCGCCGACGGCACTGCCATGCGACGCAGCGCGGCAATCGCCTGCTCGGCCCGGTACTCCTGATAGAAGCCGAGCGCCGTGAACAGCACGACGATCGCGCCGATCGCGCCGGCTTCCAGGTACTTGCCGAGCAGCAACGACAGCACCGCGGCACCGATCAGGATCAGCACCATCACCGAGGAGATCTGGCCCCAGACCAGCGAGAGTTTGCTCGTGCCCGCAGACTCCTGGAGTTCGTTCGGCCCGAATTCGCCCCGTCGTTCCTGGATCTTCGCCGGGTCGAGGCCATCACGCGAGGAGTCGAGGTCGCGTAGGACGACAGCGGCATCGCGCCGGTGCCAGTCCGCGGGCGCCGAATCTCCGGGATCGGCGGTCACCTGGGAGGTGAGGCTCATCGTGCGGCCTGCAGCCCGACCGACGAGCCGGGCAGCTCCGCGATGCGGTCGCCCATCGGCGGGTGGGCCGCCGGCGAGCGAGGGTCATCGATCCGCTCGGCGCCGACACGGTCGGCTTCGAACTCGTGCGAGCCGGACAGTGGCGTCTGCATCAGACCGGCATCCATCGGGGCGAGATCGGCGAGCACCATCGTGACGGCGGGGTTCGGAGCATCGTCGTCGCTGTTCCCACCGAACATCGCGGCAAACATCACCGGGTTCGGGATCGCCCTCGCGACGAGTCCGAGGCTGAGGCCGAGGCCGAGGCTGAGTCCGAGGCTGAACGATGCTGCGGCGACCGGGCCGGTGGTGCCGGCGAGCGGGGAGCGCAGCGTGACGGTCTCGAACGTGCTGGAGGTGTGCATGGTCGACATACAGCAGACGGAAGACGGCAAACGGACAGCGACCCTCGGACTATTGACGCCGCAGTGTGGCGCTCAGATGGTGTCGGAGCGGATGACCGACCGCTGCCATCCGGAACGTGTAGTGGAGTTCGTCGCCCGTCAGCGAGATCGTCCGTTCCGTGATCGTGACCTCCTTGGCCGTGTGCGTCGCACCGATCACCGTCGAGCGCACGTCGATCACCAGCGGTGCGTCTCCGCCGACGACGGCACCTTCGTAGACCTCGGTGAGCCCGGTCGGTTGCGCCATCACGATCTCGATGCTGCCCGGCCTCGGCACCCGCAGATAGCCGGACTCGGCGTGCATCGGGGCCCCGGTGTCAGGGTGTTTCGTTCGCTGGGTGTAGGCGACGAACGGTTTGCCGACGTGGGCAAAGGTGATCGACTCGAGATACGAGAAGTCCTCGATCGTCGGATACTCACCCGTTCCCGACCCCTCCCACGTGCCCAGGAGAGGTGCCAGCACGGCGACGTCGGGGTGGAGTTCTCGGGTCGGATCGACGGACATGTCACCACCGTAGGAGACGTTCGACGAGCAGCGTGCTACGCATGCACCCGATGCCGAACGCGCTTCCACGACCGAACTCCAACGACCTGTACGCCGCGTTGAACCTTGCGCCCGCCGACCACACCGGCGGGCACCGGTACATCCACGTGGTCGGCACGTCGGTGTTCGTCGACACCGAGCTCGCCGACGACTCGTGGGAGCGCCACGTCGTCGGCGTCGTGGAGGGTGATGCCTGGTGGGCCGTCGACGTGCCCGCCGACGCCGACGACCCGTCCTATGGCTCGGCACTCGACCTGTACAGCTACTTCGGGCGGGCAGCGCCGAGCCAGTGGATGGCTGCAGGTCGCGCCGTGCAGATCGTGGAGTGGGCGCGCACACATCGCTTCTGCGGGCGATGCGCCACCCGGACCCAACCGTCGAACGGCGAGCGCGGCATGAAGTGCCCGGCCTGTGGGCTCGTTGCCTACCCACGGCTCGCGCCGGCGATGATCGTGCTCGTCACACGGGGCGAACCCGGACCGGACCAGCAGGCCCTGCTCGCCCGCGGCGTCAACTTCCCGATGCCGATGTACTCGTGTCTCGCCGGGTTCGTCGAGCCGGGCGAGGACCTCGAGGGTGCCGTCGTCCGCGAGGTGGCCGAGGAGGTCGGCATCCGGGTGGCCGACGTCTCGTACCGGGCGAGCCAGCCGTGGCCGTTCCCGCACAGCCTGATGATCGGCTTCCGCGCCGAGTACGTCAGCGGTGATCTGGTGCTCGACGAGACCGAGATCGCCGATGCCAACTGGTATCGGCGCGACGACATGCCCACCATCCCGCCCGGCATCTCCGTCGCCCGCCACCTCATCGACGAGTGGCTCCGCGAATTCTGAACTGCTCCCAGCGCCGAAGCGATGAGCGAACCCACCACATCTGGGGGATTCGCTCATCGCTCGGGCTGAAACGGTGACGGACGCGGCATCTACAGTCGGTCCGATGAACTCAGATGTCGTGATCGTCGATGCCGTGCGCACCCCCATCGGGAAGCGCAACGGCGGCATGTCCACCCTCCACCCCGCCGAGTCGCTCTCACGCGTGCAGCGGGCCATCGTCGACCGCAACGGCGTGGACCCCACCGAGGTCGGCCAGGTGGTCACCGGTTGCGTCAGCCAGGTCGGCGAGCAGGCCTTCAACATCGGCAGAACGGCCTGGCTGGCGGCCGGTCTCCCACTCAGCGTGGCCAACACCACCGTCGACACCCAGTGCGGTTCCAGCCAGCAGGCCACCAACCTCGGGGCATCTCTCGTCGGCTCCGGCGTGGTCGATGTGGCGCTCGCGTGTGGCGTCGAGGCAATGAGCCGCGTGCCGATCGGCGCGTCGGGCAACAAGGCGCTCGGGCTCGGTATCCCGATCCCGCCGACCTACTTCGAGCAGTACGAGATGACCTCGCAGTTCGAGGGTGCCGAGCGCATCGCGGACAAGTGGGGCATCACCCGCGAGGACACCGACGCGTTCGGTCTCGCCTCGCAGCAGCGCGCCGCGCAGGCATGGGCCGAAGACCGTTTCTCGGGCCAGTACATCACCATCGAGGCGCCGGACCTCGACGAGGACGGCAACCCGACCGGCACCACGCACACCGTGGCGCGCGACGAAGGCCTGCGCGAGACCACACTCGAGAAGCTCGCCACGTTGAAGCCGGTCGCCCGGGAGAACGGCGTCCACACCGCCGGCAACTCCTCGCAGATCTCCGACGGCGCCGCTGCCGTGCTGATGGCATCGGAGGCCAAGGCCTCCGAACTCGGCCTGACGGCGCGGGCTCGCGTGATCGACACCTGTCTCGTCGGCACCGACCCGGTGCTGATGTTGACCGGCCCGATGGATGCCACCAAGCACCTCTTGGCGCGCACCGGCTTGTCGATCGACGACATCGACGTGTTCGAGATCAACGAGGCGTTCGCCTCGGTCGTGCTCGCCTGGGCCAAGGAGGTCGGCGCCGACCTCGACAAGACCAACCCGAACGGTGGAGCGATCGCCCTCGGTCACCCACTCGGTGCAACCGGTGCGTTCTTGATGACCAAGGCGCTCTACGAACTCGAGCGAACAGGCGGTCGTTACGCACTGATCTCGATGTGCTGCGGTGGCGGCCTCGGCACCGGCACCATCATCGAACGCCTCTGAGACCACGTTCGTGTTGCACTTCGGGTGGCCTGGGCCACCCGAAGTGTCACGCAAACGGGAATGGTGGTCGGCGCGAGCGGGGTGCGGGTAGAACCATGGGGTGCGCTCGGTCGTCGTCGTCCCGTCGGTCGTCGTCCCGTCGGTCGTGGTCGTCCGGGTCGGTGCTGTGCGGGTCGTTGCTGTGCGGGTCGTTGCTGTGCGGGTCGTTGCCGCCCTGCTGGCCGTCGGCGCTGCCGCCGCCGCGGCGGCGTGCACCGGCGACGGAGCCGACTTCGACGGCATCGCCACGGTGCTCGAGGTCGTCGACGGCGACACGGTCGACGTCGAGATCGGCGGGCGCACCGAACGCGTCCGGCTGATCGGCATCGACACGCCCGAGACCGAGAAGCCGAACACGCCGGTCGAGTGCTGGGGGCCCGAGGCCAGCGCGTTCACCACGTCGCTGCTCGCGGTGGGGGCCGAGGTACGGATCGAACGCGACCTCGTCGGGCGTGACGACTACGGCCGCCTGCTCGGCTACGTCCACGTGGTCGACGAAACCGACACTGCGGGCACCTTCGTCAACCTCGAGATCGTCGAGCGCGGTTTCGCCCGACCGCTCACGATCGAGCCCAACAGCACGTACGCCCGCGACTTCGCCGACGCCGCCCGCCGGGCCGAGCGCGCCGACCTGGGGCTGTGGGCGGCGTGTTCGTCCTGAGCCAGCGCCGCTCCGGTAGCGTCGCTGCGGTGGAGAACACGCTCGCCGAACGCCTCGGCCACTCCCCCGACGACCGGCTGGTGATCCTGTCGTGCGACGACCTCGGATCATGCCACGCCGCCAACATCGGGGTGTTCGAGGCAATCCGCGACGGCGCCGCCACCTGTGCTTCGCTGATGGTGCCCGCGCCCTGGGCCGGCCACGCCGCCAAGCTGGCGTTGCCCGGCGACGACATCGGTGTCCACCTCACCCTCAACGCCGAGCACGAGTGCTACCGCTGGGGGCCGATCACCCACGCTCCGTCGTTGCAGTCAGGGGAAGGCGGCTTCCCCCGCACCCTCGAAGACCTGTGGGAGCACGCCGATCACGCCGAGGTGCTGCGAGAACTGCGCGCCCAGATCGAACGGGCGCTCGCCTGGGGCATCGACGTCAGCCACCTGGCGCCGCATCTCACGGCGATTACGTTGCGGCCCGAGTTCTTCGACGTCTACCTCGAACTCGCCGTGGAATTCGCCCTGCCGATCCGACTGCCGTCGACCGTGAGCGACGATCAGGCCGGATTCCCGTTCCGCCGTCTCGCCGGCGACGAAGGCATCGTGTTCCCCGACCACTTCGACCACGACTGGCGCGCCGGCAGTGCCGAGCGCGTGCACGCGGCGATCGACCGACTGCAACCGGGTGTCACCGAGATCCACGTCCAGCCGGCGGTCGACACCCCCGAAGTCCGCGCACTCGGCGACTACACCCAGGGCTGGATCGACGACCTCGACCTGGTCACCGGGGACGATCTGCGGGCTCGCCTCGACGCCGGCGGAGCGACCCTGATCGGCTATCGGGCGCTCCGCGACGCGATGCGCTCCACCAGCTGAACCCCTACTGCGCTGATCCCACCGCGCTGGCCGAGCCGCTGGCCGAGCCGCTGCTCGGGCCTGGCTGATCAGGTGTCGCCCGCCAGGCGACCGATCGCCTCGGCCGCGGCACCGGACTTCAACGCGTCGAGCACCACACCGGTGTGGCCGGAGGCCTTGAGCGCGCCGCGCATGTAGGCCACCGTCGGATCGAAGTCGTCGGCGGCCGCGACGGTGAGCGGCACCGTCACGACCACCTCGGCGTCGTCGGGGCCGTCGACACGTTCGTCCTTCTTGGCCACGACCACCCGATACTGCACGCTCATCGAGCCACCCGCTCGACCACACCGGCGAAGAGGTCGCGTTCACCGTCGTCGGCCGGGATCGCACCGACGAGCGAACGGGCGAGGATCCAGTCCTCCCACGGATACGCAGCGGTGAACTCCTCGTCGTCGAAGTCGAACCCCCACCACGCGCCGGAGGGGTCGACCTGGGTGGCGTGAGCGGCCAGCGCTCCACGGCGAACGTGGCCCCAACCGGTGATGTCGATCTTGGTGGTGATCCGGTGGTCTTGCGAGGGCCGGTCGAGCCACTCCTGCTCGAACGGCGACTTGCCCTTCACGCGCAGCATCAACTCGTGGATCGCCAGCACCCGGGCCTTCGACCACACCGAGTAGTACAGCTTCGACGGGGCGAACGGCTCGCCCAGGTCGCGGTACCAGTCGGGGTCGCCGGCGCGCTCGAACGCGAGCACCGAGATGTCGTGGACGCGCAGATGGTCGGGGTGCGGGTACCCGCGCTGGTCGTCGCCGTAGGTGATGATCACCTGTGGTCGCTCACGGCGGATGATCGCCACCAACCGGCCGGTGGCCTCGTCGATGTCGGCCTGGTGGAAGCAGTCAGGATGCTCGTTCGGCTCGGTGTCGGCCATGCCCGAGTCGCGGTAGCCGAGCATCTCGACCACGTCGAAGCCGATCACCTCGGCCGACGCCGCCAGCTCCGGCTCCCGCATCGATACGACCTTGGCCTTCTCCTCCTCGGGTGTCAGACCGTGGAACGGCTGGCCGGGCTCACGCAGCGACGGATTCTGGAGGTCGCCCTCCTCGCCACCGGTGCAGCACACCAGCACCGTGTGGACACCCTGATCGTGGTAGCGAGCCAGTGTGGGCGCCCCTTTCGACGCTTCGTCGTCGGGGTGGGCGTGCACGGTGAGCAACGAGAGGCGTTCGGTCACCCTCGGGAGGCTACCGGTACGGATCTACGCGGTGAGGCCCGATGGCCGATGCGAGCGCCTACGATCCGGCGGGTGCACCGACGGACCTCCACGATCCTCGCCTCGACCGTCACCGGGCTCGTCGGCTTCGCTGCGCTCACCGCCTGTGACACCGGCGACGGCAAGCAGCTCGCGCCGTACGACCCGGCCGACTACCCCAGCCAGACCGTTCCTCCGACGATCGACGAGTTCGACGTCGACGGTGCCGGGGTCCTGGACAGCGACCTTGCCGTCGACCCGGACGGCGGCCTCGACGGTGATCCTGACCGTGCCGGCGCCCCCGACGGCGCCATCGAGTCGTTCGACCTCGCGGTGCCATGGCTGGACGGCGGCGACATCGACGTTCGCCACACCTGCGACGGCCTCGACGTCGCCCCTGCGCTCAGCTGGGGGGCCGTACCCGCCGGTACCGTCGAGATCGCGCTCGCCCTGGTCGACGACTCGGCGGTCAACGAGGGCCAGCCGTTCGTGCACTGGGTGATCGGAGGACTCGATCCCGCCGAGATCGCACTCGTCGAAGGCGATGTGCCGCCAGGAGCGCTGCAAGCGCTGAACTTCTTCGGCGACGTGGGCTACGGCGGCCCGTGCCCACCGCCCGGCGACGAGGCCCATCTCTACCGTCTCACGGCCTACGCGCTCAACCAACAGCTCGAACTGGCCGATGGAGATCTTGCAACCGAGTTCCTGGACGTCATCGCCACGCTCGCAATCGCGTCAACCGACGTGACCGGGTTCTACCGGCGATGATCATCGAGCCCAGAGGCGGGTGACGAAGACGAGTGCAGAGGAGCAGGCCGTGTCGGACGGCGACAACCACAACGAGCGCCCGACCAGCTCCCCCGGCCGCGCCCTGCCACCGCCGCCGACCGCAACGAGCCGCCTGACGCCCACCACCCTCGATGTGGTGCTCCCGGCCCTCCTCGACGCCGACCAGACCGCGGTGGTGATCGCCGGCTTCGACCAGCGTGTCCGCGCCGCCAACGACTCGGCCCTCCACCTGCTCGGCGCCGAATCGGTCGACGCACTGCAGCCCGGCGGCGTGGCCCACGGCACCCTTCGGTCGTTGCTCGACCAGGCGCCTCGGCAGTTGCTGACGGGCCGCCACGACGGCACCTGGCAGGGCGACGTCGACCAGGTCGACGCGTTCGGCCAGTCGCGTGTCTTCCGAGCCACGGTGGCGTCCCGGCGCGACCCTGCGCTCGACGGCGGCGGTTTCGTCGGGCTGATCGCCCACGACGTGACGCAGGCCCGCGAGGAGACCACCCGCCTCCGGCACCAGGCAACCCACGACCCGCTCACCGGACTCGCGAATCGACGCCGCATCATGGCGGTGCTGGCCCGAGCGATCGTCGCCCAACGTTCGCGACCCGGCCACGTGGCGGCGATCTTCATCGACGTCGACCGGCTCAAGTACGTCAACGACGCTCTCGGCCACCCCATCGGCGACCGACTCCTGCTGTCGGCCGCGCGACGACTCGCCGACAGTGTCCGCCCCGAGGACCGCGTCGCCCGGATCGGCGGTGACGAGTTCCTCGTGGTGTGCTCGGAGGTCCCCGACGTCGCCGTCGCGATGGAACTCGCCGACCGCATGCAGCGCGCGCTCACCGGCCGCGTCCGCATGCGGCAACTCGACCTGCAGTTCTCGGTGAGCGTCGGCATCGCGATCAGCGACCACGAAGTGCTCGCCATGGCCGACGAGGCTGCGGCCACCACGATGATCAGCAACGCCGACACGGCGATGTACGAGGCCAAGGCGGCCGGCCGTGAGCGTTGTGTGCTGTTCACTCCCGAGATGCGGTCGGCTGCCCGCGACCGCAGCGCGTTGGGGGCCGAGTTGGCGCGGGCCATCTCCGAGCAGCAGCTGACCGTCGACTTCCAGCCGCTGTTCTCGGCGGTCACGCGGCGCACCGTCGGTGCCGAAGCGCTCGTTCGGTGGAACCATCCGGAACACGGCGACATCGAGCCGGCGGAGTTCATCGCCATCGCCGAGGAGTCGGGAGTGATCGGGCGGCTCGGCGAGTTCGTGCTCGACCACGCACTCGTGCAGACACGCCGATGGATCGACGCCGGCGCCGTGGGCGAGGACTTCGCCGTGCACGTCAACGTGTCGCAGATCCAGCTGGCGAGCACGTCGTTCGTGAACCTCGTGCACTCGATGCTGCGCCTGAACGATCTGCGTCCCCAACGCCTGGTGTTGGAGGCGCGCGAGACCGCTCTCCTCGGCCGCAATCCCGACGTCGACCGCGCCATCAGGGCGCTGCGGCGCTCGGCTGTCCAGGTCGCCATCGACAACTTCGGCACCGGCGCCAACGCCCTGTCGGTGCTCACCGATGTGGGTGCCGACATCTTGAAGCTCGACGGGACGCTTGCGCTGCCGTCGGGATCGACCGACGCCGATACCCGGATCGTTCGTGCCGTGGTCCTGCTCGCCCACGCATTGGGGATGCGCGTCGTCGCCGAGCGGGTCAGCGGTGCCGATCAACTGCGGCGACTGCGCTCCGCGGGGTGCGACATGGTGCAGGGCAATCTGCTCGCCGCTCCGGGCCCGGCCGACGACCTGCCGACCAGCTCCGCCCACTGAATCCGCCCGGCGTCACCGGTCGCGAGTCTCTGCGTACCGACTCTCGGTACCCTGGTGTCGTGCCGTTGCCGCCCCCACCGCCACCCGACGCCACGGGAACCGGGATGCCGGGTGCTGGTCGACCGCCGTCGATGTCGTCCCCGACAGACTCCACCGGCACCATCACCTGCCCTCGCCATCCCGACCGGGTCGCGGGCCGACGCTGCACCCGCTGCGGCAAGCCGGCGTGCGACTCGTGTCTGGTCCAGGCCACCGTCGGCAGCCACTGCCCCGACTGCGCGAAGGCGAATCGACCCGATGTCCGCACCCAGGCCCGGTTCTGGTCGGCGCGCCAACCCGTCCTCGTGACGATGTCGTTGATCACGATCAACGTCGCGGTGTTCGTGCTCGTCCTGCTCGTCACCCGAGAACCGGCCGCGCTCAGCGGTGGTGTCACCGACATGCATCTACGGTTGGGGCTCAGCAAGGACGTCCTCGCCCAACCGATCGCCTGGCAGAGCGACGACGGCGGTGTGTTCGTCACGCAACCCGACGGTTGGTACCGGCTCGTCACGTCGGGCTTCCTGCACTTCGGGATCATCCACATCGCGTTCAACATGTACTTCCTGTACGTGCTCGGCCCGATGCTCGAGCCGGCACTCGGGCGCGTCAACTTCCTGCTGTTGTACTTCGCCTCGCTGCTCGGCGGGTCGCTCGGCGTGATCGCGCTCGACAGCGGTGGCATCACCGCCGGCGCATCGGGTGCCGTCTTCGGTCTCCTCGCCGCCGCCACCGTCGGACTCTGGCGCCGAGGGGTCAATCCGTTCACCACCGGCATCGGCACCACGCTGATCCTCAACCTGTTCATCACGTTCGCCATCCCTGGCATCTCGATCGGCGGGCACATCGGCGGCGCGATCGCCGGCGCGATCTGCGGATCGATCATGCTCGCTCCCGCCTACCGCCGTGGACCGGCGTGGGCCACGTGGGCGACCCCGCTCGCCGTGGCGATCGGCAGTGTGGTCGGCGTGATCATGATCGTGAGCACCACATGACCCTTCGCGACCGCCACCTCCAGCGACTCCGGACCGAGACGTTCGACACGTTGATCGTGGGCGGAGGCATCAACGGCGCCGTCGCCGCTGCGTCCCTCGCCGGCCGGGGCGCCAACGTCGCCGTCATCGACCGTGGCGACTTCGCCAGCTTCACCAGCCAGGCCTCGTCGAACCTCGTGTGGGGCGGCTTCAAGTATCTCGAGAACTACGAACTCCCGCTGGTGTTCAAGCTGTGCCGGTCACGCAACCAGCTGATGAAGGCCTACCCCGACAACATCAAGCAGATCGGATTCTACGCCACCCTCGACCAGACGTCGCCGTACAAGCCGTGGTTCGCCGGTCTCGGGTCGCTGGGCTACTGGATCATCGGAATGTTCGGCACCAAGCGGCCGCGGGTGCTGTCGACCGACCACATCGAACGCGAAGAGCCGGCGATCGACACCTCGAACGCGCTCGGCGGCATCGAGTACTACGACGGGATCCTCGTCGACAACGACGCGCGCTTCGTGTTCTCGTTCGTACGCGGCGCCATCGACACCGGTGCCGCCGCCGCCAACTACGTCGAGATGCTGTCCGCCGAACGCAGCGGCGGGCGGTGGACCGCTCGACTCCGTGACGTCGACACCGGCGACGAGTTCACCGCCACGGCACGCACCATCGTCAACGCCGCCGGGCCGTTCGTCGACGAGGTCAACAACGAATGGGGGCTCACCACCGAGCACCGCATCGTGTACTCCAAGGGCATCCACCTGATCGTGCCGCGTCTCA
>CAZJUC010000021.1:0-24783 GCA_964549065.1 uncultured Ilumatobacteraceae bacterium
AACGAGCCCTGCACGACCTACGGGTCAGGCTGATCGGACACATCCACCAGCTCAGCCTCGCCGACCACAACGACGAGCGCCGCGGTGGGCTGGTGGCGCGGGTCACCAGCGACATCGAGACCCTGGCCCGGTTCTTCCAGTGGGGTGGTCTCGCCTGGCTGGTCGACGGCACGCTGATGGTCATCGTGGCCGGCGTGATGTTGGCGTACGACTGGGTGCTCGCCCTCGTCGCGTTCGCCGTGGCGATCCCGCTGCTGTTCGTGCTCCGAGCGGTGCAGTCGCGCCTGCTGGTCGCCTACGACCGGGCACGCCACCAGAACGGCCAGTCGCTCGGAGCGATCGCCGAACTCGTGTCGGGCGGGCCGACCGTGCGCGCGTACGACGCCGGCGAGACGATGGCCGACCGGGTCGAGGAGTCCGTCGAACTCACCGCGTCGGCCCAGGTCCGGGCCGCCCTGATCGGGGCCTTCCTGTTTCCGTCCGGCGAGATGTTCTCCGCGTTCACGGTGTCGGCGGTCGTTGCCGTCGGGATCTGGCGCGGGCCCGAGAGTGGGCTCACCGCCGGCGCCCTCGTCGGGTTCGTGTTCCTCACGTACCGGTTCCTCGAGCCGATCGCGGAATTCACCGAGGTGATCGACACCACCCAGATGGCGGTTGCCGGCCTCCGACGCGTGTTGTCGGTGCTCGACATGCCGATCGGACCCCCGCAACCAGAGCATCCGATCCCGTTGCCGGCCGGCCAGTTGCAGATCGACATCCGCGAGGTGACCTTTGCCTACCGCAGCCGGAGCGACGACGGTGCCGACGCCGCAGTGCTGAAACATCTCGACGTCGTCGTTCCCGCCGGCCAGCAAGTTGCGATGGTGGGAGCGACCGGCTCCGGCAAGACGACACTCGGGCGTCTGATCGCCCGGTTCGCCGACCCGACGATCGGCGAGATCGCCCTCGGTGGGGTGCCGCTGCGTCAGGTCGACCGGGCCGAGCTGCGACGACGGCTGGTGGTGGTGTCACAGGAGCCGTTCCTGTTCGACGACACCGTTGCCGCCAACATCGCCTTCGCCGACGAGCGTGCACACGAGCGCGACGTCGAGCGCGTCGTCGACGATCTGGGTGTGCGCGACTGGGTCGACTCGTTGTCCGACGGGCTCCACACCTCCGTCGGCGAACGCGGGGACCAGTTGTCGGCGGGCGAACGCCAACTGGTGGCGTTGCTGCGCGCCGGGCTGGCGGATCCCGACATCTTGATCCTCGACGAGGCGACCTCCTCGGTCGACGCGCTCACCGAGGTGCGCATCGCCCGCGCCCTCGAACGCCTTGCAGCCTCGCGCACCACCATCGCCATCGCCCACCGACTGTCGACCGCAGCGCGCGCCGACCGCGTGCTCGTCCTCGATCACGGTCACCTGGTGCAGGACGGTCACCACGACCAACTCGTCGCCACCGATGGCCCGTACCGCCGACTCTTCGACGCCTGGGTGTCGGCCACCACGGTCTGAACCGCCGAGCGCCGAACGATCCGACCGATCGGCGGGCGTCGGCTCAGTCGAGTTCGAGGCCGAACGGCAGTGGGCCGGAGACCTCGATCACGATGCAGTCGATCTCGTCGAGTTCGATCTGACGTTCGACCTCGAACTCGGTCGGTTCACCCGGGCGCACGTCGTCGAGCACGGCTCGCGCGGTGCGGTGCGGGTTGTCGGTGCCCGGTCGCACGAAGCCGACCAGCACCGAGAAGTCGGCGTCGCCGTCGCCGAGGTTCGTCAAGGTGCCCCTGGCCGTGGCTCGTGCGCCGGCGACCTCGCACGACCCGATCTCGGTCTCGTGGGGCCCCGGGTCGAGGTAGGCGTCGTAGACATCCACGACGATCACGGTCAAGATGACGCCGAGAACGGCTACCACCAGTCCGCTGGCTCCCGTGACCAGCCCGACGACGGCGCGGCCGCGGCCGACGCCCGACGGACCGGCGCGGCGGATTCCGACGGCACCCAGTGCGATGGCGAGCACCGCGGCGATCGCGCCGAGCACCACGACGAACGGCAGCCACGCGATCGCGATCGCGATGATCCCGAGAACCATCGCTGCCGTCGCCGCGGAGTTCGTCGTCGCGGAGTCCGTCGCCGTGGAGTTCGTCGACATGGACGCCGACGCGTTGCCTGCCGGATCACCTGTCGGTCGCGGTCCGACCTCGATGCCCTGCGGGTCGACGAAGCGTTCACCACCGTTCGACACGTCCGCTGTCCACGTCGAGCCGTTGTAGTAGCGCAGCTCGAATCGGCTGAGGGGATCGGCGTACCAGCCGGGTTGGACTCCGCCGTCGTTCGCCACTGCCGCGCAAAGCTACCGGCGCCGCATGCCCCTACAGTCGTCACCCATGGAGATCGTGCTGATCCGTCACGGCGAACCCGAATGGGTACGAGGTGGTCTGGCGGTGGTCGACCCGCCACTCACCGATCGTGGCCACCGCCAGGCCGAACGTCTCGCTGCGGCGATGGTGGACGAGCATTTCGACGAGATCCTGGTGTCGCCGCTGGTGCGCGCTCGCCAGACCGCCGCGCCGCTGTTGGACGCGCTCGGTGTCGGCGAAGCGATCGATCCGTGGTTGGAGGAGATCCGTGACCCGATGTGGCACGGGAGCCCTGCCGAGAAGGCCGCCGAGGCGTATGCCGAACTGAAGGGCCGCCCCGCCGAAGCTCGTTGGCACGGACTGGACGGCGGTGAGTCGATCCGTGACTTCGTCACCAGGATCCGGGCCGGCGCGTCGTCGTTCCTCGCCGACCGTGGGGTCCTGCGCTCGGAGACCGATCTGCCGATCTGGCAGATCCATGAACCCGGGGCCCGTATCGCCCTGGTCGCGCACGCCGGTACCAACTCGGTGACCATCGGGCATCTCCTCGGCCTCGAACCGACCCCGTGGGAGTGGGATCGCTTCGTACTCGGACACTCATCGGTCAGTCGTGTCGAGGCGCTTCCCCTCGAGGACGGTTACACGTTCTCGCTGACGAAACTGAGCGACCTCGAGCACCTCGCCCGCGACGAACGCACCCGCTGATCCCGGCGACCACTGCCCGCTGCAGTTCCGGACGACGTCAGGATCTACCGTCGTCGAGATGGCCGATGCTCCCGACCCCGACCGCCTGAAGTTCTACTCGTTCGCGGTGTTCACCCAGCTCAACGGCGCGGTGACCGCCGGGATGATCCACCTCGGCGACAAGCTCGGCCTCTATGCCGCGCTCGCAGCCGCCGACGGCCCCGTCACCACGACCGAACTCGCGGACCGTGCCGGTCTCGACGAGCGGTGGGTGCGCGAGTGGGCCTACAACCAGGCAGCCGCGAAGCTGATCGCCGTCGACACCGCGGTGCAAGCGGCGGGCGACGAGCGGTTCTGGCTCACGCCCGAGGCGGTGGCGGTGCTGGCGTCGCCAGACCACCCGGCGTTCGGGATGGGGATGTTCCACCGGTTCCCGCAGACCATGGCGGCACTCGACGCGATGCCTGCCAGCTTCGAGACCGGCGTCGGCCACGACTACGACAGCCACGGTCCCGAGGGCGCTGTCGGCATCGAGCGCAGTTTCGAGCCGTGGAACCGCCATCACCTGATCCCGACCGTGCTGCCGGCGCTCGACGGCATCGTCGCACGTTTGGAGGCGGGCATCACCGTTGCCGACATCGGCTGTGGCGCAGGGGGAGCGGTTCTGCTGATGGCCGACGCGTTTCCGAACAGTTCCTTCGTCGGCTACGACATCTCGAGGTACGCACTCGAACGAGCCGAGCACCGCCGTCTCGAGGAAGGCGCTGACAACGTACGGTTCGTCGACCCGCGCGACGAGCCGCTGCCCGACGACCACTCGGTCGACTTCGTCACCACGTTCGACTGCATCCACGACATGACCCATCCGCAGGAGATGATCGCGTCGATCGCCGGCGCCCTGGCGGCCGACGGGACCTGGTTGCTCGTCGACATCAAGGGCCGCGAGACGTTCGCCGAGAACGTCGAGAAGAATCCGATGGCGTCGCTGATGTACGGCATCAGCGTGCTGTCGTGCATGTCGTCGGCGCTGTCCGAACCGGGTGGCGCCGGTCTCGGCACGCTCGGGCTGCCGGAGTCGAAGGCTCGCGACATGGCAGCCGTTGCCGGCCTCACCACGTTCCGCACGCTCGACGTCGACCATTCCGTCAACTCGTTCTACGAGGTCCGTCGCTGACTACGGTTCGTCCATGAGCGACGGCAGCGACCAGATCGACCTCGACGCAGTCAAGGCGTTCGCCGCCTCGCTCAGCCCGTGGGCACATCTCGCCACCGTCGGCGATGACGGCCGCCCCGACGTGGTGCCGGTGCATCCGTGCTGGGAGGGTGACGTGTGTTGGATCATGGCCGGCACCGGTTCGGTCAAGGCTCGCAATGTGGCTGCCAATCCCAGTGTCGCAATGCACTGGCAGGTCACCGAGGTCGGCGACGGCGTCGAGATCTGGGGGTCGGCGACGATGTTCGACGACCTCGCAACCAAGCGTCGCCTCTGGGAGGGGGTCTTCGACTACGACCTCGACGCGTTCGCTCCGGGCGGACCGGAGAACTCACCGGGGACCGGATTCATGGCGATCGACGTCGAACGAGCACTCGTCCTGAAGGCCTACGGCATGGGTGGATCGCAACGCTGGGTCGCCCGATGACCGCTTCCGGACCGGCCCCGGCCACCGTCCGGTTGAGCTCGCTGTCGCGTTCGGTCCAGGGAGCGGTGGTCATCGTCACCGGCGCGGCGAGCGGCATGGGCCGTGCCACCGCTCGGTTGTTCGCCGACGAGGGCGCTCGGGTCGTGGCCGCCGATCTCGGTGCCGATCGGATCGCCTCGGTCGTCGACGAGATCCACGCGTCGTACGGCGCCGGCCGGGCGATCGGTGTCGAGTGCGACGTCGCCGACCACGACCAGTTGCGTTCGCTGGTCGACGACGCCGTCACGTGGGGCGGGCGCCTCGACATCGTGATCAACAATGCCGGAGTCTCGCTGGCGACCTCGGCGTTCGGTGACGAGGCCGAGTTCGAAGACAACTGGGCGCGCACCCTCGACGTCAACCTCACCGCGCAGGCCCGCCTCGTCCGACTCGCTCTGGCCCACCTGGTCGATGCCGGCAACGGACGTGTCGTCAACATCGCGTCGACCGAGGCGATCGTTGCGACGGGTGGTCTCGCCGCTTACGCGGCATCGAAAGCCGGCGTCACCGGGCTGACGCGCAGTCTGGCGGTCGAACTCGGCCGCCACGGGGTCACCGTCAACTGCATCTGCCCCGGCCCGATCGACACCGCGATGACCGCAGCGATCCCCGATGACGCGAAGGCCACCTACGCCCGCCGGCGCGTGCCGCTGCGCCGGTACGGGCTGCCCGAGGAAGTCGCGCACATGACACTGAACCTGTGTCTGCCCGCGTCGAGCTTCGTCAACGGCGCCACGATCCCCGTCGACGGCGGCATGACCATCCGCCACACCTGAGCCGCTGCCACCAGCCGATGAGCCACACCCCTCCATCCGGGGGTTCGGCTCATCGCCCGAGGGCCCGGGCGCGAGCGAGCGGGCTGTGGCCGGGTCGAAATCCGTCGCGAACCTGCTCGCACGTCTGGAACGGTCCCGAAATGCTGTGGGATCCTGACCGAACCGTCCAGCAAGGAGCGACAGATGTCCTTCGAGAACTTGTTCAGCTATTCCGCCACGCAGTTCGAGATCGTGCTGAGCGTGTTCACGCTGACCGCCGCAGTGTTCGCAGCGTGTCTGGTGTACTCGCTCGCCACGGCGAAGTCGATCTCACCGCGCTACCGGTTGACGTCGTATCTCACCGGCGTGGTGATGGTGTCGGCGTTCCTCGAACTCGGCCTGCTCGCCCTGCGTTGGTCGAACGCGTTCACGTGGGACGGCGCGGCCTACGTCCTCTCCGACGGGCTGTTCTCGAACGGCTTCCGTTACATGAACTGGTCGATCGACGTCCCCGTGCTGCTCACGCAGCTGCTGATCGTCGGAGGTATCACCGGCACACTGTTCTTCCGCCGGTGGGCGGCATTCGTGGTCGCGGGCCTGGCAATGATCTGGACCGGCTACGTCGGCCAGTTCGACGAGGTCGACGGTGGCGCCCAGTTCTGGATCTGGGGTGCCATCAGCACCGTGTTCTACCTCTGGCTGCTGGTCGTCGCCTTCCAGACGATCCGCGACGCCAAGGCCAAGTCGTCGCCGGGTGTGGCCAAGATGTTCAGCGCCGTGTGGATCCTGTTCCTGGTGTCGTGGACGATCTACCCGCTGGCCTACCTGATGCCGCAGATCTGGGACGACCAGAACGGCGTCGTGGCCCGCAACCTGATCTACAGCTTCGCCGACATCAGCTCCAAGGCCGTCTACGGTGTGCTCCTCGCCGCCATCGCTCAGAAGCTGAGCGCCGAGGAGGGCTACCAGGAGGCGATCGACAGCGCCCCGTGGGTCGAGCCGGTGACCGAGTCCGACAAGGTCTGACACGGTCGGCTGTCCACCAGTGCGACGACCGTGACGTCGGCCGTCGGTGGCCGGCTCAGGCGCCGTGGCCGTCGAAGATGCCGGTGAGGCCGGTGGGGTCGTGGCGCCCGATCACCAGCTGCTCGAGGATGCCGATGCCGTCGTGAGCGCCGAGGCCGCCACTGGTGGTGGCGCGCACGATGGACTGCACGTGGAGTCGGTCGGGTGCGGTCGGATTCTCGACCGGCAGGTCCCACCGCTCGCCGCCGACCTCGAGCTCGCCCTTCCAGACACCATGGCCCCACTCGGGATGCAGGTAGCCGAGTCCGGCCATCTGGAACTCGAAGAGCGGTTCGAGGCGGATGGTCGTCGCGTCGCCCGTCCAGGGCGTCATCGTGACCTCGAACCAGTCGGCGGTTCGGGTGCCGGGTCGCCAGGCGAGCTCGTAGTCGACCGACCGCATCGCCTCGGGCGCTGACGTGCCGTCCGGCCCGGCGACCGGGGCGACGAATCCGGTCTCGTGCCAGCGTCTGCCGTCGAACAGCTCGTTCACGTCGAAGTGGGTCGAGAACGAGTCGAAGTTGAGCGGCGCCCAGAGCCAGAAGAACTGGGGGTCGGCGACCGGGGCGCCCGTCGGGGCGCGTTCGCCGACGCTCCGCACGCCCCACGAGCGGTCGCGGCACCCGAGCGTCTCGCCGGGGGCCAGGTCGTGCAGGACGCCGTCGATCTCGATCCAACCCTCCCAGCCGCCGAACTGGGTGAGGCGCGTGTAGTCGAACGTGACGCGCACGCCGATCTGCTGGAAGAAGTGGGGTTCCTCGATGGGCGCCGAACGACGAACGAAGGTCAGGTCGGCCCGCAGTCCCTGATCGGGGGCGTCGACGGTGACGCGCAGCGCGTTCAGCGGCTCCAGGACCTCGATCCTGACCGGACCGACCTCGTTGGCGTCGGCGCGATCGGCGGGGGCCCGACCAGATGCGTGCACGCTGATCTGGCGAGCGGCCGGGGTGCCACCGTCGGCGACCACGCTGAACGAGGCATCGACGACGTGGCGGTTCGGGTACAGCCCCATCGCGGTCGCGAAGAACAATCGCGTGTCCTTCGTGTAGCCGTTGAAGAAGTAGCGGTCGTAGTGGTTGATGTCACTCGTGGCGGTCTGAGCGACCGGCCGGGACGTCTGGTGGATCGGAAAGTCGTCGAACGAACTCAGCACGCGGCCGACGCTAGCCATATCCTGTGACACGTATGGAACACGAGGGCTCCTCCCGCCCGCGATTCACCATGTCGCTGAGGCGCTATCGGCAGATCGCCATCATCACGGTGGCCGGAGTGTGCTTCCTCACGGTCGCCGGCGCCATCGTGCGCCTCACCGGCAGCGGCCTCGGCTGCGACGACTGGCCGAACTGCAACAACGAACGCTTCATCGACGTCTCGAGCACCCACGCCGCGATCGAGCAGGTCAATCGACTGGTGAGCGGGCTCGTCGGCGTGCCGACCCTGCTGATGGCGATCGGTGCATTCCGCGTGCGCCCGGCCCGCCGAGGGCTGAAGGTTCCGTCGCTGGTGGTGCTGCTGTCGATCTTCGGCAACGGTGTCGTCGGCGGGTTCGCCGTGCGCGGCGACCTCCATCCCTTCCTGGTGCAGTCGCACTTCCTGCTCGCGATGGTGTCGATCGCCTTCGGTCTCGTGGCGATCCGCCGGGCGCGGCCGGAGGCAACGATGTCGCGGACCGTCATCGGTATCACTCCGCTCGTCACCCGGTTGATGCTCGTGTTCGGCGCGTTGATGGTCGCGTCGCTGGTCACCGGCACCGTGGTCACCGGGGCCGGCCCTCACGCCGGTGACGAATCCGCACGGCGCTACGGCTTCGACATCTCCACCGTTGCCGAGATCCACAGCGTCACCGTGTGGTTCGCAGTCTTCGCGTTCCTGGCGGTGGTCGTCGCGCTCCGCCGCGACCGAGATCTCCTCGCCCGGTTGTCCGGGCACATCTCGACCTGGATGTTCATCGCCGTCGTGCAGGGCGGCATCGGCTACGTGCAGTACTTCAACAACATCCCTGCAGTGCTCGTGGCCGCGCACGTCGCCGGAGCGACCGCGCTGTGGGTGGTGACGGTGCAGTTCGTCCACGCTGCGTTGGAGCCGATGGCCACGGTCGACGTGCCCGATGAACACGAAGTTCACACAGCGGAAACGAGGCCTGAACCTCGGATGCCCGCGGCACCTGCGCCAAGTGCGTAGAGTACGCACCCGATGTCAGCTCCCGACCGTCGGCGACGGATGTTCCTCTTCGCTCTGGCTGCCATGTTCCTGCCGCTGCTGTTCGGCGCAACCGCCGGAGCGCAGAGCGAGGACGGCGAGGAGCGGGCGATCTTCGGGCAGTTGTCGTACGACGACGAGGACAGCGGCGAGGAGATCCCGGCTGCGGGCGTGACGCTCGATGTGGAGGGTGTCGGCACGGTGGTCACCGATGCCGATGGCGAATTCCGTCTGGGCGTGCCAGGCCCGGGTGACTACACGGTGACGCTCGAGGTCGACAGCCTGCCCGAGGGGCTCAACCTGCGCAACCCCGAGTCGAATCCGCTGACCGCCTCGGTCACCGAGAACCGCGACCGGCGCGTGCTGTTCCCGCTGGTGTTCGGCGAGGTCGACGACGACGGCGGCGGCGGTGTCACCTTCCGCCGGTTCGCGCAATTGACCGCGGAGGGCCTCAAGCAGGGGCTCTACCTCGCGATGGCCGCGGTCGGCCTCACGCTCATCTTCGGCACGACCGGCCTCGTCAACTTCGCCCACGCCGAACTCGTCACTTGGGGGATGTTGTCGACGTACTTCTTCAACATCTACGGCCTGGCCGGCCTGATCGGCTTCCTCGCGCCGCTGCCACCACCGTTCGGCGACGGCGTCAATCTCATCTTCGCGGGGGTACTCGGTGTCGCAGCGGGCGGCGCGCTCGGCTACGTCCTCAATCGCCTGATCTTCAGCGGCGCACGCCGATCCGGCGTGAGCCTCATCGCGCAGATGGTGATGACCATCGGCTTGTCGATCCTGCTGCGCTACCTGTTCGTGTACTTCTTCGGCGGTGGCCCCCGCTCGTTCGGGAACTTCTCCGCCCAGCGCGCGGTGTCGATCGGCCCGGTCGAGCTCACACCGAAGGACATCGTGGCGATGACGCTGTCGGTGCTGATCCTCGTCGGTGTCGCGAGCTACCTCGAATTCACCCGCATGGGCAAGGCGATGCGAGCCGTGTCCGACAACCGCGAACTGGCCGAGTCGACCGGAATCGACGTCGAGCGGGTGATCATGCTCGTCTGGGTGTCCGGCGCCGCCCTCGCAGCGGCGAGCGGCATCTTCTTCGGTCTCGACCAGGTCAAGTGGGACTTCGGGTTCCGCATCCTGTTGCTGATCTTCGCGGCGGTCACACTCGGCGGGCTCGGACGCGCGTACGGCGCACTGTTCGGTGCGTTGATCGTCGGGTTGGCGATCAACCTCTCGACGCTCGTCATCGACGCCGAGGTGAAGAACATGGTGGCCCTGTTGATCTTGGCGCTGATCCTGCTCTTCCGGCCCCAGGGCATCCTCGGACGAGCGGAGAGGATCGGCTGATGGACTGGGGATTCATCCTCGAGCGGACGTTCTCCACGATGTTCGGTGTCGAAGTGGTGGTGTTCGCCCTCGCCGCGGTCGGGCTCAACGTGCAGTTCGGTTACGCCGGGCTCCTGAACTTCGGTCAGGTCGGTTTCATGGCCGCCGGCGCCTACGGCCTCGGGGTGTCGATCAACTACTTCCAGTGGAACTTCATGGTCGGCGTGGCCTTCGGCATCGTCTACTCGATCGTGCTGGCGCTGATCCTCGGGATACCGACGCTGCGCCTGCGCGCCGACTATCTGGCCATCGTCACGATCGCCGCCTCCGAGACCATCCGGCTGTTCGTGCGCTGGCGACGGATGCAGGAGATCACCGGAGGCTCGGAGGGCATCGGCGAGTTCAGCGACCCCTTCTACGACACGTCGCTCAACCCGTTCAACGTCGGTCAACGCTACGACTTCGGCCCGTTCTCCTACGTCGGTCGCGACCTCTGGATCCTGCTCGTCGGTTGGATCCTGCTCATCGCCATCGTGTTGGTGATCAAGCGGCTGATGGGCTCGCCGTGGGGGCGTGCGCTCAAGGCGATCCGCGAGGACGAGGACGCCGCCCGAGCGCTCGGCAAGAATGCCTACGTCTACAAGCTGCAGGCCCTGGCGCTCGGTGGTGTGATCGGCGGGCTCGCCGGGATGCTGCAGGTGGTCCAGAAGGGCTCGATCCAGCCCGACACGTTCAACCCGGTGATCACCTTCACGATCTGGGCGATCCTGATCCTCGGTGGCCCGGGGCGCACCTGGTCGCCGATCATCGGCTCGATGATCTACTGGACGGCGGTGTCGTTCCTGGAGAACGTCCTGCGTGGTCTTCCCGAGGGTCCAGCCGACGCACTCGAGACCACGATCGGGCTGAGCGACTTCAACGTCAGCCAGGTGCGGTTCATCCTGGTCGGCCTCGGATTGCTCCTGCTGGCCCGGTACCGACCTCAGGGCATCTTCGGTTCACGTGAGGAGATGGCGCTCGATGACCGCTGACGACGGTGACCAGACAACGCCGGATTTCGGGCGCACCGCGGGCGGTGGTGGGGCGGCGAACGCCGTCCACGTGCACGACAACCCGGTCGACGGGGTCTTCGACGACGTCGTCGCCGAGCCGGGCTCGGCCAAGCCCGATCCGATCCTGATCGCGGACGGCGTCACGAAGCGGTTCGGGGGACTGGTCGCCGTCGACGTCGACCACCTGGAGGTCCAGCGCGGCGCGATCACGGCCCTGATCGGCCCGAATGGTGCCGGCAAGACGACCTTCTTCAACCTGTTGACCAGCTTCGACAAGGCGAACTCGGGCCGTGTGACGCTCGACGGTGCCGACATCTCCGGCGTCGCCTCCTACAAGCTCGCCAAACGCGGCATGGTTCGCACCTTCCAGCTCACCAAGGCGCTGTCGAGGATGACCGTCCTCGACAACATGAAGCTGGGAGCCACCGGCCAGGTCGGCGAGAGCTTCGTCAAGGCGCTGCTGCCGGTCTGGGGCCGCCAGGAGGCCGAGATCGAACAACGCGCCGACGCCCTGCTCGACCGGTTCAATCTCACTCACATGCGCGACGAGTTCGCCGGCACGATGTCGGGCGGGCAACGAAAGCTCGTCGAGATGGCACGGGCGTTGATGACCGAGCCGAAACTGGTGATGCTCGACGAGCCCATGGCCGGTGTCAACCCGGCGCTCACCCAGTCGCTGCTCGGACACGTGAAGGGTTTGCGCGCCGAGGGTCGCACGGTGATCTTCGTCGAGCACGACATGGACGTGGTGCGCGACATCTCGGACTGGGTCGTGGTGATGGCCGAGGGCCAGATCATCGCCGAGGGCACCCCCGACGACATCGGCGCCAACCAGGACGTGATCGACGCGTACCTCGGTTCGCACACCGATCACGACTTCTTCGACGACCTCGAGGGGGCGGCGGGCCAGCCCCTGACCGAAGCCGACAGCGGCGAGCAGGAGACCTCGTGAGCGACGATCTCCTGATCCACGTCGACAACATCCGCGCCGGATACGTCTCCGGCGTCGACATCTTGAACGACTGCTCGTTGGAGCTGCGTGCCGGCGAACTGATCGGCATCATCGGCCCGAACGGTGCCGGCAAGTCGACGCTGCTCAAAGCGCTGTTCGGCCTCCTGAGCATCCGGGCAGGAGCAGTCACCTACCGTGGTCAGGACATCTCGTCGGCGGAGGCTCACGAACTGGTCGAGCAGGGCATCGGCTACGTGCCCCAGCGCGACAACGTGTTCCCGTCGCTGACCGTCGAGGAGAACCTCGAGATGGGGGCGTTCCTGCGCCCGAAGCAGGTGCGGGAGCGCATCGACTACGTCAGCGAGATGTTCCCGCGGCTCTCCGAGCGGATGAGCCAGCGAGCCGGATCGCTGTCGGGTGGTGAACGCCAGATGTTGGCGATGGGCCGTGCCCTGATGATGAATCCAGAGGTGATCCTGCTCGACGAGCCGTCGGCCGGGCTCTCACCGGTGCTGCAGGACCAGGTGTTCCTGCGGGTACGCGAGATCAACAAGGCCGGTGTGTCGGTGGTGATGGTCGAGCAGAACGCCCGGCGTTGTCTGCAGATCTGCCACCGTGGCTACGTGCTCGACCAGGGCACCAATGCCTACACCGACACCGGGCGCAACCTGCTGCACGACCCGAAGGTGATCGAGCTGTACCTCGGCACCCTCGCCCGCGGTACCTGACCGACGTCGCCGGGCACGGCCGCGACCGTGTCGACCTCGTGGACCGGGTCGTGGACCCGAGGGGCACGAGCGACGAGCGACCACACCACCCGTGCGGGTTCGCTCGTCGCAGGAGGTCGCGGCAGACGCGACGGAGCCCGCCACCTCGCGGTGACGGGCTCCGAGCGGTGTTCGGGTGTTCAGGTGTTCAGCTGGCGAAGACGTACTCGTCCAGCTCGGGGTTCGGGTCCGAGCCGCCGTCGTACTCCCAGATGCGGAAGCTGGCCGCTTCGGGCTCGCCGGCGTCACCGAACTCGTACGGACCGCCGAAGCCGTCGTAGTCGATGTCGGTGCCGGCGTCGACGAGAGCAATGCACTCCTCGAAGC
This sequence comes from uncultured Ilumatobacteraceae bacterium, assembly GCA_964549065.1. Classification (GTDB taxonomy): domain Bacteria; phylum Actinomycetota; class Acidimicrobiia; order Acidimicrobiales; family Ilumatobacteraceae; genus Sva-07. Next base: position 13,145 of record CAZJUC010000021.1, read on the forward strand.
TGGTGCAGGTCTCGCCGTCCTTGGTCACACCGTTGATCTCGGCAGCGATTGCCGAGGGATCGTCGGTGCCCGCCACGGCGGCTGCCAGGGCCGAGATGATCACGGCGTCGTAGGTCTCGGCGCCGTAGCTGTACTCGCCGCCCGCACCGTTCTCGTCGAGACGATCGGTGAAGTCGGAGATCGTGCCGAGATCGATCGACGGCACGGTACCACGGAGGCCTGTGAGGAAGCCCGGGTCGTCGAGCTCGCCGCCGATGCCGATGTTGCCATCGACGCCGTAGACAGCCGTGTCCTCCGGGCCGATGCCACGCTCGTTCATCGTGGTCAGGATGCTCGCGCTCTCGGCGAAGCCGATCACGACGATGGCGTCGGAGTCCGCCTCGACGAGTGCGTCGATTTCGGCGTCGAAGCTCTCGGTGTCGACTGCGTAGGCGAGGAACTCGTCGACGGTGCCACCGCTACTGGTGAAGTTCTCCTGGAACGCCTCGGCGAGACCGACGCCGTAGCTCTCCTGGCGGTACAGGACGGAGACGCTCTCGGCGCCGTCGTCGAGGACGAGGTTCGCCAGCACACGACCCTGGAGGAGGTCGGACGGAGCGGTACGGAAGTAGAGCCCGTCGTCCTCGTAGGTCGTGAAGTCCGGCGAGGTGTTCGCCGGGCTGAACTGGATGACGCACGAACCCGTGATCTTGTCGATCACGGTCTTCGAGACTGCCGACGAGGCAGCACCGACGATCACGTCGGCGTCCGAGGCGAGCAGCCGGTCGACTTCCAGGTTGGCGGTGTCGGTGGTGGTGTCACCCGAGTCGCCCTGTTCGAGGACGACGTCGGAGCCGAGCACGCCGCCAGCGGCGTTGATGTCTTCGACGGCCATGGCCGAGCCGGCAACCTCGGGCGGGCCGAGGAAGGCGAGGTCACCCGTGACGGGCAGGATGGTGCCGATGGTGAGCACACCGTCGCTCTCGCAGCTGCCGTCGCCGGCGGCGGTTTCGCCGTCGTCGCCGTCGGTGGTCTCCGGCGCCGTGGTCTCCTCCGGCGTGTCGTCGGTGTTCTCGGGAGCATCGGTTGCCTCCGGAGCCTCGGTGGTCTCGCCACCGGCTTCGGTCGTGGTCGTGTCGTCGTCGTCGCTCCCGCAGGCAGCGGCAACGAGCGTCAGTCCGACCAACAGTGCACCGACGCGCTTCGCACGTGATGTTCTCATGTTGTGGTTTCTCCCCCTTGTCAGGTGCGCACGGGATTGTCCGCACTCATAAGGTGTCGCGAGTGTACGCATCGTGTACCGGGAATGGAAGGCACTACGTTTCCGGACCGTGAACGATCTCGCCGGCCCTACTGGCACTTCGAACGACGAGACCGAGGTGCGGTATTCCGTCGTCCAGCACGTTGCGACGCTCACGTTGAACGCTCCCGAGCGGTTGAACACGATTTCGGGGCCGATGCTCGCGCAGATCAGCGAGCTGCTGTTGCGGGCCGACCACGACGCCGAGGTGCGCTGCATCGTGCTCACCGGGCAGGGGCGTGCGTTCTGCGCTGGGCTCGACCTCCAGGCCCAGATGGCCGGACCGAAGGGCGGTCTCGGCAACCTCGGCGGCGACGGGGACGACGGGGGTAATGGCGGCGCCACCTTCAGCGGCGAGTTCGACCTTCGCAGCGCCCCGCCCGTGGTGCTGCACAATCTCGACACGCCGACGATCTGCGCGCTCAACGGTGGGTCGGCCGGATACGGCCTCGACCTGGCGCTCGGGTGCGACATCCGCATCGCCGTCGACACCGCGAAACTCAACCCGGGCTTCGCGAAGCGGGGCATCCTGCCGGAGAGCGGGGGCACGTGGCTCCTGCCTCGTCTGGTCGGCTACGCCAAGGCCGCCGAAATCGCGTTCACCGGCCGCACACTCAGTGCCGCGGAGGCGCTGGAACTCGGCCTCGTCAACCACGTGGTGAGTGCAGACGACTTCGCCGACCGGACCACGGCGCTCGCGGAGGAGATCGCCGCCAACGCGCCGCTCGCCGTGCGGGCGATCAAGCGCATGATGCGCGCTGCGGAGACCGAGACGTTCGAACAGAACGTCCACCACGTCTTCCTGCAGCTGCTGCCACTGTTGCGCACCGCCGACTTCTCGGAGGGCGTGGCTGCGTTCATGGAGAAGCGCGACCCGGAGTTCCACGGCCGGTGACGCCAGCGAGTGGACCGCCGCCGACCGGGCCCGAAACGCCGTCGATCGGCCTCCTGGAGGGGCTCGCCACCACCCGCGCGATCAGGCGCTACACCGATGCACCGATCCCCGACGCCGACCTCGAGCAGATCCTGTGGCACGCGGGTCGGGCACCGTCGGGCTCGAACCGCCAGCCGTTCCGTTTCCTGGTGCTTCGCAACGGTCCGACCGCCCGAGACGCCAAACATCTCCTCGGCGAGGCGTTCCGAGCCGGGTGGAACGCCAAGCGCGAGGCCGACGGCTATCGGCCGTCGCGCTTCGCCGACTCGATGCAGCGCTACGTCGACCGGTTCGAACGCACCCCGGTGGTCGTCCTCGTCTGTCTCGATCGGTATCGCAGCCCGTCGCCCTACGAGGGAGCGTCGGTGTACCCCGCCTGCCAGAACCTGCTGCTCGCCGCCCGGGCGCTCGGCTACGGCGGGGCCCTCACCATGTGGCATCTCGGTGTCGAGGCCGAACTGCGTCGACTCCTCGTCATTCCCGACGACGTGGCGCTCTCGGCGTGCATCACCCTCGGCGTCCCGGAGGGCCACCACGGCCCGGTGAGACGCAAGCCGCTCGACGAGATCGTCTTCGACGACGCGTGGGGCAACGCCCCGACGTGGCTGGGGCGGCACCGGTAAAGTCGGCGCGTGCCCCTCGTCGCCGGTGTCGATTCCTCCACACAGTCCACCAAGATCGAGATCCGCGACCTCGACACCGGCGAGATCGTCTCCGACGCCGCCGCACCGCATCCGCCGGTGACGCCCCCGGTGAGCGAGCAGGACCCGCAGTCGTGGTGGGACGCGTTCGGGCGGGCATGGAATCAGGCCCTCGAGGGCGTTCCCGGTGGTGCCGGAGAGGTGGTGGCGATCAGCGTCGCGGGCCAGCAGCACGCAATGGTGGCGCTCGACGCCGGCGACCGGCCGGTGCACGCTGCCAAGCTGTGGAACGACACCGAGACGGCGCCCGACGCCGGCTGGCTGCTCGGCCGGCTCGCGGCGCGCGATGCCGAGGGCCACCGGCTCGACGACGGCACCGCAGCATGGGCCGATGCCGTCGGAAGTGTGCCGGTGGCCGCCTTCACCGCCACCAAACTCTCGTGGCTGCACCGATCACATCCCGCGGCGTGGGAGCGCATGGCTCGCGTGCTCCTGCCCCACGACTACCTGACGCACCGCCTCACCGGCGCCTACACGACCGACCGCGGCGACGCGTCGGGGACCGGGTACTGGTCGCCGTCGACGGGCGAGTACCGCTTCGACCTCCTCGCGATCATCGACGCCGAACGTGACTGGACCGATGTCGTTCCCGACGTGCTCGGCCCCCTCGATGTCGCTGGCGAATGGAACGGCATTGCGGTCGCAGTGGGAACGGGCGACAACATGGCTGCTGCGCTCGGCCTCGGGCTCAGTGCGGGCGATGCCGCGGTCTCGGTGGGCACGTCGGGAACTGCGTTCGCCGTCGCCGACGCGCCCACGGCCGATCCGTCGGGTGCCGTCGCCGGCTTCGCCGACGCAACCGGTCGGTTCCTGCCGCTGGTGTGCACCTCGAACGCAGCGAAGGTGCTCGACGCCGTGGCTCGGCTGCTCGGTGTCGACCACGACGAGTTCGACCGGCTCGCGCTGTCGGCGGTCGGTGAGCCGAACACGCCGGTGTTGCTGCCGTACTTCGATGGCGAGCGCACCCCGAGCCGCCCTGATGCCACCGGTCTGATCGGTGGGTTGCGCAGCGACGTCACCCGCGAGCGGCTCGCGCTGGCGGCCGTGCAGGGGGTGGCGTGTGGGCTGTTCGACGCGTTCGACGCGCTGCGTTGCTTCGCGCCGGTGACCGGCCGGGTGGTGCTCACCGGTGGCGCTGCGCGATCCACTGCGCTGCAGGCTGTGCTCGCCGGGCTGCTCGACGAACCGCTCGTGGTCGCCGCGGTCGACCAAGCAGTCGCGACGGGCGCAGCGGTGCAGGCGGCAGCGGTCGCGGCCGGGGTCGATCACGCTGCGGTGCAGCGTCGATGGGGCCTCGCAGCGACCGCGACCGCAACGACCGCGACCGCAACGACCGGTATCGACGGGGTCGACTCCGGCGATCTCCTCGCCCGCTACGCCCAACTGCGCGACAACACGCGCTGACCCGATGCCCGACCCGTTCGAATCGCTCGGACTCGGACCGCACGCCACGGTCGAGGACGTCCGCGCTGCACGCCGTCGCCTGGCGATGGCGCACCACCCGGACCGTGGCGGCGATCCGGCGCAGATGCAGGCGATCAACGAAGCCGCCGACGCGGCGTTGGGTGCCATCGGTGCCCCGGCGGAGTCCGTACCGGAGGCCGCCGACGTCTCGGAACGCACTGCGGGCCGGCCCGCCGCACCCGGGTCCTCATCGTTGCACGACGAGGACCCGTTGCACGGGGAGGACCACCGGACCGGACTCCGTCGCGATTTCCCGTCGTTCACGGTCGAAGCCCTGCCGGTGGAGACCTTCGAAGCGATGCTGGTGGTCGCGTCGTGGCTGGGCGAGGTGCTCGACGACGATCCGCCGTACCACCTCGAGACCTACCTGTACGAGCCGTTCGAGTGTTGGTGCCGCCTCGACGTGGTCCCCGATGCCGGCGCGTCGACCGTGAGCCTGTCCGTCGCTGGGATCGACGGGGCGCCGACGCCCGACGTCATCGCCGTCCGCGATGCCTGGGTCGCCAACCTGAACGCCGTCGACTGGATGTAACGATTGGTGTCAGACACCAATCGTTACATCACACCCGGCGGGGAGCGGCGGCCTTGGTGAGGCGGTCACGGATGGCATGACCGAGACCTTCGGCCGGCGGGAGGACCGCGATCACGGTGCGGACACCGCGGTCGTCGGCGTCGCGCAACCTGGCGTACAGCTCGCGCGCGTACCGGACCAGGTCGTCGGTGAGGTCGAGGATCTCGGCACCGGCCGTTCCGGCGCGGAGCGCCGTTGCATCATCGGCGGAGTCGACCAGACGCACCGCTGCCAGCGGGGCATAGTGAGAGACGAGCATCCCGCTGGCGCGGCTGGGCCCCGACGCGTCGGCCAGGTCGCCGTCCAGCAACCGCCGGACGTCGTCGACCGGGACGCCGCCGGCGCGCAGGATCTGCGGCGGCGAACTCGCACAGTCGACGATCGTGCTCTCGAGGCCGACCGGGCACGACCCGCCGTCGAGAATCAGGTCGCGCTGCGGGTCGAGTCGGTCGGCGAGGTCGCGTGCGACGTGCTGCGCGGTGGTCGGACTCACGGCCCCGAACCGGTTGGCCGACGGGGCGGCCAGGCCGACACCGACCCGTTCGAGCAGCGCCTGGGCCACGGGGTGCGCCGGGACGCGCAGCCCGACCGTGTCGAGGCCACCGGTGACCACGTCGAGCACACAGGTGGCTCGTGGCACGATCACCGTCAGTGGGCCGGGCCACGCGGCCTCGGCCAACAGTCGCGCCGGGACGGGCACTGCTGACGCCCAGGTGTCCAGGTCGTCGATGGAGGCCACGTGCACGATCAGCGGGTGCTCGCCGGGCCGTCCCTTCACCTCGAAGATTCGTGCCACCGCCGCCTCGTTCGTGGCATCGGCGGCCAATCCGTACACGGTCTCGGTCGGGATGGCCACCAGACCGCCCGCTGCGATCGCCGTCGCCGCACGACCGATGTCGGTGGTGACGAGATCGTCGATCGCCATGGGCAACGTCAGACGGCGTCGAGGAATTCGAGCGCGGCGTCGAAGAAGCCGAACGACTCGGTGGTGGCGAAGTGGTCGACGTCACGCAGTGTCTCGCAGCGACCGTTCGGGAACGCCGCTGCCAGTTCGTCGCCTGGATGGACGAAGTCCTGATCGCCGACGACCACCAACACCGGGCAGGCCACCGCCGCGCAGTCGGCGGCAGCGAGCGGCGACGATGGTGGGCGCTTCATGACCGCGGTGAGCGCGGCGATGTCGTTGCCCGGCTGGCTCGCGTACTGCGTGAACAACCGCACCGTGTTCTCGAGGAGGGCCGGGTCGCCACCCGCAGCGACCGACTCGAGGCCGGCGATGATCGCTCGGGTGCCCGAGTCGTCACGGTGGAAGACGTTCGATCCGACCCCTGCGAGCACGATCCGGTTGAAATGTCCGGGCTCTGCCGTGGCGAGGCGCAAGAGCGTCATCGCTCCGAGCGAGAAACCGATCGCGTCGACCGGTCCGTCGGGCAGGGTGGATCTGAGGCGCTCGGTCAGGTCGGCGTATGCCTCGGGCTCGTGCGGCTTCGGTGCCGTGCCGTGTCCGAGGAGGTCGACCCCGATCACGTCGAGGCCGGCATCTTCGAGCAGTGCAGTGAAGCCGCTGCGCTGCCACGTCGACTCGAACGAGCCGCCCCAACCGTGCACGAGGACGACGGGTGGTGCGGGCGGAGCGGACGGAGAGGTCATGCACGCGCCAGGCTAGGCCGTAGCCTGTGCTCGCTCGTCAAGCGAGTCGAGCCGGTCTGCCGCGGCCGATCGGCCACAGGAGGAACCCCCATGCGCATGCTTCATCCCGATCCGGGCTTCGATCTGACCTACAACGACGTGTTCATGGTGCCGAGCCTCTCGGACGTGCCGTCGAGGATGAGCGTCGACCTGCGGACCCCCGACGGCATCGGGACCACGATCCCGCTGGTGGTGTCGAACATGACCGCCGTCGCCGGTCGGAGGATGGCCGAGACCGTCGCCCGGCGGGGCGGCATCGCGATCCTGCCGCAGGACATCCCCGTCGACGTGGTCGGTCGGGTGATCGACTATGTCAAGCGTTGCCACACGGTGTTCGAGACGCCGATCACCCTGGGCCCCGACGCCACGATCGCCGACGCGCTGTCGCTGATCCACAAGCGGTCCCACGGTGCGGTGGTCGTGGTCGACGACGGCGTGCCCGTCGGGGTGTTCACCGAAGGCGACGGGGAGGGCTTCGACCGGTTCACGCAGCTGGTGAACGTGATGAGTTCGAGTCTGCACATCCTGAGCCCCGACATCGAACCTGCCGACGCGTTCGACCACCTGGGCCGGAACCGCTTGCGGGTCGCTCCGGTGGTCGACGACGGGCAACTGCTCGGCGTGATCACCCGGGAGGGTGCGTTGCGCTCGACGATCTACGAACCGGCCGTCGACGCCCAGGGCCGGCTGATGGTGGGCGTGGCGGTGGGGATCAACGGCGATCCAGCAGGACGCGCGAAGGAGCTGGTCGGACACGGCGTCGACGTGCTGGTGATCGACACCGCCCACGGTCACCAGACCCGCACCCTGCAGGCGGTCGAGGCGGTGCGTACGTCGCTGCCGGACGCGAAGATCGTCGCCGGCAACGTGGTGACCGCCGACGGCACGAGGCAGCTGATCGACGCCGGCGCCGACATCGTCAAGGTCGGTGTGGGACCCGGAGCCATGTGCACCACCCGGATGATGACCGGTGTCGGTCGACCGCAGTTCTCGGCCGTGCTCGAGTGCGCTGCCGAGGCAGAACGTTTCGGCCGGCACGTCTGGGCCGACGGCGGCGTCCGCTTTCCCCGCGACGTCGCCTTGGCGCTCGCCGGCGGGGCAGCGAGCGTGATGTTCGGGTCGTGGCTCGCCGGCACCTACGAGTCGGCGGCCGACACGTTGCGCGATCCCGACGGGCGTCTCTACAAGGAGAGTTTCGGGATGGCGTCGAATCGTGCGGTCAAGCACCGCACCCGCAGCGATCACGGCTTCGAACGCGCCCGTAAGGAGCTGTTCGAAGAAGGCATCAGCACCTCGCGGATGTACCTCGATCCCGACCGGCCGAGCGTCGAGGACATCATCGACCAGATCGTCGCCGGACTGCGCTCGGCGTGCACGTACGCAGGCGCGGACACGGTCACGGCACTCCACGAGCGCGCCGTGGTGGGGGTGCAGAGCACCGCCGGCTACGACGAGGGCCGACCGCTCGGGGTGTCCTGGTGAGCGCGGCGCATGCGAATGCCCCCGACGCGAAGGCCCCGGTCGTCGTGGTGGCCATCGACGGGCCGGCGGGAGCGGGCAAGAGCACCGTGGGTCGTGCCGTCGCCGAGCGACTGGGCCTCGACTATCTCGACACCGGGGCGATGTACCGGGCAGTGACCTTCGCAGCGCTTCGTCGCGGCATCGATCCCGCAGACGCGGACGAGGTCGCGGCGATCGCCGACACGGTCGACATGCGCCTCGACGGCTCGTCGGTGAGGGTCGACGGCGTCGATGCCACGGTGGAGATCCGCGGCCGTGAGGTGACGGCGGCGGTGAGTTCCGTCGCCGCCAACGGCCGTGTGCGCAGCGAGTTGGTGCGGCGTCAGCGCTCGTGGGTCGACGAGCACGGTGGCGGTGTGGTCGAGGGCCGAGACATCGGCTCGGTCGTGTTCCCCGACGCGACGTTGAAGCTGTTCGTCACCGCATCGCCGCGTGTTCGCGCCGAGCGGCGAGTGGCCGAGATCGGCGGTGACGTCGCCGAGGTCGAGGCGTCGATCATCGAACGCGACCGCAAGGACTCGACTCGGGTCGAGAGCCCACTGTTGGAGAGCACCGATGCCGTGGTGGTCGACACGACCGGGGTCGCGGTGGCCGACGTCGTCGAACGCATCGTGGGTCTGCTGACCGCATGAGCAAACCGCGTACCAGCTTCGCGTCCGACTCGCGGGCGAGCATGTTGACCTACCGGGTCGTGCGTTCCCTGGTGTGTTGGTTCACGCTCGCGTTCACGCGCACCAGCATCGACGGACGCGAGCGGTTGCCCGCAAGTGGGCCCTATGTGCTCGCACCGGTGCACCGCAGCTACGTCGACACGCCGATCGTGGCGTGCGTCACCACCCGTCGCATCCGGTTCATGGGCAAGCAGGAGATGTGGAAGGTGCCGAGGCTCGGCTGGCTGTTCTCGGCGCTCGGTGCGTTCCCCGTGAACCGCGGATCAGCGGATCGCGAGGCGCTCTCGCGCTGCATCACGGTGCTCGAACACGGCGAGCCGCTGGTGCTGTTCCCCGAGGGCGAACGCAAAGATGGCCCGCGGGTGCACCCGCTGTTCGACGGGGCGGCGTTCGTCGCGGCTCGTGCCGGTGTGCCGATCGTGCCGGTGGGCATCGGCGGTTCGGCACGGGTGATGCCCCGTCACGCCAAGATGATCCGCCCGCGCAAGGTGCACGTCGTGATCGGCGAACCGTTCAGCGTCGAAGTGGGGGAGTCCGGTCGTGCACCGCGCCGTGCGATCACCGAGGCGTCGCAGCGCCTGTCGTCGGAGTTGCAGTACTTGTTCGACCTGGCCGAGGCCCGGGTCGGCTGACCCCGGGGTTCCGATCCCCATTTCTCGGTCGACTGAGCTCGTCGACTGTCATGGATCAACGATCGAGTTGCAGCCAGCGGTGCACTCGGGGCGCTCGTTCACCGAGCGTCGACGGCAGGCGCCGATCGAGCCAGATCACCGCCGAGAGTCCGGCAACTGCGATCGCGTAGCCGGCGACGACGTCGGCGGGCCAGTGATCGCCCTCGATCAGACGTGACGGGCCGGTGACCACGATGAGGGCCAGGGCTCCGCCGCGAAGGAGGTGTCGCACGGCTGATCGGCGGACATGGCGGGTCGCGAGATGGGCAAGCATGCCGAACACCATCACGGTGTACACCACGTGTCCGCTCGGGTAGCCACCGTCGCCGGCCACGATCTCGCCCCACGTCAACTCGTCGTTGGGGCGCGGTCGGCGAGCCAGATCCGTCAACTTCGTCAACCCGGTGACCGACCCTGCGACAAAGAAGAGCGCCGCTGGATACCTGCCCCATCGCCACCACACCGCCGCCGCCAGCATCAGGAAGAGGAGTGCTGGCACCATGCCGGTGAACGCCACGTCGAGTACCGGTCCGGCCACGCTGAGCGAGCCAGAGAGGCGGGAGCCGGTCCACTGCATGATCGTCACCTCACCGGGGAGGAGTTCCGACCGCCGGGCGATCACCGTGAGGGCGACCGAAGCACCGATGGCGATCCAGAACGCCATCGTCTCCGGTGCCATCGAGCTTCGCGAGCGATCCCGCGTGCCGACCGGGTCGGGCGTGGATACCCCCCCTGACGTCTCATCGACCATGGCATCTCGAAGGTTAGCGGTTGCCGAGTTCGGTGGCCTCTGAACGAGGTTCACGTCAGCAGCCGCACTGCGCGAGCTGCAACGGCACCGCTGCGATCGAAGCGTCCTCGGGTGTCGTGCGGCGTCACTCGGCGGCGGGAGTCAGGTCGTCCGCGGGCCGTGTGATCAGGACCGGACACGGGGCGTGGCGGACGACCTCGGCGGCGACGCTGCCCATGGTGATGCGGGTGAGCCCGCCGCGGCCGTGCGTCGCCATGGCGATCAGCGCGGCGGGAAGACGCTCGGCGAACCAGGCAATCGAGCTGCTCGGATCACCGTGGAGGACCCTGGTTCTCGCACGATGCGTCGGTGTGTGCAGTCGGGTCGCCAGCGTGGCCAAGCGCTCGTTCGCGGCTTCGACCTCTCGGTTGGGATGTGGTTGATGCGCGGGCTCCGGGTCCTCGTCCGGTCCGACCACTTCGGTCAGCCATGGCTCCAGCTGGAGTCGATCGCACCACGTGGCCGCCGTGGGCACGATGCTGTCGGACACGTCGGAGCCGTCCGAGCACACCAGGAGTCGGCCTCGTTCGGCCCGCAAGAGTGTGGTCCTGCAACGCGGGCCGACGAGCACGAGCGGCTGTGTCGACCGGCAGACGACCTGTGTGGAGACGCTGCCCAGCAGCGCGGCGCGGATGCCGCCCTTTCCGCTGGTGGCCATGCAGATCATCCCGTCGGGCTCGGTCTCGGCGATCGCGAGGATGACATCCGCCGGATCGCCGTTGCCGACGATCCGAGTTTCGATGTCGACGACCTCGGAGTAGAGCGACGCGCGATCGTCGAGCTCGTGCTGTGCTGCGTCGATGTCGTCGGGGGCGCAGCTCACGAGCAGCACCCGGGCCTGCTCGAGGCGGGCGGCGAGCGAACATGCCGGCCGAATCGCTCGCTCGGCGAATGCAGATCCGTCGAGCGGTACCACGATCGTCGTCATGATCTTGTGAACACTCCTTCCGATTCCACGACCTGACAGCCCGAAGTCTCCGACTTTGCTCGCTGCAGCGAGTCACCAGCGACGAGCGCTGGGTGCTCGCATCCAGTCTTGCGGCCTCCGCTGACCCCTTCCAGGGACGAACGTCCCGACAGCGTCCACCACGCGATGGTCCGTGGATCGGAGGGTGGCCCGCTGGTCGTGTCCTCCGACCCTGTTCGGCGGTCCCGGACCCTGGTTGGCTCGGTTGCATGCGGCACGGACCCATCGCCATGTCGGAGGTGCGCGCAACCGCCCATGCAGTCTCTGTCGACGAGGTGCTCAGTTGGCTCGGCACCGACCGAGACGGTCTGAGTTCGGTGGAAGCCGCGCGCCGCCTCGAGGAGGAAGGACCGAACCGACTGCCCGACCCGGCGAAGGAGA
>CAZJUC010000022.1:0-19837 GCA_964549065.1 uncultured Ilumatobacteraceae bacterium
CTGTCGGTGCAGCCGGTCGACACGCCGTACGGCCGCAAGACCCGCATCCACCAGGCCAGCTGCAACTTCGACTTCTCGTGCCTCGAGGGTGACTGCCCGTCGTTCGCGACCGTCACCGTCGACGCCGACCGACCGGCTGGTGCGCGCCCGGCCCGACCGACCGCTCCCACCGACCTGCCCGCCCCGCACGCGCCGCTGGTCGACACCGACGACTTCACGGTGCGGCTCACCGGCATCGGCGGCACCGGGGTGGTCACGGTCAGCCAGGTACTCGGCACCGCGGCGATGCTCGCCGGGCTGCAGGTGCGCGGCCTCGACCAGACCGGCCTGTCGCAGAAGGCCGGTCCGGTGGTCAGCGACCTCCGCATCACGACCGGCGACGCCGCCGTGTCGAACCACGCCAACATCTCCGGCGTCGACTGTCTGCTGGCATTCGACCTGCTCGTCGGGGCGAGCGACTCGAACCTGTCCGGCGTCCGCACGGACCGCACGGTCGTGATCGCGTCGACCGATGCCGTGCCGACCGGTCAGATGGTGACCCACCCCGACATCACACCGCCGCAGAGCGCCGTGCTCGTCGAACGAGTCGCGCAGGTGAGCCGATCCGACGAGAACCGGTTCCTCGACGCGGCCGGTCTGGCCGACGCCCTGCTCGGTTCGACCACCACCGCCAACATCCTGCTGCTCGGCGCCGCGGTGCAGGCCGGCGCGGTGCCGGTTCCCGCCGACGCCCTCGAACGGGCGATCACCCTCAACGGAGTTGCCGTCGAGACGAATCTCGCGGCGTTCCGCTGGGGCCGGGCCTGGACCGACGATCCGGATGCCGTCCGGCACGCCGCCGGCTTGGCCGTCGCTGTCCGGCCGGAGACGATCGACGAGCTGATCGAGCGTCTTGCCGCCGACCTCGTCGGCTACCAGTCGGTGGAGTACGCCGACCGGTTCCGCTCGGTCGTGGCCGAGGCTCGCGAGGCCGAACGGGCGAGCGGGGTCGACTCGACGCGCTACACCGAGGCGGTCGCCCGCAACCTCCACAAGCTGATGGCGTACAAGGACGAGTACGAGGTCGCCCGCCTGCTGCTCGACGACGACGCCGACCACGGCTACGCAGCTGTCGGCGGTCCGGGCACGACGGTGACCTATCACCTGCACCCGCCGATGCTGCGATCGCTCGGCCTCGACCGCAAGCTGAAGCTGCAACGATCGGCGGTACCGGCGTTGCGAGCGCTGCGTGCGAGCAAGCGGGTGCGCGGCACGCTCGCCGATCCGTTCCGGTGGGCGAAGGTACGCCGGGTCGAGCGGGCGATGGTCCCCGAGTTCATCGACGCGATCCACACCCTCGACCGTCACCTCGGCACCGACACCCACGACGAGGCCGTCGCCATCGCCTCGCTCCCCGACCAGGTACGGGGCTACGAGGACATCAAGCTCCGTCGGGCCGCCACGTATCGTTCCGAACTCCGCAGCCGCGTGCAGCTCCTCACCCGCAAGCGATGAGCGAAACCCCCGGATACCGGGGGTTCGCTCATCGCCTCTGGCGGGTGGCCCGCAGTGATGAGCGAAGGCACCGGATACCGGGGTTTCGCTCATAGCCTCCAGCGGCCATGGGCGTCGGCACGATTGCACTCCTGATCGCCGGGCTCGTTGCGCTGGTCGGCGGCGCGGAGGCGCTCGTGCGCGGCGCCGCCCGGCTCGCGGCACGCACCGGGATGTCGAGTGTCGTGATCGGCCTCACCGTCGTGGCGTTCGGCACGAGCGCCCCCGAACTCGCCGTGAGCGTCGGCGACGCGCTCCGTGGCGGCCCCGAAGCCGGGTCGATCGCGATCGGCAACGTGGTCGGCTCGAACATCGCGAACATCCTGCTGGTGCTCGGCAGCGCCGCCGCCGCCGGCGGCGCGTTGTACGTCGCCCAGCGCATCGTGCGACTCGACGTGCCGATCATGGTCGGCGCATCCGTCATCGTGCTGATCTTCGTGCTCGACGAGAGCCTCGGCCGCATCGAGGGCGTCGTACTGCTCTTGGCACTCATCGTCTATCTGACATGGACCGTGATCGCGGCAACACGGGGTTCGGCGCCCGCCGTCGTCACGGAATACGACGAAGCGCTCGACGCCGAGTTGCTGGCACAGGCGTCGGTGCTCTCCGACATCGGCTTCCTCCTCCTCGGCCTGGCCCTGCTCGTGTTCGGCTCGCAGGCCCTGGTCAGCTCGGCCAGCGACATCGCCAACCAGCTCGGCGTCAGCGACCTCGTCATCGGCCTCACCGTCGTGGCGATCGGGACGTCACTGCCCGAGGTCGCCACCTCGGTGCTGGCAGCGGTACGCGGGCAGCGCGACCTCGCGGTCGGCAACGCGATCGGATCGAACCTGTTCAACCTGCTCGCGGTCCTCGGTGTCACCGCGGTCATCTCACCCGATGCGATCCCGGTTGCGGCCAGCGCCGTGCAGGTCGACCTCCCCGTGATGGTCGCCGTCGCCGTTGCCTGCCTCCCGATCTTCGCGAACGGCTACGTGCTCAACCGATGGGAGGGCATCGCGTTCCTGGTCGCCTACGCGGCGTACCTGACGTGGTTGGTGCTCGACGCCACCGAACACGGCACTCGCGACTCCTACGGCGACGTGGTGCTGTACTTCGTGGTGCCGATCGTGACGGTCACCATCGCCACCCTCTGGTACCGGGGGCGCTCGAACCCACCCGCCGAGCTGCGCTGAGGCAGCTCAGGTCTCCGTTCCGACGTCGGCCGCGTCGACGTGGCGCGCCACGAGCGCTGCACCGATGATGCCGGCATTGTTCGCCATCGTCGCCGGCACGATCGGGGTGTCGATCGTGATCTTCGGCAGCCATTTCGCCGCCGACTTCGATGCGCCACCGCCCACGACGAACAGCTCGGGTGAGAACAGCATCTCGACGTGACGGAGGTACCGCTCGACGCGGGGCGCCCACTGCTTCCATCCGATGCCCTCACGTTCGCGGGCACTCGCCGCGGCGCGCGACTCGGCACTTCGTCCGTCGAGTTCGAGGTGACCGAGTTCGGTGTTGGGCACCAGGACACCGTCGACGAAGAGTCCCGAACCGATGCCGGTCCCGAACGTCAACACGATCACGACTCCCTCGACGCCCCGGCCCGCACCCCACCGCATCTCGGCGAGTCCGGCCGCGTCTGCGTCGTTCACCATCGCCACGTCGAGACCGCACGCCTCGGTGAACACCGCGTCGGCGTCGACACCGATCCAGCTGTCGTCGATGTTGGCCGCGGAATGGATGACACCGTGGCGCACGATGCCGGGGAATCCGACTCCGATCGAGTCGGACCACCCGTGCCGGCGGACGAGTTCGGCAGCGACTTCGGCCATCGATCCCGGTGTGGCCGGCTGCGGTGTGGGGATGCGGATCCGTTCCGACGCCAACTCGCCGCTGACGAGGTCGACGACAGCCGCCTTCATGCCCGACCCGCCGATGTCGACCCCGAAGCCGAGGTGGTCGTTCACGGACGCTGTTGGCGAGCTTCGGACCAGGACATCCCCTGCTCGAGATTGGGTTCGCGCGGCAGCCCGAGCACGAACTCGCCGACGATGTTGCGCTGCACGGCGAACGTCCCGCCGCCGAGTGTGAGCGCCGGGCTGAACAGATAGCCGTAGTGCCACACCGGTTCGACGTCGGGGTAGTGCGAGGAGGAGCCCAGCTTGTTCTCGGTGGGTCCGTTCTGCGACGACGACGGGATCGGTCCGACCGGCCCCGAACCGGTGAGCATGCCGTCGGCGCCGGCGACCGCCTTGGCCAGCTCCATCACGTGTTGGCCGTGCTCGTCGGCCATGATCTTCTGGATCGAGGCCTCCGGGCCAGGCGTCTTGCCCTTCAGCCGGGCGCTCAGGCTGCGCATCCGGTTGAGGTGCAACAGCTCCGCCTCGATGTGCAACCGGACTGCCTGGTCGCGCAACACCGGATCGGCGATCCCACCGTTGCGACGGATCAGCTCGATGAGGTCCTCGGCCGACGGCCCCACACCCCACAGCGACCCCGCTGCCGACAGCGACACCCGTTCGTTCGACAACGTGACCTTCGCGAGGCGCCACCCGTCGCCCTCGTCGCCGACCCGCAGCGACGCGGGGATCCGAACATTGTCGAAGAACACCTGGTTGAACGAGTGCGCCGTGGTCATGTCGACGATCGGGCTCATCGTGATGCCCGGCAGATCCATCGGGCAGATGAAGTACGAGATGCCCTTGTGCTTGGGTTGGTCGGGGTCGGTGCGGGCGATCAGGATCCCGAACTGCGAATGGTGGGCGCCGCTCGACCAGATCTTCGAGCCGTTGACCACGTACTCGTCGCCATCCCTGACTGCCCTGGTGGCGAGGTTGGCGAGGTCGGAACCGGCGTCGGGCTCGGAGAACAGCTGACTCCAGATCTCCTCGCCACTGAAGATCTTCGGGAGGTACCGCTCGTGCTGCTCGGGGGTACCGGCGAGGAAGATCGTCGGTGCCGCCCATCCGATCCCGATGTGGTTCCCCGGACGCGAGATGCCCGCCCGTGCGAACTCGTCGTCGATCACCAGCTGGTCGATCGGGTCGGCCTCGAGACCCCAGGGCCTCGGCCAGTGCGGCACCACGTAGCCGGCCTCGGCGAGGTCACGTCCGGTGGGGTTCGGATGATCGGCGATCCACTCGCGCACGAGGCGACGGGTCGGATGATCGTCTGGCGGCAGGTCGAAGTCCATCGTTGCCGAGTCTTGCTGCTCGCGGCGACGCGATCAGAAACGGACCGCTACGGACGCGTTGCCGGTGCCGTCTTCTTCGCTGCCGTCTTCTTCGCCGGCGCCTGCTTCTTCGCTGCCGTCTTCTTCGCCGGCGCCTGCTTCTTCGCTGCCGTCTTCTTCGCCGGCGCCCGTTTCTTCGCCGGCGCCTGCTTCTTCGCGACCCGCTTCTTCGCTGCCGCCCGCTTCTTCGCCGGCGCCTTCTCGGCCGCTGCCGCCTTCTTCGCTGCCGCCCGCTTCTTCGCCGGTGTGGTGTGCACGGCACCGCGGCGCATCGAGGGCGCCTTCTGCACTTCGGCCCACTCGGCACCGGTCGCCTCGAACAGCGCCGCGATCTCGTCGATGTGCAGATCGACGAGATCCCACAGGTCGGGGACCAGCTCCCGGTCGGCGATCAGGCCGAAGTCGAGCCGGTCGAGATAGCTGTGCACCGTGATGTTCAAGCCCATGTCGTCGGCGATCGTCGACACCGGGATGTAGTTGGTCATCTTCGCCCCGGCGAAGTACAGGGCACTGCGCGGGCCGGGCACGTTCGAGATCACCACGTTGGTCGGCAGGTTGACGCGGTCGGCCAGCCGCAGACGTGACTGCAGTCGCATCGCCGCTGTCGCCGCGAGCGGCGGTGCCACCTGGGCGAGCTCGGCGATGTCCTCGGCCGGCAGCACGTCCATCTGCTGTTTGGCCTCCTGCATCGCCTCGTGGCAGCGCCGGAGTCGTTCGAGCGGGTCGTCACAGTTGGTGGGCAGATCAGCGATGATGCCGCCGACCCGGTTGGTCCACGGGTCGACCTCGTCGCCCGTGCGGATCGACACCGGCACCATGGCCCGCAGCGGCACCTCGGGCAACGCATCGTGGCGCAGCAGGTACTCGCGCAGTGCCCCGGTGCAGATCGCCATCACGATGTCGTTGACCGTGCACCCGGTCGCGTCCTTCAGCGCCTTGATGTTGCCGAGCGCGGTCGAACGCATGGCGAACCGACGGTGCGGCGTGACCGCCCGGTTGAAAGGGGTGGGTGGCGCGGGCGACAGCGGGATCCGCACCCGGTGCACCGGTTCGGGCGTGTCGATCGCTCCACCGATCGCCATCGACTTGAGGGCGTCACGTGCCTGGGCCGCTGCGGCCGAGACGCTGTCGACGCCGGCTGCCTCGGCGAGATTGCGCAGCATGTGCAGCGACAGTCGCATTCCCTTCACCGGGTTCATCGCGAGGTTGCGCACCGTGCGCTCGAGCAGATCACGGTCCGACGGCACCGCTTCACCCACCCAGTCGACATGGTCGGGCATCGGTGTGTCGGGCGACGGATCGGTCAGCATGCCGAGCAGCAACACCCCCGAGGCGCCGTCGATGGTTGCGTGGTGGGTCTTGGTCAGCATCGCCCAGCGACCGTCGGCCAACCCTTCGATCACATAGGCCTCCCACAGCGGGCGGCTGCGATCCATGCGGCGCCCGACGATGCGGGCGACCTGTTCGGCCAACTGATCGGCGCCACCCGGAGGGGCGAGGCCGATGTGGCGCACGTGGTAGTTCAGATCGAAGTCGGGGTCGTCGATCCAGTAGGGGTGGTCGAGCTTGAACGGCACCTCGACCAGCCGGCGGCGCATCGGCTCGAGTCTGCCGAGCAGCGCATCGAAGCGGTCGTAGGCGGCCTGGTACGGATCGAAGTCGCCGTCGGGTCGCTCGTAGATCGCGAGGCCGTTGACGTGGCCGTACGTGTTGGGCGTCTCCATGTACAGGAATGCTGCGTCGAGTCCGGACAGTTGTTTCACGTCAGGCAGTCTCGCGCCCACGCCACTGCAATGACACTCCCGGACGGCATCGCCGGACGTCTCGGCACCGGTGTACGTTCTCGTTCATGCGGTCAGCACACTCGACATCGGGGATCCCGACGACCCGGGCTGGAGGATCGACGTGAGCGAGCTGCACTACGACGAGTGGATGAGCGAGAACGATTCGGTGCTGTGGCACATCGAACGCGATCCGCTGCTGCGTTCCACGATCACCAGCGTGTGGTTCCTCGACACCGTCCCCGACCGCGTGCGCATGGACGCGGTCGTCGAGCGGATCGTGGCCAGGATCCCCCGACTGCACCAGCGCGTCGTCGACGAACAGCCCGGTGTCGCTTCGCCGCGCTGGGCCGACGAGCCTCACGTCGACCTCGACTACCACTACAGCTGGGCGCGCCTGCCCGGCCGACGTCCCGGCCGCCGCCAGGTCCTCGACCATGCACAGCGAATGGCAGCGCGCGCCTTCGACAAGGACCGGCCGCTGTGGGAGCTCTGCGTCGTCGAGGGCCTCCCGGGCAGACGTGCGGCATTCATCATGAAGGTGCACCACGCGATCGCCGACGGGCTCGGCATGGTGCAACTGCTCCAGCACATGGTCGACCTCGAAGCCGATCCCGGCGACACCGAGGCGCCGGCGATCGACTCCGACGCGCTGGCCGTCGACGAGCGCTTGCGGATCGAGTCACCGCTGTGGGCGGTGCCCGGCGCACGATCGCTCGCGCATCGCATCGCATCCGAGGCGAAGACCGGGGCACGCCTCGGCAAGGCGTCGCTGAAGACCGCCACCGATCTGCTCCGCGACCCTCGCGGCACGATCGAACAGCTCGGGCGCACCACCGGGTCGATCGCACGGGTAGTCAAGCCGGCGACGACCCCGCTGAGCCCTGCGATGACCGACCGTTCGCTCAACACACACTTCGAGGCGGTGTCGGTGCCGTTCGCCGACTTCAAGTCGGCCGCCCGAGCGGTGGACGGCACCTTGAACGACGCGTTCGTCGCCGTCACACTCGATGCACTGAAGCGCTATCACGATGCGGTTGCCCGCCCCTGCGCGGAGATCCGCATGAACATGCCGATCAGCGTTCGTGGAGGCGATGCGGCGAACAACTTCGACAACCAGTTCGTGCCCGCGCGGATGATCCTGCCGCTGAGCGACGTCGATCCGGGCGGACGCATCGAGGAGGTCAAGGAGTTGCTGCGCTCGGCACGTGCCGAACCGGCGCTCCCCCACATCAACGACATCTCCGGCGTCATCTCACGATTCGGCCCGGCGGCCGCGGTGTCGATCCTCGGGGCGATGTTGAAAGGGGTCGACATCACCACCTCGAACGTTCCCGGACCGCCGTTCCCGGTGTTCATGGCCGGCGCACAGGTGGAGGAGTTCTACGCGTTCGGGCCGTTGGCCGGCGCGGCGATCAACATCACCTTGTTCAGCTACGACGGGTCGGTGCACCTGGGCGTCAACGCCGACCGAGCTGCCGTGAGCGACCACCAACTGTTCACCCGGTGCCTGCGCGCTGCGATCGACGACACGGTCACGCTGGGGGTTCCCGCGTGACGCTGCGCGAGCGGGTGGTGCCACCCGACCCGCGGGGTGTCGGCGACGAGCCCGACTACCGGTTCACGCTCGCCAACGAACGCACCTTCCTCGCCTGGATTCGCACCGCACTCGCACTGGCCGCCGGCGGGCTGGCCGCCGTGAGCCTGCTCGACGAGGTCGCCCTCGGAGAGACGCTCGGCGTCCTGCTGCTCGCGCTCAGCTTCCTCACCGCGGCGAGCGCCTACCGACGGTGGGCGCTCAACGAGCGGTCGATGCGACTGAACGAACCACTGCCGATCTCGCGACTGCCGATGATGATGGCGGTCGGCACGGCGGTGGTGGCCGTGGTGGCCGCTGTGATCCTGGTGATCGACCGGGCATGAACGACCAGCGGCATCCGCGCCGGGTGCGACGACCCCACGAACAGCGACCGACCACGGTGTTCGACGCCGGCATGCAACACGAGCGCACCTCGCTGGCGTGGGAACGCACCGCCATCGCGATGATGGTGGCCGGCCTGGTGTTGAGCCGGTTCGCCGCCACCGAGGCACTCTGGCCGCTCGCTGCAGCTGGGATGCTGGAGGTCACGTTCGGTGCCGTGCTGCTGGTGTGGTCCGGCAGTCACTACGAGGAACTGCACGGAACCCTGCGTCGCGGCACCGGCGTGGTGCATCCGTCGGCGGCCCGATGGGTGGGCCTTGTCACCATCGCCGGCACGGGTGCCGGGCTCGTTGCCGCGGTTGCCGTGACCGTGCTGCGCTGACGCCGATCGGACGAGAATCGTGGCGCCGTGGACCGTCCACGACGATCCTTCGCTACGCTTGTACCCGATGACTGCCGGTTCGGATCGACGACGGCGCCTCGCCCTGGGCCTCGCATTGGGTGGCGTGCTCGCTGCCGCCACGGTCGGCGCCGCGGTCACCGCCGACAACTCCGGGCCCGAGTCGATCGCCATCTCCGCAGCGACCGCCGACGACGCAGCGCCCACCGGCGCCGACACTCCGATCGCCCCCGTTGGTCTGGCCCTGCCCGACCTCGAGGGCGACCTCGGCCAGAACGAAGCCGAGCCCGACGAAGAGATCGAGCCCGAACGCGCCGACGGCGGCTGCACGATCGGCGCCCTCTCGATCCGTCTCGGCTCGACCGGAGACGGCGTCGAATGTCTTCAGCAGGCCCTCGCCGACGAAGGCTTCTACGACGGCGCGATCGACGGCGACTTCGATGACCCCACCCTCGCTGCCGTGATGGCCTACCAGCGAGACGCCGAGCTGTTCGTCGACGGCGTGGTCGGCCGTGAGAGTGCACTGCACCTCGAGATCTGGCCCGACGAAGAGTCGTTCGTGGTCCGCACCCCTCCGCCGCCCGAAGGGGCGATGGACTCCACGGGCTATCTGCTGTCGCCGGTGGCGAGCGTCGGCGCCGACGCCCCTCCGCTGCCGGAGAACTCGGGGGACGGCCGACGGGTCGTGTACGACCGTGCCGGCCAGCGCGCCTGGGCAGTGGCCGACGACGGTCGGATCATCCGCTCGTGGCTGGTCACCGGCAGCAAGTACACCAACGAGATGCCCGGCACGCACACCGTCTACAGCCGCTCCGAGATGTCCACCGCCTGGAACGGCGAGGCGTGGCTGCCGCAGATGATCCGCTACCAGCGCACCGAGATCGGCCACATCGGCTTCCATGCGATCCCGCTGCACGTCGACGACAACTCGCCGTACCAGGGCACCGAGGAACTCGGAACACGTCTCTCCGGCGGTTGTCAGCGCCAGCACAACCTCGACGCTGCGTTCATGTGGGCCTTCGCCGACGTCGGCACCACCGTCGTCGTCACCTGATCACGCCAGGGGTCAGACCCCAGGCGTGATCGCTAGAGCAGGGCGTGGAGGCGGGCAGCCTGTTCCGCGGCCTTGGCCCTGATCTCGTCGCCGTCGACGCGTGTGGCCACGCCGTCGCGAAGTGCCGGTTCGCCGTCGATGTCGACCTCGAGCGCTCGCACGGTGGGCGTGTACGCGAGATGCCACGGCACCATCGGCGAGTACGTCCACTCGACCCTGTCGCCGCTCACCTCGGGCACCAGCGTGCGTCCCGCCTCGAGCCACGACCAGGCGGTGTCGGGACTGAACGCGACGTCGTCGGCACGTCCGGCGACGAACGCGAGCTGGAACTCGGCGAGCATGTCCGCCCCGATCCCGTCGGTGCCGAGTGCGACCGGATTCGCGAACCGCACGGGGCGGGCGTAGCCGACGGCGTTGTTCATGTTCGAGCGCGGGTTGTGCACGATCGTGCCCCGCAGGCCGTGGTCGTCGGGGAGATGCACCCCGTGGATCAGCAGCCAGTCGTCGGTGGTCAGGGCATCGAGGCGAGCGACGGCGCCGGCGTCGTCGGGCCCTTCGGCGACGTGGATGTGCACGCCGACGCCATGGCGAGCTGCGATGTCGGCGGCTGCTGCCAGCGTGTGGTCCGAGCACGTGAAAGCGGCGTGGACGCCGACCATCCCACGGCCGCCCTCACGCAGGAACCGGTCGTTCTCCTCGAGGCCGCGCTGCGCTCCGTCGGCGCCGTGGCGGTCGGTGACGCCGTACGAGGCCACCACCCGGACCCCGACCTCGGCGCACGCGTCGGCGATCACACTCAGCGATCCTTCGATCGCGTTCGGCGACTCGTGATGGTCGACGATCGCCGTGCAGCCGGCCGTCAGTGCCTCGAGCGCGCCGAGCTTCGCCGACCACTCGAGCATCTCGAGATCGAGCGCCGTGTCGAGGCGCCACCAGATCTGTTCGAGCACCGACAGGAACGTCGTGGGCGTCGCCGGCGGCGGGGGCATGCCGCGAGCGAGCACCGAGTAGAGATGGTGATGGGCGCACACCAACCCTGGTGTGGTGTCAGCGAGCATTGGCCGGCACTCCTCCTTCCACCGCATCGACGACCGTCGGCTGGTATTCGACCACCCGCTTGCGTACGGCGATGATCCCCGCCAGGATCGGCGCGGACAGCATCGCACCGAGCAGTCCGGCGAGCGAGGCGCCGATGATCGTGGAGATCAGCGCCGCGATCGGGTGCAGCGAGAGCGACGTGCTGGTCAACCGGTTGCCGACGACGGTCTGCACCACGTTCTGCACCACGAGGATCACGACCAGCAAGATGATCGCTTCGTTGGTGCCACCGGCACCGAGCGCCACGAGGAAGCCGAACGCACCCGAGAAGATCGCCCCGAGATAGGGGATGTAGGAGGTGACGAACGTGACGAAGGCAACGGTGAAAGCCAGCGGCAGATCGAGGATCACCATGGTGAGGCCGATCAGGATCGCGGTGACCAGGCTCGACGCGCTGAGCGCGTAGAACCCACGCCGAACGAGAGCGGTGACGTCGTCGACGATCCCGCTGCCGAGCTCCTCGGCCACGCCGAGGTGATCGCCCACCCAGCTGCGCAGCCGGTGCCAGTCGGCCAGCACGTAGTACATGAAGAACAGCGAGAGGAACGCCCCCATCAGGAACGCGAGCACACCGGAGAAGATCGTGGTCGCGTAGCCGGCGAGACCGCCGACCCAGTCGATGCCGAGTTCACCGGCCTCGTCGACACGTTCGCCGGCAGCACCGAGGTCGATGTCGAGGTCGCTCAGCCAGGCGTCGAGTTCGTCGACACCGGCGGTGAGCTGTCGCTGGATCTCGTCACCCTGGTCGATCACACCGCGCACCGAGATGACCACCGAGCCGACGATCGCGCCGAGCAGCGCGAGGATCACGACGACGGCGCCGAGCGGGCGCGGCACACGGCGCTCGCTGAGCGCATCGACGACCGGGCTCGCGAGGATGCCGATGACCGCGGCGATCACCAACGGCACGATGAATCCCGACAGGGCGACCACCGCGCCGTACACCAACGACAACAGGGCCAGGATGCCGACGAGCATCCACGCAGACATCCCCCAGCGGCGGATCCAGGCAGTGCCCGGCTGCGTCACCACCTCGACACCGAGGCCCTGACTCGTCATGTCGGGACCTCCACCAGTCGTCCGGCGTTCCTCAGTGGTGGCGACCCGAGCGGGCCGCCTTCTTGCCGGCCTTGCGGGCCTGCTTGCGCTTCCTCGTTGCGTAGAACTGCCAGGCTGCGGTGATCACGAGCGCACCGATGACGGAGCCGATCAGACCGCTCGGCGCGAGGTCGATGCCGTCACCGGCGATGAGGCTGACGAGCAGCCCGCCGACGAACGAACCGCCGAGGCCGGCCACGAGCGCCATGGTCCAATCGGTCGACTCACCGTCGCGACGCAGGATGAACTGCGCGAGCCAGCCGACGACGAGACCGAACAGGATGATTCCCAGAATGAGCACGTCGGCACGCTATCGCAGTCGGTACATTCGCCAGCGGGACCGCCACATCGACGGACCATCGAACGAAACGAGAATCCCATGATCAGAGGCCTGCTCGCCGCACTCGTCGTCTTCCTCCTCGCCACCTTCCCGGCGACGTGGCTGCTCATGCTCTTCCTCGGCAACATCGATGTTGCCATCGGCTACTGGGGAACGCTTCCGATGGGCGTTCTCGTGTCGGTGCTGCTCGGGTCGGCGTCGGCGCCGACGTTCGTCGTCAGGGACTGACGTCGCGCCCGGTCGGGTGGCGCTGCTCGGGGTGACGCGCCCGGAACGGCACCCGCACCGTCGACGTCGGCTGGCGGCCCTCCACGAGCCGGTCGCGCTTCGGGTGCGCCTCGATGTAGTCGGCGTAGTTGTTCGAACCCCACCACGCGCTCATGCCGTGGAACAGCACGCTGAGCCCCACGGTGAAGAGGGCGGTGTCGGCGATCGTCGACGACCCCTCGAGTCCGCTCTCGTCGATGATCTCGAGTGTGAGAATGATCGTGGCGAGCCCGCGGGGACCGAACCACCCGATGTACGCGATGGTCTGCCATCGCAGCCCGGCATCGACGAGCGAGATGGCCACCGCCACCAGTCGTACCACGACCAAGCTGAGCAGGCCGTACACCACGGTCTGCCAGGTGAGGTCGGCGAGCACGGGGCCGAGGAAGATCCCGAACACGAAGAAGCTGATCATCGTGAGCAGATCGCCGGACGCTTCTGCGAACTCGGGGAGCGTGTCGTCGTGTCGGGTCACGTACTGCTGACCGAACACGAAGCCGGCAACCCATGCGGCGATGAATCCGGAGCCGCCGAGTGGCGTGGCGATCGTGTAGGCCGACACCGCGAGTGCGACGAGTCCGATCTCGAGCCAGTAGTCGATCGCGGTGGCGCTCGAGCGGGCCCAGGCGATCGCCCGCGCGCCGAGGGCTCCGACGAGCACGCCGATCACCAGCGCGATCCCCACCTGCTTGCCGAGTTCGACGAAGAGGTCGCTGACCGCGAGCGACTCCTCGGTGGCCAGCGCCGTTTCGAGGAACACCAGGAACACCGGAAGCGAGATGCCGTCGTTGAGACCGCTCTCGATGTTGAGCGCCTGACGCACCCGACGCGGCACTCGCTCGTTGGAGACCACCGCCTTGCCGAGCGCCGCATCGGTCGGCGCCAGCATCGTGCCGAGCACGGCGGCCTCCCAGATCTGGAGGTTGCCGAACAGCACCGCCGCGAAGAGCCAACCGAGCCCGATCGCGACGGGGAGACCGATGCCGAGCAGTCGCGCCGGGATGATGTCGTCGCTCCACTTGGCCGAGTTGATGGCGCTGGCATCGGTGAAGAGCACGATCACCAGTGCCCCGGTGAGGACCAGCGTGACGAATTCGGAGCGGTCGAGCAACCCGGCGACGTCGATGAGATCGACCAACTCGGGGCCGAGCACCAGGCCGAGGGCGGCGAACAGCATCGTGCCCGTCACCGCCGACCGGCTCAGGCGTTTCGACACGATCGCGAAGCCGACGAGCGCGACCGCAACGATCGCCGTGGCACCATCCATCTCGAGAACTTACGACTCGGTGGGGGCAGCGGCGTGTTCGCGTGAGATCTGGCGACGAACCAGTTCGACCGCCGTCACGAAGAGCGCCACGAAGACCAGCGCCGGAATCCATCGATCGACCGAGAAGCCCGGAGCGAGCAGGAGATAGAGGGCCAGCACACCGAGTGACAGCGCCCATGCACCGAACGGATTGACCATCACCGGGGTGACGAACCGCCGCACGCCAACAGCTGCCCGCGATGGCCCGACCAGCAGGGCGTACGCCGTGATGACGATGCCGAGGGCCAACCAGGCCCAAGCGAGTTCGTTGAGCAGGCTGGTCGCGATGGTCACGATCGAATCGACCGCTTCCTGTCCGGTCTGGGCAGCAGCGAGCTGCTCCACGCTCAGGTCGATCGTGAGGCGATGGGCGATCAGCAGCAGCACGCTTCCGACCACGATTGCGATCCCGATGTGGCGCAGCGCCACCCGGCGGTCGATCGCGAAGAACACCGCGGCCCCGTACAGCAGGACCACCGCGATGAACAGATAAAGGCTCATCACGTCGACGACCCGTACCGCCTGCTGCACCGTGTCGAGCTGATCCGACTCGAACACGACCAGCTGGCCGGCGTCTTCGGGGATGCGGTCGGCGAGACCTTCGGGCAGGCCGAGACGGTCGGCCACCTGCACGAGCAGTTGGCGCAGGTCGATCACGAATGCCCCGCCCGACGTCGCCAGGAGGTCGCCGTCGCCGCCGCGGGCGACGGTCACGAACGCCGTGTGTGCCCGGCGGTTCACGTTGGTCCACAGCGTGGCGAACCGCTCGGAGCCCAATGCCTGGTCGACCAGACCAACGGCGTTGGTCTGCAGGGTTGCTGCGATCGGTCCGGCCAGCTGCGAGGTCGGGCCGGGCAGCAGCGATTCGACCTCACCGGCGACGTCGACGGTGCGGAACAGTTCGGCGACGAGATACTGCGAGAGGGCGGCACGCACGTCGTCGTCGGCCAGCATGTCGTCGCTGACCGACACCCACTGATCGGTGTCGAGCGCTTGACGGTCGACCCAGCTGTTGAGTGTGGCGCCCATCCCGACGACCGTGGCGAGCACGATCAGCAGCCAGATCGCCCAGCCGGGAGCGACGTTTCGGCCCACCACCGCCGTGTCGTCTGCGACCTCGGTCATCGAGGGCTTCAGGCGAGCAGCTTGGCTTTGGCGGCGGAGAACTCCTCGTCGGTGAGCACTCCAGCGGCCTTGAGGTCAGCGAGCTTGGACAGCTCGGCCAGCAGGTCGCCGCCACCGGCAGCTGGGGCCGACGCCACGGCTGGTGCCGGCGCAGGCGCCGGTGCCGGAGCGACCTGCTGGCTCTTCATGGCATCCATGTCGGCCTGCATCTGTGCGAGCTGGGCCTGGGACTCGAACGCTGCTTGTTGCGCGGCCTGCTGCTCGGCGGCAGCCTGCTGCTTACCGGCCTGGCGGTTGGCAGATGCGCCGACCACTGCCGATGCGGTTCCGGCGACGACAGCAGTGCGTGCCATCGTGCCGACGAGTCCTGGGCGTCCCATGCGACGTCTCATGCTGTTGTCTCCTTGGATCGGTATCGCTGGTCGAGGAACGAGTGGGGGTCAGTCGTCGAGGGCGGCGAGTTCGTCGAGGAGCTCGTCGATCACCAGTCCGGGCACCCGGAAGTTGGTGGCGAGCACTCCGCCGGAGTCGCCGATCGCATCACGTAGCGGCTTCGCCCAGGTGTGTTCGAACACCAGGATCGCTTCGGAGCTCCCCGGTTCGAGGGCAGCTGCGAGTTCCTCGACGTCCTCGTCGGAGATCAGCGATTCGAGCTGGTCCATGACGCTGGCGAGCCGCTCGGCGTCGGAGTTGCCGCCGAGCTCTTCGAATTCGGTGAAGGTCACCTCGCCGTCGGCGTCCTTCTGCACGAGCAGGCCGTCGACGATGCTGATCGTGTCGTTGTCGACCAGCCGTTCGAGTTCGGGGATGATTCCGCCGTTGAACTGGCTTCCGGGGAAGCTGACGACCAGTACTTCGATGGGGCCGAGGGCCATGAGAGCCTCCAAGTGACGGCGGGAGCCGAGTGGGTAGAGCGAGGCAAGGATAGCGCAGATCAGTCGATTGACTACAACCACGCAGAGTGCTTGATTTCGCGACCTTCGACGACGATGATGAGGTCGCTCGGCGCACCCACGCGTCGACGGGACGAAAGGCAACACCGTGTTACTTGCAGCTGAATTCGGAACCGGCCAGGTGTTCTGGTCGATTCTCTGGTTCTTCCTGTTCTTCGTGTGGATCATGTTGATCTTCAACATCTTCGGGGACATCATCCGCAGCGACGACATGAGCGGCGTGGCGAAGGCGATCTGGTCGGTCTTCATCATCTTCCTGCCGTTCCTCGGCATCTTCGCCTACCTGATCATCCGTGGCGGTTCGATGAGCGAACGTCAGATGAAGGCAGTTCGCGCCCAGGAGGCAGCGGTACAGGACTACATCCGTACCACCGCCGGTGGCGGTGCCAGCGCGGCGGACGAGCTCGCGAAACTCGCCGACCTCCACACGGCCGGCAAGCTTGACGACGCCGAGTACGCAGCAGCGAAGGCCAAGGTCGTCAACTGAACCGATACTGACGGTTCGGTCGCTCGACGACCAACACGTTGCGAAGGCGTCACGTCCGACTCGGGCGTGACGCCTTCGTCGTTCTCGCCCGCCGACTCTTCTCGCGTTTCCACGTTTGCGTTGCACTCCGGGTGGACCGCCCCACCCGAAACGTCACGCAAACGAGGCCTCGGCGCCAATCTCCGTTTTGCGTTGCACTCCGGGTGGACCGCCCCACCGGAAACGTCACGCAAACGAGGCCTCGGCGCCAATCGGCTCGGCTGCGGGACCGGGTTCGCCGTTGTCCTCCGCGACCGCGTCACCGAACAGGAGGGTCTGGGCGACTGCGGCAAGTGGCACGATGAGCGCGTACACCAGCGAGATCAGCGCCGAGAACAGCCACAGCGGAATCCCTGCAGCCACCACGAGCAGCAACAGCCCGACGATCAACGCCGAGGCGCTGACCAACAGGTTGAACAGCCCGACCATCAGCGCCGTGTGCCACCAGCGCCCCTTCACCAACTCGCTGCTCCGACGCAGTGCGCCACGGCCGCTGTGATCCTCGATGACCACGGCCTGAGCCAGGAACTGGAATCGAACGAGCAGCCACAGCGCCACGGGGATGCCGATCACGCTGAAGAGCAGCACGGCGACGACGAGGTACGACCAGAGGAATGCGACCAGCAGCTCGCGGCGGTGCGACCACGCCATCCGCACGGCGTCGAAGCCTGACGCGTCGACGTCGTCGTCGGCCAACAGGTTGTAGTACGCCGCGACCATCGCGTTGACCGCCACGAATGCCATCAGATTGGCGAGGCTGCCGACGAGCAGCGCGAGCACGATCCCGGTGCCGCTCGCCGTGCCCGCCACGTCGGTGACGGTGCGCAACAGCGGCAGCGATTGCAGCAACGCGGCGAGCATCCCGACGACGATCGCCGCCGGGATGTACACGAGCCCGATCGTGATCAGCACCCCGGCGCGATGGCGATAGCTGTCGGCAGCAGCACGGATGATCTGGCCCGCCCGGCGGCGCACGATCAGCGGAACAGCCGACACCCGATCCCACACCGTGCGGCCGATCAGCCACTTGGCGACGAAGAACAGTCCGGCGACGACCACGACGAGCGCCAGCGGTGAGGTCTGCACGGCCCCCAGGGCTCCCGATCCTGTGGCGACGACACTGCAGAAGGTGTTGATGACCGCGTCTGCCTGGCTGTCGCCGGCGGGCACCACCACGCTGGCGGAGCGCAGCTCGTCGTGCCAATCGACCGGATTGGTCCAGCGATCCTTGTCACGCGGCCCGGTCGGACCGTTGAACGGGCCACTCTGGCGTTCACCCCAACGACCGTCGTAGGCGAGCCACGCGAATTCGTCGTCGGGTCCGGACGCTTCGGAAGGCAGGAGCACCACTGACGGGTCGGTGCGCACCGATGGACCGTCGGTGGTGTCGCAGCCGAACCCCTCGCTGGCGCTGCGGCCCAGGTACAGCGCAGATCCGTAGTAGCTGGCGTGCGACCCGGCCGACGGGTACACGACCGGTCGGCGACCTTCCTTCGAGAGCTTCGACGAATCCCAGTCGGCGCGCTCTCCACCCTCGTGTTGTGCGTAGCCGGTGCCGGTCGGCTCGGTCTGCAGCGCCTCGTCGACGGTGCCGACGTCGAACAGCAGCTGGATGCCCTCCCAGTCGCTCTCGTGCTTGTTGTTCCAGTCGTTGAAGTACCAGTAGAACCAGTACTGCACGGCGAGCTTGTCCGGCTCGTCGTCCTGGGTGGCGATGTGGGCGTACACGACGGGCTCACGACCACCGGTGACCGTGCCGGTGTAGCGGTCGAAGTCCCGCTCGTAGATGCAGCCCGGATCGAATGAACTGCCGGGGAAGTCGAGGAAGAATCCCTCGCTGCGCCCGTAGAGGTCGGCGGCCGTCGGAGCTCGGGCGATGACCGGGTTCTGGTTGCCGAGCTGGCGCAACAACACGTCGGGATTGTCGAGCACGATGTCGACCGCCTGCGGCGCATACGGCTCCCCGTCGGGATCGCACGCTTCGTCCTGCGCCTTGAGCATCATGATCGGCGCGTACTTCTCGACCAGTTCCTGCTCGGCCGAGACGGCCGTGTCGTCCTGCGCCGACACCGGTGCGCCGACCGCTGCGACCAGTGCGACCACCAGCGTTGCGGCTGCGATGAGTTTGTTCACGATGACTTCCTCCTCGGCGACTCGCAGACCGTAACCCTCGCGCTCAGCCAGCCGCATTCCATCCGATCGATGAGCCTGGGTGACACCTGCCGTCGCGGAGACTCATCGCTCTGTCATCAGGACGCAAAGACGGTCGACCAGTCGGAGCGGATGCTGGCGATCGTCCAGCCGAGCGAGCGGCCGAACTCGACGAAGTCGCCCTCGAAGTGGATCGTGCCTGCCTGCGCTGCGTAGGCGTATTCGCGATCGGCGTCGTCGTGGTCGACGAGCAGCGAGAGCGACGGGCCGTCCGCGGCAAGGGCGTATTCGAGCATCTCGCGGTCGCCGGCGGTGTTGCCGGCCGCGAAGATTGGGCGCCGCCCGAGATGACGTTGGATGTTGGCAACCTTCACCTCGCCTTCGTTGGCCGCGGAACCGTCGAGGGCGGCGCCGCGGACGAGGTGCGGGCGGCCGGCGCCGTCGCGGGCGAACTCATAGGTCACCAACGTGCCGACGACGTCGTCGGGTGACACGTCGTAGAAGTCCCGGCTGATCGCGCGAACGAACTCGGTACCCCCGCCGCTGACCACGAACACGTCGAACTCGTGCGCCCGCAATGCCTCGACGAGTTCGAGCATCGGTGCGTAACGCATCTCCCGGTACGGCACCCGGCGATCGCGGTGGGTGGCGCCGGCGAAGAACGCCCGCACGCGCTCGTCGAAGTCGGTCGGGCCGATCCCCGCACAGAGCTCCACGAGCGCCAGCGCGATGCGCTCCAAGCCGAGTTCGGCCTGCAGCGCCGTGTCGTGTTCGAGCAAGGCCCGGTATTCCTCTCGGGCTCCGAGCGAGACGTCGGCGGCCGCAGCGCTGGCCAACTCGTCGAGCATGAACTCGAGTTGCACGTAGTTCGGTTTCTCGCACCACAGCGTGCCGTCGTTGTCGAACACGGCGACCCGGTCGTCCACCGGCACGTCGTTCGCCAGAGCGAGGAACTCGAGCAGCGCTGTCTTCGTCGGCCCGTCGTTCCACGACGCCAACGGATCGGTGCTCATGTGGAGTTCCTCCCCCCGAAATGGCGCGGCAGCGTTGCGCTGGGCGCAACGCTG
>CAZJUC010000022.1:19937-24394 GCA_964549065.1 uncultured Ilumatobacteraceae bacterium
TGATGGTTGGGGTGGTGGGGGTGGGTCTGGTGTGGAGGCGCTTGATGGTGCGGATGCCGATGTGACTCATACCGGTGTCGACCATCTGGGGGCGGCGGGCAGCAGGGCGATAGCGCCGGCAGTAGTTGTCGGCGCAGAGGAACGAACCGCCCTTGATCACCTTGCGCGGCACACGGAACTGCGGCTGGTTCCGGTCGAAGCTCGCCGCGATGTCGGGGCCCCGCGGGTTGGTGGGCACACAGCACGGCGTGTCGGCGTCGTCGGGATGCCGGGCGGAGTACCAGTCGGTGGTCCACTCCCAGACGTTGCC
This sequence comes from uncultured Ilumatobacteraceae bacterium, assembly GCA_964549065.1. GTDB lineage: Bacteria > Actinomycetota > Acidimicrobiia > Acidimicrobiales > Ilumatobacteraceae > Sva-07. Next base: position 20,248 of record CAZJUC010000022.1, read on the forward strand.
GGCCATGTCGAACAGCCCGAAGTCGTTGGCCGGGAACGAACCGACGGGAGCGGTGCCGGCGAACCCGTCGGCCTCCGAGTTGCGCCACGGGAAATCACCCTGCCAGAAGTTCGCCAGGTAGCGCCCGTCGGGCACGGCGTCGTCGCCCCACACGAAGGCGCGGCCGTCCACTCCCCCACGGGCCGCGTACTCCCACTCGGCCTCGGTCGGCAGCTCCTCGCCCGCCCACGTCGCGTACGCCTCGGCGTCCTCGAACGCGACATGCACCACGGGGTGATCGCCACGTTCGCCGATCGCGGAACGCGGCCCCTCCGGACGGCGCCACGACGCACCGGGCGTCCATGTCCACCACTGGCTGAGGTGGCGCAGGTCGACCGGGCCTGCCGTCGTCGTGAACACGAGCGAGCCGGGCACGAGGTTCTCCGCCGGAGCGCCGGGGAAGTCAGCAGGATCGAGCGGACGCTCGGCCACGGTGGTGTAGCCCGTCGCAGAGACGAACGACGCGAACTGCTCGTTGGTCACCGTCGTCGGGCTGATCTCGAAACCGTCGACGCGCACGGAGTGGACGGGGGCTTCCTCGGGATAGTGCTCGTCGGAACCCATGCGGAACTGCCCCGCCGGGATCCGGATCACGCGCTCGAGATCCCCGCCTGCAGCTTCTCCATGATCTTCGCGACGTTGAACGACGCCGATTCCTGCCGGGGTGGGAACTCGACGAGGGACTGCAGCATCTGGGCCACGTAGGTCTGCGCGGGGACGAGCACCCACGCCCGGTCGATCAGCCAGTCGTAGTAGGTGTTCGACGTGATGTCGGCACGTTCGTAGGGGTCGGTGCGCAGGTTGAAGATCTTGGGGACCCGCAGCTCGGTGTAGGGCTCGGCCCACACCTGCAGCGTGCCGACGGCGCGCTGCTCGAGGAAGACGATCTTCCAGTTGTCGTAGCGCAACGCCGTGAGGTCGCCGTCGTCGGACACGTAGAAGAAGTGCTGGCGTGGGCTCTGGTCGGCGGCACCGGTGAGGTAGTCGAGCTGGTCGTGACCGTCGAGGTGGACCCTGTAGGTCGTGCCGCCGAGGTCGCGGCCCGCCGCCAGCTCGTCCTTGATGTCGGGGTCGCCTGCCGCGGCGAGCAACGTGACGAACCAGTCGTTGTGGCTGACGATCCCGTTGCGGACCTCACCAGCCGGGATCTCGCCGGGCCAGCGAATCATCGCCGGGACGCGATAGGCGCCTTCCCAGTTCGAGTTCTTCTCGTTGCGGAACGGCGTCATGCCGGCGTCGGGCCAGGTGTTGATGTGCGGGCCGTTGTCGGTGGAGTACATCACGATGGTGTCGTCGGCGAGGCCCTGTTCGTCGAGGAAGTCGAGGATCTGGCCGACCAGCTCGTCGTGGTCGCACATCACGTCGTGGTACTCCGACTGCCAGCGGCCGGCCTTGCCCCGGCTGCCGTCCTTGATGTGGGTGCGGAAGTGCATGTGGGTGGTGTTGAACCACAGGAAGAACGGTGTGTCGTTCTCCTTGGCGTCGCCCATGAACCGCAGCGCCTCGGGCAGGATCTCCTCGTCGACGGTCTTCATCCGCTCACGGGTGAGCGGGCCGGTGTCCTCGATGCGCTGCGTGCCGTCGCCGTTGGCCCACGAGTGGATGACCCCCCGCGGACCGAACCGCTCGCGGAAGTTCGGGAACTCCTCCTCGGTCGGGTAGTCCTCGTTCTCCGGTTCCTCCTCGGCGTTCAGGTGGTACAGGTTGCCGAAGAACTCGTCGAAACCGTGCATCGTCGGCAGGAACTCGTCCTTGTCGCCGAGGTGGTTCTTGCCGAACTGCCCGGTGGCGTAGCCATGCGCCTTCAGCGCCGTGGCGATGGTGGGGTCGGGCGCCCGCAGGCCGATGTCGGCGCCGGGAAAGCCGACCTTGGTGAGCCCCGTCCGGTACGGGTTCTGGCCGGTGATGAACGCTGCCCGACCTGCGGTGCAGCTCTGCTCGCCGTAGTAGTCGGTGAAACGCACGCCCTCGTCGGCGATGCGATCGATGTTCGGGGTGCGGTACCCCATGATCCCGTCGCTGTAGCACGACAGGTTCGAGACACCGATGTCGTCACCCCAGATGATCAGGATGTTGGGCTTGCCGTTGGGCATGGATGCTCCTTCGAGAACGTGCCAGGCGTCGACCGGGATGCGACGGCGAGCAAGAGGTTAGTCGACCGACTCACGGCGTGCGGCCCAGACGGCGATCGCTCATCGCGTTTCCCTGCGGAACGGGCCGGGCACCCCTGCGCCATGCGACTTCCACGAACACGCACCCGACGCTGGAGCGTCGCGCTGCTCGCCCCGCTCGTCCTGGCCGCGTGCGGCTCCGACGACGACGCGCTCACCGACGAACGCGGCGACCTGAACGAGGATTTCGGTTCCGTACCGGGCGCCACGGTCGACTCGCCGGTGCTGTCGGAGACCACGGTCCCGGTCGGGGTGGCGCCACCGTTCGGCACGGTCTCGGTGGCCGAGGAGGTCTACCCGGTCGACGGATTCGTCGCCGAGGGGGGCGACTTCATGTCGTGCGAGGTCGATCCGCCCGACCGGGACGGTTTCGTCGACATCGCCGCGATCCTCGATCAGCGCACGTTCGCGTTCAACGTGGTGCAGGACAGTGCCAGCGCCACCGTCGATGCCGATTCGACCGTGGTCGGCGACTACGAGGTCGACGGCACGAGCGTGCGGGGAACCGCCGAGTTCGAAGCCGGGACCGTCGTGTTCGACATCACCTGCTGACGCGCCCCGCCGGCGCAGGATCAGCCGGCGCCCTGCACGAGCACCGGGCACACGCAGTGCCGCACGACGTGGTCGGACGTCGACCCCATGATGGCGCGCCTGATGCCGCTGTGGCCGTGCGTGCCGAGCACCACCACACTCGCCGGCAGCGTCTCGGCCAGCATGCAGATCTCGTGGCCGGGGTCACCGCTCACCACCATCTTCTCGACGTCACCCAACCCGAGCTCGGCAACGGTGTCGTCGACCTGGGCCTGCGCGGCGAGACGCTGGGCCTCGACGAGGTCGTTCTTCTCGTCGTAGGTCATCACCCCGCCGGCGAAACCCGTGCCCGTGACCAGCGCGGGGTCGATCGGCGAGGCCACCGACACCACCACGATCCGATCGGCCGGCGCGAGGAGATCGATCCCCTGTCGAATCGCTCGGAGGGCGAGCTCGGACCCGTCGGTGCAGAGCAGTGCGATGTGTGCAGCCATGCCCCGCAGTCTCGCGCCCACGCGGGGTTCGCACCAGGGTCCGACGGCTCTGCAAGAGTGTGCCCATGGATGACATCGCCGTCGGGATCATCGCCCTGCTCACTGGCGCCGTGTTCTGCTTTCGCGGTTACCTCGCCATGCGACTGGTGATCCCGCTGTGGGGTGCCTTCGCCGGGTTCATGCTCGGCGCGGGCATCGTGGCGGGCGATTCCGGGTTCCTCGGGAGCGCGCTCGGTTGGCTGGTCGGCATCGGCTTGGCCATCGTGTTCGGGGCGGTTGCGTACCTCTACTACGAGGTGTCGGTGGTGATCGGCATGATGGCGATCGGATTCGTGCTCGGCACCAGCGCGATGGTGGCGCTGGGTGTCACGTGGTCGTGGGTGATCGTGCTGAGCGGTGTGGTGCTCGCCGTGGTGTTGGCGCTGGTCGCTCTCGCCGGCGACCTGCCGATGGTGTTGCTCACCGTGCTGACGGCGCTCGCCGGCGCGAGCACGATCGTGACCGGGCTGATGTTGTTGTTCGGCACGGTCGAGGTCGACGAATTCGACATCGGGACGACCACCGAGAATCTCGCCGACGACTGGTGGTGGTACGTGATCTACGGCGGTCTCGTCGTCGGCGGCGTCATCGCGCAGTTCGCCGACGTCGACCGCCGCCGCGAGTCGCTGCGCCAGGCGTGGGCGACCGGCGTGCGTTCGCCGAGTTCGGCGTCGTCGACGACCACTGTGTGACACCGGCGGGACCTGCGGTGAGCGAGGCGACATCGGACTGCGAAACCCGCGACGACTGGTTCCTCGAACAAGACGTCAACGCGTGGAGTTCGCTTGCGTACGTGGCGGCTGGGCTCATCTTTGCCTGGGAGGTTCGCCGAGCCCGTCTTCCCCGGGCGGTGTACGGCCTCGCTGCGATCTC
>CAZJUC010000023.1:0-24364 GCA_964549065.1 uncultured Ilumatobacteraceae bacterium
TCGACGAGAACTGGTTCCAGGGGCGCATCGCCGACTCCGCCTACGAACTCGAACGAACCTTCAACTCGGGCGAACGGGTGATCGTCGGCGTGTCCGGCTTCACCGAGGGCAACGACGACGACGATCTCGACATCCTGCGCATCTCCAACGCCGACGAAACCAAACAACGCAAGCGCCTCGACACGATCCGCCAGGATCGCGATCAGACCGCCGTCGATGCGGTGCTCACCAAGCTTCGCACCCAAGCCGCCGACCCCGACATCAACCTGATGCCCACCCTCATCGAAGCCTCGACGGCGTACGCGACCCTCGGCGAGATGATGAGCGCCATGGCCGACGTGTTCGGCCGCCACACCGAAGTCCCCGTGATCTGAGCATCGAGGCCAACATGAGTGAGCGCATCCTCGTCGCCAAGGTCGGCCTCGACGGCCACGACCGAGGCATCAAGGTCGTGGCGCGCATCCTGCGCGACGCGGGCTACGAAGTGATCTACACGGGGCTCTTCCAGACCCCTCAGACCGTGGCGTCCGCCGCCGTCGACGAAGACGTCGACGCGATCGGGCTGTCGATGCTGTCCGGAGCACACATGACCCTCGCTCCCCTCGTCGTCGACGAGGTCCGCAAACTCGGCAGCGAGATCCCCGTGATCGTCGGTGGCATCGTGCCCAACCAGGACGTCGAGGCCCTGCGAGCAGCAGGCATCGCCGCAGTGATCACGCCGGGCGCCAGCGCCGAGCAGGTCGTCGACACCATCCGCGGCGTGCTCAGCGACTGATCCGGTCACACCGGTGTCAGGCACCTGGGTCACCGGATTTGAGTCAGGCCGAGTGTCGGCCATACCTTTCGTCGGTGGCACATGTGGGGAATGGTCAATCACCGGTCGAGTTCGGCCTGGCCGAGGTGCACGAGGCGATCGCAGCCTCTCGCCCCGATGCCGACTGCCTGGTGTTCCGCGATCGCCGCTACTCGTGGGCCGAGATCACCGAACGCACACGACGGCTGGCCAACCACCTGATCGCTGAGGGCTTGGGCGTGCACACCGAGCGCGGGGATCTCGCAGGTCACGAGAGCGGACAGGATCACCTGGCGATCTACCTCCACAACGGCAACGAGTACCTCGAAGCGATGCTCGGAGCGCTCAAGGCCCGGGTGGCGTCGCTGAACGTCAACTACCGCTACGTGGCCGAGGAGCTGCTCTACCTGTTGGACGACTCGCAAGCGAGCGCCGTCGTCGTGCACTCGGTGTTCACGCCGACCCTCGCCGAGGTGCTCGATCGACTGCCGAAGCTACGCGTGATCCTGCAGGTCCCGGACGACTCGGGCCACCCGCTGCTGCCCGGAGCTGTCTGGTACGAGGACGCGCTCGCCGCAGCTTCACCGGCACGACCGCACGTCGAGTGGAGCCCCGACGACCTCTACATGCTCTACACCGGCGGCACCACGGGCATGCCCAAGGGCGTGATGTGGCGTAACGGCGACGCCATGGTCGAGTGCTTCGGCGGCTCGAAGACCGCGGCGTCGGTCGACGAGTTCGTCGCCGAGGCCAACACCGGGCTGCAGGCCCTGCTCGCTCCCCCGTTCATGCACGGCGCCGGACACTGGATGAGCTTTCGCACCTGGCTCGGCGGGGGCACCGTGTTCGTGCAGTCCGTTCCCGAACGGCTCGACCCGGTCGACATCTGGTCGATGGTCGAACGAGAACGCATCAACTTCCTGCTGATCGTGGGCGATGCGTTCGCTCGACCACTGCTCGACGAACTGCACGAGCCGACGGCCGGACGCCCGTATGACCTCTCGTCGCTGACGGTGGTGTTGTCGGGCGGCGCGCCGCTCAGCGCGAACCTCAAGGATGAATTCCTCTCACACCTGCCCACGCTCATGATCGTCGACGGTCTCGGCTCGTCAGAGGCCGGCGGCCAGGTGTCGCAGGTGTCCACGGGCGGCGGTGCGACGACAGGGACATTCGAGATCACCCCGGGCAACGTCGTGTTGTCGGCCGACCTCGACCGGGTGCTCGCCGCCGACGACCCCGAGATCGGCTGGTTGGCCAAGACCGGCCGACTCGCCCTCGGCTACCTCGGCGACCCGGACAAGACAGCGCGCACCTATCCCGTCGTCGAAGGCGTGCGTTACGCCATTCCGGGTGATCGCGCCCGGCTGCTGGACGGCAACATCGTCGAGCTCCACGGACGCGACTCGGTCACCATCAACTCCGGTGGCGAGAAGATCTTCGCCGAAGAGGTCGAAGCAGCGATCAAGTCGCACCCGGGCGTGTACGACTGCATCGTCGCCGGCCGCCCCAGCGAGCGGTGGGGCAACGAGGTGGTTGCGATCGTGCGCATCCGGCGTGGGCACACCGTCGACGACGAAGCGCTCCGTGCAGCCGCCGCTCGGCACATCGCCCGCTACAAGCTGCCCAAGGAGATCCGCTACGTCGACGAGATCGTGCGGTCGCCGAGCGGCAAGGCCGACTACCGGTGGGCCAAGCAGGTTGCCGCCGAGCCCGTAACCTGAGCCAGGTGACCGATCCGGCAGCGACACGCCCCTCCTGGGACACCGACGAACTCCCCCAGGGCGACGAGAAGGTCGCCGCCGTCCAGGGGATGTTCGATGCGATCGCCCCGAAGTACGACCGCCTCAACCGCATCATCTCGTTCCGCCTCGACGTTCGATGGCGCAAGCGGACGGTGCGCGACCTCGCGCTCCCCGCCGGCAGCGTGGTGCTCGACCTCGCGAGCGGCACGGGTGACCTGTGCATCGACCTCGCCGCCGAGGGTGTCCGCCCGATCTCGATGGACCTGAGCTTCGGGATGTTGAGTGCCGATCGGTCGGGGGCACCGAGAGTCCAGACCGACATCTTGCGTCTGCCCGTGCCCGATGCGTCCGTCGACGGAGTCACGTGCGGGTTCGCACTGCGGAACCTGCTCGATCTGCCCACCTTCTTCACCGAATTGGGCAGGGCGGTACGACCTGGCGGCCGCATCGCACTGCTCGACGTCAGTGTGCCCAGCAACGCCGTCGTGCGGCGGGGCAACGACATCTACTTCGGCAAGATCGTCCCACGCATCGGGGCGCTGCTGTCCGACGGCGCCGCCTACCGCTACCTCCCGAAGAGCGTCGCCTACCTGCCGTCGCCCGACGAGATGCTGGGGTCGTTGCGCAGCGCCGGGTTCGGCGACGCCCAGCATGCCCAACTCTCGGGCGGACTGACCCAGTTGCTGGTCGCCACTCGAGATCGATGAAGGCGGTCACGCGCCCGCTGTCGGACTACGTCGACCGTCCGGTCGACCTCAACGACATCGCCGGCGGCGACGGGGTGCTGTTCGTGCGCAACGCCGTCGGCATCGCCGGTCGCGGACTCGCCGCAACGGTCGCCGTCGACGACGCGGTCGACTTCCTTGCGAGCATCGATCACGACTCGACCGTGCCGGGGTGCGGCCCGGTCGCCGTCGGATCCGTCCCGTTCGTCCCCGGCGCCACGGCACGGCTCGTCGTCCCGAGGGTGCTGTTCCGCAAGAGCCCCGACGGCACCACCACCGTCACGACCGTCGACGACGACACTGACGATGTCGCCGACCACGTCCGCGCGGCGCTCGAGCATCGCGAACCATCGGCTCCGAGCGCTGCGAACTGGTCGATCGAACCCGCCGTCGACGTCGATGACTACCTGGCCGCAGTGGCTGCGGCTCGCGACGCCGTGCGCAACGGCGAACTGACCAAGGCGGTCATCGCGCGGCCGATCACGGTGCGATCGAGCGAGCCCATCGACGTCCACGCCGTGTTGCGGCGGTTGCGGGCGTCGTTCGGATCGAGCTACCGCTACTCGATCGACGGATTCATCGGTGCATCACCCGAGTTGCTCGTCGAGGTCGACGGGCCCATCGTGCGTTCGCATCCGCTGGCCGGCACCGCCCCGCGAACCGGCGACGTCGACAACGATGCCCGCATCGCTGCCGAACTCGTCGAGAGCACCAAGGACCAGATCGAACACCGTGTGGTGATCGACGTCGTCCACGACACACTGCTGCCCTGGGCCAGCTACCTCGACTGGGAGCCGGAGCCGTCGATCGTCACCGTCGCCAACGTGCAGCATCTCGGCACCCGCATGGAGGGCATGCTCTCGCAGCCGGGCCCCACCGTGGTCGAACTGGTGCGAGCCCTGTCGCCGACGCCGGCGCTCGGCGGACACCCCCGCGACGAGGCGATCGAACTGATCGAGCGGGTCGAAGGCTTCGAACGTGGCCCCTACGGTGGCGCGGTGGGCTGGGTCGACGCCGGTGGCAACGGCACGTGGGCCGTTGCCATCCGTTGCGCGGAGCTGTCCGACGACCGCCACTCGGCGCGCCTCGTCGCCGGTGGCGGCATCGTGGCCGACAGCGACCCGCAGACCGAACTCGCCGAGACGCAGGCCAAGTTCCAGGCGATGCTCAGCGCCATCGTGCGGCCCTGAGCGCGGCGCAGCGCAGCGCGACAGGACGTCCGCGCTCCTTGACTCGACCCGCCCTCAACGGTCATCGATCGCAGCGGTGACCGCCGCGTGGAGTGTGGCGTGGACCTTCACGTTGTGACGCCGGTCGGTCGGCACGCGGCACACCCACGGGCCAGGTCGGGCGAGCTGCTCGACGAGTTCGTCGGCGGCCTGCACCGTCCGGGTGTCGAGGCCGTACGACGCAGCGAGCGCGACGACGTCGACACCGAGGGGCGTGCCGAAGAGCTGCTCGAACCGATCGTCCGACAAGGCGGCCGCCTGCGGCAGGAACGAGAAGATGCCACCACCGTCGTTGTCGACGACCACGACGCGCAGGTCGGCGTCACGGTGCTCGAGGCCCACCAGGGCGTTGCTGTCGTGCACGAAGGCGAGGTCGCCCAGCAGGACGAACGTCGTGCCGCCCGCGAGCGCCCGGCCGAGCGCAGTGCCCAGCACACCATCGATGCCATTTGCGCCGCGGTTGGCGTGGGCGCGTGCGCTGCTCCCGCCGAACCACTCGAGATCGCGGACCGGCATCGACGACGCGACCACGAGGTCGGCATCGGCCGGAACCGTGTCGGCGACGGTTCTGGCCACGCCCGGTTCGGTCAACTCGTCGAATCGGCCGAGACTCTCGATGATCGCAGCGTCGGCCGTTCGGTCGGCTGCGGTCCACGACTCGTGCCACGGTGTGGTCCCGTCGGAGGCGGACGGCGCCGCGGCCAGCAGATCGTCGATCGAGACGACCGCAGAGACGTTGTGGTCGGGGTCGATCACGCCGGGGCCACCGACCTGGACGAGGATCGCGCCGGCATCGGTGGCTCGCTTGGTCCACTGGGCGAGGACCTTCGAAGCCGCAGGACGCCCCACCCTCACGATGACGTCGGGCAGGTGGTCGGCAGCGAACCGGTCGTTGCGCAGCACGGCATCGGCAGTCGAGATCGATCCGGGCAGGTCGCGCAGCTGCGAGATGGGGTCCGCGATCACCGGCCAGCAGGTTCGTTCCGACAACGTCGACAGCGTGTTCCGGTCCAGCCCGTGGCGACCGCCGGCGAGGATCAGGCCGCGCCGGGTCGACAGGGCCACGCCCGGATCAGCGAGTCGAGCAGCAGCCGGCGCCGCCGGTCCGCCGGCAACGCGCGCCGGAAGCTCGCCCGGGACACCGAGCAACGGCTCGCGGAACGCCAGGTTCAGCTGCACCGGGCCCGAGATGGCGTGTCTGTGCGCGTCCACCGCCAGCTCTCTCCAGAGCGATCGCTCGCCGTCATCGGGAACACCGGGGTCGCGCGACCACACGACGTGGCGACCGAACAGGTCGACCTGGTCGATGGTCTGGGGCGCACCGACTCCCCGGAGCTCCTCGGGGCGATCTGCAGTGAGCACGATCATCGGGACCTCGGAGAGCCCGGCTTCGACCACCGCAGGATAGAAATTGGCCGCCGCCGTGCCGCTGGTACAGAGCAGCAGCGCCGGATCACCGTCGAGCGCCAGCCCGAGCGCCACGAAGCCCGCCGATCGCTCGTCGTGCACCACGTGCACTCGCATCTCGTGGCGATCGGTGAGCGCCAGCGCCATCGGCGTCGAGCGCGATCCCGGAGCGACCACCGCGTGGCGCACACCGAGTGCGAGCCATTCGTCGACGAGCGTCGCACAGAACGTCGCCTGGACGTCCTCGGGGCGTGGATCTGCGGCGCCGACCATTGTCGACAGACGATAGGCGCATACCGTGTCGAACATGACGGTGATCTCGAACCAGGACACGCAGCGGCCGACGGTGACCGTCGAGGTGTGGTCCGACGTGGTGTGTCCGTGGTGCTACATCGGCAAGCGCAAGTTCGCGTCAGGGCTCGAGCAGGTCGAGGCGGAACTGGCCGACGCGGGCGTCGACGTCGATTTCGACGTGTCCTATCACCCGTACCAGCTCGATCCCACCGCTGCACCGGACGAGGCCGGCCCGGTGCTCGATGCCTACGCGAAGAAGTTCGGTGGCCCACAGCGCGCGGCGGCGATCATCGCCAACGTGTCCGAACGCGCCGCCGACGTCGGCCTCGAATTCCGGATGGACCGGGCCCTGCGGGCCAACACGCTGCTCGCCCACCGTCTGATCTGGTTGGCGGGCCGACCGGACTCACCCGTCGCCCAGGACGCGATGAAGGAGCGGTTGTTGCGGGCCTACTTCCACGACGGTCAGAACATCGGCGACCCGGACGTGCTCGCCGACTGTGCCGCCGAGGTGGGCTTCGACCACGACGAGGTGTCCGAGTTCCTGTCGTCCGGGCGCGGCACCGACGAAGTCCGCGCCGAGCTCGACGTCGCCCACGACAACGGCATCACCGCGGTACCGACCTACGTCGTCAACGGTCGGTGGGCAATCCCGGGTGCGCAGGAGCCCGAGACGTTCGCCCAGGTGCTCCGCAAGATGGCCGACCAGGCGGTCGCCGAGCAGACCTGATGCCTCACGAGATCGTCGACGGGTCGAGCCGCTTCGTCCTCGCCCACGGCTTCACGCAGACCGCCAGGTCGTGGGAACCGTTCGAGCGGACGCTCCGGGCGCGTCTGCCCGGAACGGAGACCCTCGCCGTCGATCTGCCGGGTCACGGCGACGCGGCTCCCCCGGCCGACAGCGACCTGTGGGCCAGCGCCGACCGACTCTGCCGGGTCGGAGGCATCGGGACCTACGTCGGCTATTCGATGGGCGGACGCACCGCTCTCCATGCCGTGCTGTCACACCCCGGCACGGTCGAGCGCCTGGTGCTGATCGGCGCCACGGCCGGGATCGACGACCCCGCCGAGCGTGCAGCACGACGTGATGCCGACGCTCTCCTCGCCGTCCACATCGAAGACGTCGGCGTCCCCACGTTCGTCGACGAGTGGCTCGCCAACCCACTGTTCGCCGGCCTGACCGAAGCAACCGCCCAGCGCGCCGACCGTGTCCGCAACAGCGCCGCCGGGCTCGCAGCAAGCCTCCGGGCGACCGGAACCGGCTCGCAGACACCGCTCTGGGCCCGCCTCGGCGAGATCGTGTGCCCAACACTCGTGCTGGTCGGCGAGTACGACACGAAGTTCACCGAACTCGGGCGGCGTCTGGTCGACGGCATCGTCGATGCCGAGCTCGTGGTCATCCCAGCTGCAGGCCACAGCGTCCATCTCGAACGGCCCGACGCGACCGTGAACGCCATCGCCGACTGGCTCGACGGACCGACGCGGGTCTGACCGGTGTCGGCCGACCTGGTCTAGAGCACCAGGCCGACGGTGACGAGCAGGCCCCAGGCCAGTTGGAGCCTGCCGGTCTCGCCGAGCACGGGGATCAGCGCACCGCCGGTGGCGCCGCCGAGTACCGACCGGATCGGGCTGATCGTCAGCGGCACGGCGAGCAGGCCGACCAGCACCGGGGCTCGCCAGATCGCGCCGACAGCCGACAGCACGAACGCCCCTCCGATCAGCAGCGCGTAGAACCACCGGGTGCGTTGGTCGCCGAGTCGGACGGCCAGCGTCCTCTTGCCCACCACACGATCGGTCGGGATGTCGCGCAGGTTGTTGATGACGAGCAGTGCGCACGCGAACGAGCCGACGGCGCACCCCATCACGAGCGAGAGCGCCGTGACCGACTCGATCGCGGCGTAGGTCGTACCTGCCGTGGCGACGAGACCGAAGAACACGAACACGAACACCTCGCCCAGACCCAGGTAGCCGTACGGCTTGGGCCCGCCGGTGTAGAACCAGCCCGCAGCAATGGCAGCTGCGCCGACGAGCAGGAGAACGAGCGACGTCGACACCGCAATCGCCAAGCCGGCCACGGCGGCTGCCGCGAACGACAGCATCGCAGCACGTTTGACCGCCGGTGCGCCGGCGAGGCCGCTCGCGACCAACCGGGTCGGGCCGACACGGACGTCGTCGGTACCCCGTACACCGTCGCTGTAGTCGTTCGCGAAGTTCACGCCGATCTGCAGCATGAGACTGACGAACAGCGCTGCCGCCACACGCCACCACACCACATCGGTCGGCTCACCGACTGCCGCAGCAGCACCGACGGCGACGGGAACCACCGCCGCGGGCAACGTCCGGGGCCGCGCTCCGGTGATCCAACGATTCATCTGTGCGCAATGATGGAGCCGTGACGGAGCTGTGGCAACTAGGAGCACTCGAACTCGCGGAACAGATCCGCACCCGAGCCGTCTCGAGCCGGGACGTGCTCGAGGCCCACCTCGCCCGGGTCGACCGCTGCAACGGCACGCTCAACGCGATCGTGCGAGTCCTCGCCGACGAGGCGCGGGCAGCAGCAGACGCCGCCGATGCTGCCGTCGCTGCCGGCCACGACCTCGGTCGACTGCACGGCGTCCCGTGCACGGTCAAGGAGAACATCGACCTTGCCGGCACCCCCACGACACAGGGAGTCAAGGCGTTGGCGGACGCCGTCGCCCCGATCGATGCACCGACCGTCGAGCGGATGCGCGCCGCCGGCGCCATTCCGTTCGCTCGCACCAACCTGCCCGACTTCGGCCTGCGGGTCCACACCGACTCCGAACTCCACGGTCTCACCCGCAACCCGTGGCACCCGGACGTGACTGCCGGCGGCTCGAGCGGTGGCGAGGGTTCGGCGATCTCCTCGGGAATGAGCCCGATCGGGATCGGCAACGACATCGGCGGTTCACTCCGCAATCCGGCCCACTGTTGCGGGATCTCGTCGCTCAAGCCGACCATTGGTGTGATCCCGATGGCCACCGTGGTGCCACCAGAGGACTTGACACTCTCGGCCCAGCTGATGGTGGTGGAAGGACCGATGGCGCGTGGCGTCGCCGACGTTCGTGCCGGACTGGAAATCCTGGCGGGCCGGCATTGGCGTGATCCACGCAGCGTCAGCGCCGTCCTCGTCGACGCGGAACCGGCCCAGCGCCTACGAATCGCCGTGATGACCGATCCTCCCGGCGGCACGACCGATCCAGGCATCGCCGGAGCGATCCGATCCGTGGCCGACCACCTGTCCGATCTCGGCCACGAGGTGATCGAGGCGACGCCCCCGAACTACGAACGCTCGATCGATCTCTGGCGCATGTTGATGATCGACGACATCCGAGCGCAGAAGGACCTCCTCCCCCTCGTACTCGGTCCCGACGCCATGTCGTTGCTCAAGATGTTCGACGAGTCATCCGAACCCACCCGGCTTCCCGAAACGCACCTGATGCACGCCGAGCGATACGCCCTGATGCGACAGTGGGCGGCATTCCATCAGGATCACCCGGTGCTGCTCTCGCCCACGTGGGCGCAGCACGCCTTCTCGGCGGGCGCCGATCTCCATCCCGAGACCGGCGTCGAGCTGATGACGAACACGATCCGCCCGGTCCTGCCGTCCAACCTGCTCGGCACGCCGGCGGTGGTGACGCCCGCAGGCGTGGTCGACGGGCTCCCGGTCGGTGTCCAGGTGATGGGAGACCGTTTCACCGATCTCCGATGCCTCACCATCGCGGCCGAGATCGAGTCGTTCGTCGGCCCGATCACCCCGATCGACCCGAAGACCGCGTGAGCCGCCTCGTCGCGATCGACCTCCCGGGAGGACCGGCGTTCGTCGACGAGTTGAGGCGTGTCTGGGATGCAGGGGACGCTGCGTTCCCGGTGGATCAACGGCTGACGGCAGCGGCCCGACACGCACTCTGTGCAGCGATGCGCGTCGGCGACGACGTCGAGCCCGGCGATGCGATCGTCGTCGCCACCAGCGGCTCCACGGGTGCGCCCAAGGGGGTCGTCCTCACCCACGAGGCGGTTGCTGCGTCCGCTGTCGCGACCAGTGATCGGCTCGACGTACGTTCCGACGACCACTGGCTGGCGTGCTTACCGCTCTCGCACGTGGGCGGGCTGTCGGTCGTGACCAGAGCGCTGACGACCGGGACGAAGCTCACGGTCTTCCCAGGGTTCGATGCAACCGCGGCAGAACGGTCGGGCGCCACCCTGGTGTCACTCGTGGCGACGGCGCTCGCGCGCATCGACGCCACCCGATTCCGTCAGATCGTGCTCGGAGGCAGTCGACCACCGGCCGAACGCCCGGCGAACTGCGTGACCACCTACGGAATGACCGAGACCGGGAGCGGGGTGGTCTACGACGGCGTACCGCTCGACGGGGTCGAGGTCGACATCGCTCCGGACGGCGAGATCCGACTCCGGGCACCGATGCTGCTCCGCGGGTACCGCGACGGCACCTCGCCGCTCGACGTCGACGGTTGGCTCGCCACCGGTGATCTCGGCGAATGGCTCCCCGACGGTCGTCTGCACGTCGCGGGCCGGCGCGGTGACCTGATCATCACCGGCGGCGAGAACGTCTGGCCCGAAGCGGTCGAGGCAGCGCTGGCGGATCATCCCGACGTGGCCGACGTGATGGTACGCGGCCTCCCCGATCCGGAATGGGGGCAAGTCGTCGAGGCCGTCGTCGTCCCCGTCGGCGACCCACCCACCCTGGATTCGATCCGCGCCCACGTCAAACGACGTCACCCGGCCTTCCTGGCACCCAAGCGTCTCCGCGTCGTCGAGTCACTGCCGCGCACCACACTCGGCAAACTCCGTCGCCACTGAAACCGGCCCCTGACCTCTCCCCTTCAGTCCGAAAAATCCCGCGATCGTGTCGCTCAGCGCAACAACGACGCGACATTTCGGGGTTTTTCGGGGCCGAGGGCGCGGTGTTGGTTCGGTGACTCAGCCGGCGGCGGCGACGCCGGCGCCACCGTCGATGACGTAGGTCTCACCGGTGATCCAGCTCGACAGATCGCTGGCGAGAAACGTCGCGAGGTTGGCGATGTCCTGGGGATCGCCGAGCCGCTCGAGCGGCATGCGCGCTGCCAACTGCTCGCCGAAGTTGTCGACCAGTACCTGCGCGAAGTCCGTGACCACCAGGCCGGGAGCGATCCCCACGACTCTGGTCGGCCCGAGTTCGGACGCGAGCTGGCGCGTCATGTGGATCAGCGCCGCCTTGGTGAGGTTGTAGATCCCGAGGCCGCCGCCGTCGGTGCGCAGACCACCGACCGAGGCGATGTTGATGATCGTGCCCGGGCGCTCCTTGAACGACTGCTCCCATGCCGCCCGACACCACAGCAGCGGTGCTTCGAGATTGACCTGGAACGTCTTGTCGAAGCGACCCTTGTCGACGTCGAGTGTGCGTCCGTAGTACGGGTTCGTGGCAGCGTTGTTCACGAGGATGTCGAGACCACCAAAGCGTTCGATCGTGGCGGTGACCGCGCGTTCGCCCGAATCGGCGTCCCCAGCGTTCGCAGCGAAGATCTCGACGTCACCGGTCATCTCGGCCCGTGCCGCTTCGAGCTGATCCTGCTTGCGGCTGTTGATCATCACCTTCGCCCCGGACGCTGCGAGCGATGTCGCGATCGCCTTGCCGATGCCCTTCGAGGCGCCGGTGACCAGCGCGACCTTTCCGTCCAGTGAGATCTCCATGGCCGCCGAAACTACGACCACCGGAGCCGAGCCGACGAACCGGTCAACGGCGCCCGCTCATGCCACCAGCCGCGCCGGCGAGCCCGATCCGATCGGCCTGGTCTGCCCGGTCGGACTGGTCGAGCGTCACCACCATCGCCGACACCTGGATGACGATGCTGATGACGGACACCACGGTCTGCAGCACGAGCGAGATCGTCAGCAGCACGATCACGTCGAAGACGAACGCGACGTTGGTGGCGAAGCCGACCACCTGCCCGATGGCTCCGGCGATCAGCGCCGCCACGATCACCCGTCCGAGGACGTACCAGAACTGGCCGTCGGTGACGTCCCAACTGCGACGGACACCGATGCCGTCGCCACCCAACGCTGCGATCACCGGGGCGAGGGCGAGCCGGCCCCCCAACCAGACACCCACTGCGATCATCCCCACGACCACGAACGACACCGTCAGGACGATTGCGGCCGCACCACCGCCGAGAGCGACCACCAACACGATCGGCACGGTGGCAGCAACCAGGAGCGCGAGGAACACCAGGCCGAGCACCACCGACGAGCCGATCACCGCAGGAACCCGACGCAGCGAGGCGGTGGCGATCTCGCCGACGGACTCGGCGTGCAGCTCGGCGACCTGCTCGTCGTTCGAACGAGGATCGACGACCAGCCGGGCGCCGACGTGCTGGGCGGCGACTCGGGCGACGATCGCCCACGACCACGCGCCGATCACCGCGTACACGATGGCGACGATGATGATCCACGGGATCGCTGCCACCAAGAGCTCGCCGAAGAGATCTGCGACCCGATCCGCCTGTGATTCGGTCAGCGTGGTCGTGGTGCCGAAACCGTCATCGAACCCGAGCAGCTCGCGCAGTTCGCTCCCGTCGGCGCTGGTGAAGAGCACCACGCCGGCGACCAGCGTCGACACCGATGCCAGAGCCCACATCCCGACCAGCCACAATCCGACGCGACGCAGGGCCAGCTTGACGCATGCGAACGATCGCTCGAACCACGCCGAGAACGACCTCGGGTCGCGCACCGGGGGCGTCCACTGCGGAGACCGGTGCTCACTCCAGGCGGCGCCGTCCCAATAGCGCCACGTCAGTGGCTGCTCGGGGTCGTCGTACCAACCTGGTGGCGGCATCGGGGGCGGACCGGTCGGCCAGGTCACCTCCGCAACCTACCTCTCGGGCCGGTCGCACGGCAGGCTCTCAGTCGTGAGTCTGGCGGAAGCCGACGGGGGCGCCGCCGTGCCAGTGGAATCGTTCGAGGAGGTCGAGTTCCCGGTCGCGCATCAGTTCGGCCTCGTCGCGTTCTGCGTGGTCGTGGCCGAGCACGTGCAACACGCCGTGGACCACGAGCAGCGCCAGCTCGTCGTCGAGAGTGCCGGCGTGCTCGGCGAACTGCTCGGCGGCGATCGCCGGGCTGATCACCACGTCGCCGAGCAGCGTCGGCACGCCGTCGAGCGGCTCGTCGCCCATCGGGAACGACAACACGTCGGTCGGTCCGTTCTTGCCCATGTACTCGGCGTTGAGTTCGGCGATGTCGTCGCGATCGACGAAGGTCAAGGTGAGTTCGCCCTCCGCCTCGCTGTCGCGCAGCACCGCCAACGCCAGCCGGCGCCAGCGCTCGACGTCGACGGACACGTCCCCCGAGTCGGCGCTGCGGTCGTCGCCGGCCACGACGGTCAGCGGGGCCGAGGTCATCGCCGAGCGCCCATCAGCCGCGGCTCAGCCGACGGCCGGCCGGGCGTCGTGGTGCTCGTAGGCCGCCACGATGTCGGCGACGATCTTGTGTCGAACGACGTCCGACCCCGTCAGTTTCACGAACGCCAGCCCGTCGATGCCGGTGAGCGTCTTCTCGAGCCCCGCCAGCCCACTCTTCCCGGTCGGTACGTCGACCTGCGTCGTGTCGCCGGTGACGACGACCCGCGAGCCGAAGCCGATGCGCGTCAGGAACATCTTCATTTGCTCGGGGGTGGCGTTCTGGGCCTCGTCGAGGATGATGAAGCTGTTGTTGAGGGTACGGCCGCGCATGAACGCCAGCGGGGCCACCTCGACCACCTGACGTTCGAGTAGACGTTGCACCGCGTCGGGGTCGAGCATGTCGTAGAGCGCGTCGTAGAGCGGGCGCAGGTACGGGTCGATCTTCGCCATCAGGTCGCCAGGAAGGAACCCGAGCCGCTCACCGGCCTCGACCGCGGGACGGGTGAGGATGATGCGCTGCACCTCCTTGGCCTGCAGCGCCCGCACTGCCATCGCCACCGCGAGCCACGACTTGCCCGTGCCGGCGGGGCCGAGCCCGAAGGTGATCACGTTCTCGGCGATCGTGTCGATGTAGCGCTTCTGACCTGCGGTCTTCGGCTTCACCTGTCGGCCCTTGGCGCCTCGCAGCACCTGATGCCCGAGAATCTCGCTCGGCCGTTCGCTGGCGCCCACCATGGTCATCACCCGGTCGAGCGTGACATCGTCGAGCTGCTGGCCGGACTGCAACAGCGTCGAGAGCTCCTCGAACAGGTTCGACACGGTGACGACGTCGGCAGGTTCCTCGCCCGAGATCCGGACCTCGTTGCCGCGCACGCTGATGCGTGCTGTCGGAAACCGTTGCTCGATCTGACGCAGGTGTTGGTCGCGCGGTCCGACGAGGGCCGTCATCACATGGGTGCCGGGAACGACGACGGTCGTGGAGGAGGAGCTCGTTGTCATACGGTGCGTTGATCCTCCTCGAAGGATACCCGGCGCCGACGTTCGGGTGGCACACGAATGTGGATGGACGTGCCGCCCGGTGCCGACATCGCGCAACTACGGTCGGTCCGATTCCCATGACGAACGAACGACCTGTCCACGTCCTCGCTGCCGCTCCGTTGCGGCGACTGATCATCTCGTCGATCGTGGTGCTCGCCGGCGTTGCCACTGCGGTGTCGATGACGTTCGCACCGATCGTCACTGCCCAGTCCGTGTCACTGCGAGCGCTCGCTGACGATGCCGGGCTCGCACTGGGTGCGGCCGTCGACGCCGATGCTCTGAGCGACGAGTCCTATCGCGAACTGCTCACCGAACACGTCACGCTCGTGTCAACGAGCGGCGACCTGTCGATGGCGACGGTGCAGCCCGAACGCGGTGTCTTCGACTTCACCCGCGCCGAGGCGATCGTCGACTTCGCCGTCGAGAACGGCCTGACCGTACGCGGTCATGAGCTGATCGGAGGCGACGTTCCCGGGTGGGTGCGTGACGGCGACTGGACCCCCGAGACGTTGAGCGAGGTGTTGCGGGACCATGTGACCGCCGTCGTCGGACACTTCCGTGAACGCAACCCCGGCGTGATCACACAGTGGGACGTGGTGGGCGAGGCGTTCCTTCCCGACGGAACCCTGCGTCCCACGGTCTGGCAGCAGATCATCGGCGACGATCATCTCCGAACTGCGTTCGCTGCGGCAGACGCGGCCGACCCTGAGGCGCTCCTGTTCTACGACGACTTCTACGACGACCTCGCAGTGACGCAGGATGCTGTCGCTGCGGGCGTTCCGATCGTTCCGGGCGCCAACGCGTCCCGGAGCACCTGCGAGCTGGTTCCGAAATGCGTCGGTGTACGCGATCGAACAGCTGCGCTCGTCGCGGCGGATACCCCGATCGACGGGATCGGGTTCCAGTCACACCTGTTCTCACCGGACCCCGCGGACTTCTCGGAACTCAGTGCCTGGGTCACGGATCTGGGACTGCAGTGGGGGGTCACCGAGTTCGACGTGCCGCTGCCGGTCACCGAGATCGACAGTGCCGAGGCCCTCGAGTTCCAGGCCACCGTCTACGCGGACGCGTTGACGGCCTGCGCCGACGCTCCCGACTGCACCTCGTTCGTCACGTGGGGCATCAGCGACCGGTTCTCGCCGATTCCTGCAGAGACAGGCGGTGCGTTCGGCGGTGCGCTCTGGTTCGATGCCGACGACGAGCCCAAGCCTGCGTTCGCTGCGATGGCTGACGCCCTGGCCGACCGCGCGACGCCCGCCACGCCCACGACGTCTACAGCATCGGTGGCGGGTCGCTCGTCGACGAGCCCGCAGGACACGACGTCCGGCAACGGCGACGGCGGCGGCGACTCCGTCCTGATGGTCGTCGGGCTCGGGGGTCTCGCTGTCGTCGCCACGCTGGTCGTGGTGGCCCGTCGACGGCGCGGCGGCCACGTGGCATCATCGGACTCGTAGGCGCTGCCGGGACGGGGACGAACCCACGTCGTCGAGTTGTGAGCAGCGTCGGAGGTTCAGCCGTCGACCTCGACGTCGACGGCAGGGACGTCGAGGTTGATGTTGCCGTCGTCGTCTTCGTCGGAGATGGCGAGGAACACGAGCGCCGCCACGGCGATCGATGCGAGCGCAGCGACGAAGCCGATCAGGAACCACGCGAACCGGCTCGATCCGTGGCTGTCGGCCGGTTCGTTCAAACGCCGTCGGAGTTCGACCACCTCGGCTTCGGTGAACCCTGTTGCGGTCTGGACCGCCACCGTCGGTGCCGGTGCCGGTCGCTCCACGGTTTCCTGTTGGGTCGTGTCGTCAGCCATGAATGGGGCGGTACCCCGACACGACGAGTCGTCAAACACGAATCCCCGAGCGGGCAGGGCCCACTCGGGGATCGGAGGCGACGATGAGAATCGAACTCATGTACACGGCTTTGCAGGCCGTTGCCTAAACCACTCGGCCACGTCGCCAGTTGAGGGGCCGAGGATAGCGGACAGGCAGGCTCACGGTGCAGTGAGGCGCTGATCGTCGGCGTACCAGGCGGCGAGCCGATCGAGACCCTCGTCGATCGAGACGCTCGGCGTCCAGCCGAGGTCGTGCTCGACCGGGCGGGGGTCGAACCAGTGGGCGGTGCCGAGCTGCTCCGCGAGGAACAGCGTCAGAGGCGGCTCGTCGGAACGTCGCAGCAGTGGCCACACCCGCTCGACCGCCGCACCGAGTGTGCGACCGACCTGCAACGACACGGTCTTCGGCGCGAACGGCACGCCGGCGGCGTGGCAGATGCCCTCGACGAGCTCACGGATCATCCGTGGTTCGCCGTTGGAGACGACATACGCCTGTCCGGAACACCGGGCGCCGGGTTCGACCGCGTCGAGCGCGGCGACCAGCGCTCCGACGGCGTTGTCGACATAGGTGGTGTCGACGAGCGCCCGCCCGCCGCCGACCAGGGCGAGCCGCCCGGTGACTGCACGTTCGACGATCCGTCCGACGAGCTGGGTGTCGCCCGGCCCCCACACCAGGTGCGGCCGGATCGCAACGACGCCGAGCGCGTCGCCCGCCGCTGCGAGCGCCTCGATCTCGGCCAGTGCCTTCGACTCGGGATACCACGCCCGGCCCCTCCCGAGCACCGGCTCGTCGGCTCCTCCCCCGATGATCGGTTCGCCACCGTGCGCGACCGACGGTGACGACACGTGGACGACTCGCCCGATGTCGTGGCGGCGGGCGGCGGCGAGCACGTTGCGGGTGCCGTCGACGTTGATCGACCGGTACTCCTCCCAGTCGCCGATCACACCGACCTTGGCGGCAAGGTGCACGACGGCGTCACAGCCGTCCGCCGCGTCGGCCACCACGCCGGGTTCGCGGACGTCGCCGAGGTGCTGGCGCACCCCCAGCTGGTCGAGGGTGTCCGAGCGCGTCCGCTGTTGAACGACGACATCGTCGCCGCGATGGGCCAGGGCGGTCGCCACCCCCGCCCCGATGAGGCTCGAACCGCCGGTGACCAGGACTTTCACGTGTTCACCGTCCCCGGACGAGCGAGCGCCGCCGCCGCCCGGCCAATACGTCGCCGGCCCAGGATGCCACCGCAGCGCGGTCGATCTTCGCGTTGTGCCGGATGTCGACGGGCAACTGTCGTGCGGTCAGCACCGCGGCCACCGGCTGATCGACGGCGGCACGCACCGATCCGGAGAGTTCTGCGCCGGCGGGGCCGTCGGTCGACTCGGCGTCCTCGACCACGACCACGAGCTGTTGGGTTCCCGCCGGGCCGACACCCACCGCAGCGACTCGGCCGCCGCCGAGGGAGCGCTCGATCACCCGTTCGACGGGGACCGAGGTGATCGGCCCACCTGCTGCTTCGATGACGTGCACCGACCGCCCTTCGACCCACAACCGACCGTCGGTGTCGAGGTGGCCGACGTCGCCCGAGCGGTGCCAGTCGCCGACCGCGCCGGGGCGGGCCGCTCGCTCGGTCGCCCACAACCCCAGGTACCCGTCCGACACCCACGGTGCCCGCACGAGGATCTCGCCGGTCGAGCCGATGTCGACATCCGGTGGAAGTTCCTCGGCATCGAACCCGAGCGGTGCGATGCGGATCTCGGCGCCGATCACCGGTCGCCCGACGCACACCCCTCCGTTCGGATCGTGGCGTTCGGCCTGTTCGATGGCATCGAGGTCGATGTCGGCCACGGGCAACACCTCGGTCATGCCGTACGGCGTGTGGAGGGTGGCCGACGGGGTCAGGTCGCGAATCGCTCGCAGGGTCTCCGATGGCACCGGGGCGCCCGCCGAGAACACCACCCGCAACCCGGCGAGGCCGGTTCGCCTCGCATTCGCGTCCGACCGCGCCGTTGCAGCCACGTTGGCGAGCGCCGACGGCGACGCGAACCCGAGCGTGGCGCCGATGCGATCGCACGCGGCGTCGAATGCGTCGGCGGTCAGCCGGCCCGGCTCGGTGACGTCGACGTCGGGCAGCGCGGTGGGGATTCCGAGCGCCGGACCGTAGAGGGCGAACGGCGCGAACGCTGCAACGAGACGATCGTCGGAGGTGATCGTGTAGGTGGACGCCAGGGCGTCACGCTGCGCCGCGAGCTGGCGGTGCAGGTACCGCACACCCTTGGCCGGGCCGGTGGCGCCGGACGTGAACAGCACCGCAGCGGGGTCGTCGGCCGACGGCGCCGGCGGGAGCCGGCCGGCCTCGGCAGCCACCAGGTCACCGACGTCGAGCAGCGTGGCCCGCGGCGCCCATCGCAACAGCGTGACGGCAAGTCGCGCCTGGCGCGGCCCGATGACGAATCTCGCTCGGGTCGATCGCACCGCCCGACCGAGTCCGCCGATGCCGAGTCCGCGGTCGGCGATCACGGTCACCCCGCCGGCGCGCCACACGCCGTACACCGCGGCCACGAGGTCGACGCCGGGTGGTGTCAGCATCGCCACGCGGTCGCCGGGTTGCAGTCCGCGTCGATGCAGTTCGGCGGCGACCGCCTCGACCCGTCGATTGAGTTCGGCGAAGGTCACCGCATCGCCCGTTGCCTGATCGACGAACGCCTCCGCCATGTCGTGACGCCGTTCGTCGAGCGCTGCCCAGAGCGGCCGGACCTCGATGGTGTGTCCACTCGCCCCGGTGTGCGTCTCGGGACGCGCCAGGCGGCCCTCGAACAGGTCGCTCAGCCACGTCTCGGCCACCGAGGCGACATCTGCTTCGGCCATCACCAGGTGGTTCGCGCGCGGGAAGCGATGAGTGGTGCTGTTGGGGAACCGCCCGGCGAGGTCGGCAGCGAAGTCGTCGTCGAACACCGGATCGCGGGCGCCCCACGCGAGCAGCACGGGCGCCTCCACGGAACGGAGTCGGGCAGCCACCTCGGCGATGGCGTGCTCGGACGGGTGACCAATCTGTAGTGGGATGTCGCCGACGAAGTCGGCGATCGCCGCACGTTCGGGTGCGCTGCGGTAGGGAGCTCGGAACGCCTCGCGGTCGATCGCAGTGATCCGACGCCCGGAGAGCCGCACGGTGCCCTCGACGAACGCCGGCGTCCCCCGACACACCGCATCGAGCAGCAGCGGCGAGGCGGCCAGACGGATGATGCCCGGTGCCGACCGGCCGTCGGGAACAGCGATCCCGGTGTTGCAGAGGATCATGCCGGCGAGCTGGTGCGGATCCTGCACCGCCCAGCCCATCGCGATCGCCCCGCCCCAGTCGTGGGCGGCCATCACCAGCGGCGACTGCTGTCCGAGCTGCAGGGCGACGATGATGTCGTCGAGGTCGCGGACACGATCGGCGAAATGCCGAGCGGCCGTCCGCTCGCTGTAGCCCATGCCGAGCTGGTCGACCGCCACCACCCGGTAGGCGCGGTGCAGCCGGCGCAGGAACGTCGCCCACGCGTATCCCCACGTCGGATTCCCGTGCACGCACAGCACGACCGGGGCGCTGTCGTCGCCGTCCGGAACGCCGGTGTCGAGCACGTGCCAGCGATGGCGGCCACCTTCGTGGCTCGCGACGTCGACCATCCTCGACCAGGACGGATCGAGGCCCCAACGCCGCAACGTTTCGGCATCCGGCGGCGTGACGTCGACCCCCGTTCGTCCGACCGCTCCAGCGGACCGGGTGGTCACCAGACGATTTCGGTGAAGCTCGTGTTGAGCCCCGACCCGATACCCATGCACAGCACACGGTCGCCGACCTGGATCTGGTGGGCGGACTTGGCCAACGTCAGCGGGATCGCTGCAGGGCCGACATTGCCGTACTTCGGGAATGTCAGCGGGGCGCGGTCGGGGTCGATACCGAGGCGCTCGGTGATCAGCCGGGTGTGCACCTGGCTGACCTGGTGCACGATGTACCAGTCCATGCCCACTTCCCAGTCGAAGTCGTGACCGGAGTGCTTCCAGGCAGCCTCGGCGAGATCGAGTCCGGCCACGAGCAGCCCGTGGGTGTCGGTGGTCATGCGGTCGAGATCGCCGACACACAGTTCGTGGTGCTGCGTGCCCGATCGGGCGACGCCACCCACCAGGCGGTGGGCGCCGGGATGCTCGTCGAGCCGACAGAGCACCGCAGCAGCAGCACCGGAGCCGAGGGTGAGCGAGGCGAACTCGGCAAAGACGTCGGCGGCCTCGGTGGCGGGGTCCTGCAGCCGGGCGATCGTGGTCTGCTGGGTGTGGCGACTGCCCTCACCGTCGACGATCAGGGCGTAGTCGATCGATCCGGCGTCGATCGCGGCGGCTGCGATCTGCATGCCGTTGATGAACCCCAGGCAAGCGTTACCGACATCGAAGTTGAGACAGCTCGGGCCCAGCTGGAGCTGATGGTGGACGGCGCACGCCACCGATGGTTCGAGATGGTGCTTGCACACCGAGGTGGAGATCAGCATGCCGACGCGCATGGGATCGATGCCGGCTGAGTCGAGCGCTGCCTGACCCGCCATTGCGGCGGCCTGATCGAAGGTGACACCTTCGGGCCACCACCGACGCTCTTCGATTCCGGCCAGATCGGACAGTGTCCCGGGCTTGAGGCCGGTGCGCTCGTAGGTGTCGGCCAGCTGCTCGTCGATCCAGGCGGAGGTCACGATCTCCGGGGCATCGACCGCTTCGACGGCCAGAACCCCGACGTTGCGGTGGGTCAGTACGGAGTTCTCGGTCATCGGCGATCCTTTCCCATGGGTGCGGCGCAGCCTACGCCATCACACCCGAACCCGTTCGGTCGATCCTCGCGGAGGCCCAGCCGATACGGTCCGATCGGCGTAACGAACATCGACACGAGGGGGAACTCATGGAACTCGGACCCGGCAAGGTGGCAGTGGTCACAGGAGCAGCGAGTGGAATCGGCCTCGCCCTGGCGAACGCGTTCGCTGCTGCCGGCTGCTCGGTGGTGCTGGCCGACGTCGACCGTGAGGCGCTCGACGCCGCCGGCGCCGAGGTGGGTGACCGCGGCGTCGACACGCTGACCGTGGTCGCCGACGTCAGCAAGGTCGACGCCGTCGATGCGCTCGCAGCAGCGACCATCGAACGCTTCGGTGCCGTGCACGTCGTGTGCAACAACGCCGGTGTGGGCGGTGCCGGTGACCCGTGGATCGGTCCACTCGAGACGTGGGAGTGGGTGATGGGCGTCAACTTCTGGGGTGTGGTCCATGGTGTACGGGCCTTCTTGCCCCACATCGTGATGTCCGGCGGCGGCCACATCGTCAACACGGCGTCGATCGCCGGTGTCTTCCCCGGCATGACCGCGCCCCCCTACGACGCCAGCAAGCATGCCGTCGTGGCCATCACCGAGGACCTGTTCACCTCGCTGCGTGCCGGTGGGATCCCGGTCGGCGTCAGCTGTCTCTGTCCCGGTTGGGTTCGAACGGGTATCGGTGACTCCGAGCGCAACTGGCCGGAGGAACTCGGCGAGCTCCCGGAGCGAGACGCCGGCGGCGAAGTCGCCCGCAAGTACCTCACACGGGCCCTCGACGAAGGGATGCAGCCGGGAGCGGTGGCCGACCTGGTGCTGGGCGCCATCACGTCCGACCGATTCTGGGTGTTCCCCCAGCGCGAGTTCCTCGAGTTGGCGATCTCGCGTTGGCGAGACATCGAGGAGGGGCTCGACCCGAGCCTGCCGGAGCAGATCCCCGGTCTCCCACCGCGTTCGCAGATCATGGCCGAGGTGATGGCCGCGATGCTGGCCGACGCCGAGCAGTCCGCCACTCCCTGAACCGATCTCCCGAGCGTCACCGAGCGATCTGCGCAACACCGGTGAGCGAGGACGAGTCGAGGCGTCAGGTCGTGAGGTCGTAGACGCGTGCTGCGGTTCCACGCAGCATCGCGTCGCGTTCGTCGTCGGTGAAGTCGGCGATCAACTTCTTGGCGGCGTTCCAGAACGTGCGATAGGACAGCGAGAGCCGGTCGACCGGGAAGTTCGATTCGAACATGCACCGTTCGGGACCGAACTGCTCGATGGCGTGGAGGTAGTACCTCCCTTGCGCTGCGACGAATTCGTCGGAGCTCGGGGGACGATCAGCCGTGTGCCAGCCGAAGCCGTTGTCCGGCATCGCCAGACCACCGATCTTCGCCACGACGTTCTCACAGGCTGCGATCTCGGCGATGTCGGCCTTCCACTGCTCGAAGATCGGGTCACGTTTCGCCTCGTAGGGCCCCACCCCCAGCGGTGTACCGAAGTGGTCGAGCACGATCGTGGTGCCTGGAACGCTTCGAGCGAGGTCGGCGAACTCCTGGTTCTGGTAGTGGTAGTGCCAGGTGTCGTAGGTGAGGTTGCGCTCACCCAGCCGGGCCACCCCGGCACGGAAGACCGGGTCCTGGTACAAGCCCACCGGCGCTCGCCCGGGAATCGACAGCGCGTCGGGATGCAGCGCGTGCGATCCGGCGTGGCGGATGCCTCGGAAGCGGCCCTTGCCGGCAGCTTCGTGACCGTCGAGCACCTCGTCGAGAACGCCGCCGAGGCGGAGGTCGGCGTGCGCCACGATGCCACCGATCAACCGGCGCTGCGACCGTTCGGCCTCGGCGGCGACGAACCGGGTCTCGGCGACCGGAGCGAACGCGTCGTCACTGCGGTCGTAGCCCGCCCCGCATTCGACGAACACGGTGTCGACCACTCGGTGGCCGGCGGCGAGATCGCTCTCGAGATCTTCGAGCCCGTAGGACATCGAGCCGCCGACCGGCCAGAGGTGATGGTGGGGGTCGATGATCGCGACGTCGGGATCGATGACGGGCTCGACCAGCGAGTCGAGCCATTCCTGTGAGGACGGTTCGAGCCGTGGTGGAGCCATCACCCGATCGTACGAAAACCGACGATCCCCCGGTCAGACGAGCTGACCGGGGGATCTGTGGAGCGGACGACCGGGATCGAACCGGCGACCTCAACCTTGGCAAGGTTGCGCTCTACCAACTGAGCCACGTCCGCATGTCCTGATTGCGAGCAACGCACCAGGGATGACGGATGCAGATGATAGCGCACTTGCCGGACTCCCCCACCTCCCCGAACGGGCGATCCACGCCCGGGCGATGAGCGAACGCACGCAGGTGGAGTGTTCATGTGGGGTATTTGCTCATCGCCGAGGCGGTTGAGGCGAGGACCCGGTGTCGGAGTTGGTGCCGGTGTCCGAATCGGTCTGCATCTCGGTGCCGTCGTCGACGTCGGCGACGGTGTCGTCACTGGCGCCCGTGTCGACGTCGGCGTCGGTGTCGTCGCTGGCGCCCGTGTCGACGTCGGCGTCGATGTCGATGTCGGAGTCGTCGGCATCGATGTCGATGTCGGCGTCGATCGGGGTCGGATCACGTTCTTCGGCGACGACACCAGGTCCGAGATCGCTGAACGACGTCACCGGCCGATTCGTCTGATCGAAGTCCCGATCCAGCAACGGCCGCGGCGAGTGAACCGCCAGCGGCTGCGCCCCGGCCGGACGCACCTCGTCGAGCATGCGTCGTTGGGTCGCAGGGTCGCGCTTCTTCCAGTCGCCGTCACCCATCCGCTCGAGCGGGGCCAGGACATCGAGGTCGGGGCGGGTCTGGCGGAGCAGCCAGACACCCAGCAGGATCAGGGCGATACCGACCAGCACCAGCCCGACCACCATCGCGTAGACCACCCGACTCGATGCGGGATCACCGGCTCCGACCACTGCGCCGACCGCTGCGACGAGCGACGACGAGGCAAGAAGAGGGCGGACGGCGACAACGGACACGGACCGTCGATTGTGCCAGCTGCGCACGGGTTCGACACGATCAACGTTGGTGGGTCGGGTCAACGCTGGTGGGTCGGG
>CAZJUC010000024.1:0-23239 GCA_964549065.1 uncultured Ilumatobacteraceae bacterium
GGGTGAGTGCTCGCGAGACACTGCTCGGGTTGAAGACGGTGCGCCAGGTGGGTGGCATGCCGTTCGTGCCGTTGCGTCTGCACACGGTTCCGGTCCACAAGGTTCGTCTGAAGCGCCTGTTCGACCTCGTCGTGGTCATCGTCTTCGCCCCGCTCTGGGTGCCGGTCGTGGGGCTGGTGGCACTGTACGTACTGGTGCGCTCCGGTCGCCCCGTCCTCTACCGACAGAGTCGGGTGGGGCGCGACGGCGAGGTCTTCATGGTGGCGAAGTTCCGCACGATGGTGCCCGACGCCGAGTCCGACGGGCAGGCCCGTCTGGCGACCCGGGACGACGACCGGGTGGTGCCGGCGCTGCGCTGGATGCGTTCGACGCGCGCCGACGAGCTCCCGCAGCTGTGGAACGTGTTGCAGGGCGAGATGTCGCTGGTCGGGCCGCGTCCCGAGCGTCCGGAGCTGGTGGCCGAGATCGTCGAACGAATGCCCGGCTACGTGCGCCGCAACGAGCTGCCACCGGGGCTCACCGGGCTGGCGCAGGTGCACGGCCGCTACGGCACGGACGCCGAGTACAAGTTGGGCTACGACCTCCAGTACCTCGTGAACTGGTCGATCGTGATCGATGTGCAGATCCTGGCCCGCACCGTCTGGGTCGTACTGAGCCGACGTGTCTGAGTCGACCGCATCGCCCGTGGCGACGACCGAGTGGCCCGATGTCGACGTCGTCATGCCGATCCGCAACGAGGCCGCGCACCTCGCGGTGGCGGTCGCTGCGGTCCGGTCGCAGGAGTACCCGGGGGTCGTACGGATCTTTCTCGCCGTCGGCCCGAGCGATGACGGCACCGAACGCGTGGCCGACGAGTTGGCTTCGAGCGGCCACGATCTGGTGGTCGTCGACAATTCGAGTGGCATCACCCCAGCGGGGTTGAACGTGGCGATCCGGGCCGGGAGCGCGCCGGTCGTCGTGCGCGTCGACGGGCACAGCGAGTTGTCCGACGGCTACATCCGTCGAGCGGTGGAGACGATGGGCCGCACCGGTGCTGTCAACGTCGGCGGCCGCCAGGTGCCGACGCCGGCCACCCCGTTCGAGGAGGCGGTGGCTGCCGCGACCACGTCATGGCTCGGAACGGGTGGTGCGACGTACCGCGTCGGCGGCAAGGAGGGCCCGGTCGACACGGTCTTCCTCGGAGTGTTCGATCGGGCCGCAATCGAAGCCGTGGGGCTGTTCGACGAGCGGCTGATCCGCAACCAGGACTACGAACTCAACATCCGCCTCCGCATGGCCGGCGGCACCGTGTGGTTCGATCCCGAGTTGTCGGTCGGCTACCGACCGCGTGGGTCGTGGCGGGCGCTCGCCCGGCAGTACTTCGAGTACGGCCGGTGGAAGGCCGTGGTGCTGCAGATGCACCCCGAATCGGCACGTCCGCGCCAGCTGGCACCGCCGCTCGCCATCGGCGGTGTCGTGGCCGGTCTGGTCGGCGGGGTATTCTGCCGTCGGCTGTTGATCGTCCCTGCGATCTACGCCATGGCCGTGATGTCGGCCGGACGTGCCGTTGCCGGGCCGGGAGCAGCAAGGACGTCGGCGGTGCTCCTGGTGATCCACTCGACGTGGGTGGCCGGCATGGCACGCGGCATCACCACCGGCACTCGCCGCGCAAGCCGGTAGCGTCGTGGCGGATCCACTGATGTCGCCGGACCCTGACACCGCCTTGGCCGATGTTCTCTCCGCAGGGGGCGACCGCCGACTCGACGTCGACCCCCGCACCGGACGCAACCGTTACGGATGCGGTTTCCGACCGGAGGTCGGGCTGCTCCACCTCGGCTCGTGCACCGGCTCCACGGTCACCGTGCCGGGCTTCCGAGCTGCAGGTGCACTCCTCCACACGCTCGGAGGCGTCGAACATCCCGATCCCGTCTCGACGGAGGCCGAGCACGCCCGGATCCGACGTCGGCTCACATCGATGCTCATACCGGACGACGATCGGGTCGACACGGTGCTCACGCCGTCGGGCACCGACGCCGAGTACGTCACACTCCATCTGGCCACCGGCGCGAGCGACCACAAGCTGCTCAACATCGTCACGGCCCCCTATGAGGTCGGCAGCGGTACGGTGCTCGCTGCCGGCGCCCGCCACTTCGACACCCTGACCCCGAACGGTTCGGTCCGGAATACCCGAGCTGAGGTCGACCACCTCCTCGCCGATCGCGTGACGACGACCACTGTCGACGTCCGCGGGGCGGACGGCGCGACACGCGATGCCGACGAGATCGACGAAGAGATGCGCAAGCTCGTCGCCGAGGGAATCGACGCCGGCTGCGACGTGATGGTGCACGTCGTGGCACACAGCAAGACCGGCATGCATGCCCCATCGCTCGATCTGCTCGCGGAACTCGAACAACGGTACGGCGCCCGACTCCACGTGATCGTGGACGCGGCCCAGGGCCGCATCAGCCGACGGGGCCTGCGTGAGGCGCTCGCCGCCGGGCGGCTGGTCATCCTCACCGGCTCGAAATTCTACGGTGGCCCACCGTTCGCCGGCGCCGTGTTCGTCCCCCACCGGTATGCGAGGGTCACCAGTGAGATTCCCGCACCGACCGGATTCGGCGACTACTTCACCGCAGAGCAGGCACCCGTCGGGTGGGAAGCGTGGCGAAACGCCCTCCCCGCCGGCGGCAACCTGGGCCTGCTGCTGCGGTGGGAGGCCGCGATGACGGAGATCGAGCGCTACTACGCGGTTCGGCCCGAGCTCCGGTTCGAGATCCTGCAGACGTTCGCCGCTCGGACGCCGTCCGTGCTCGACGCCGTCGCGACAGTGCAGGTCGAAGCGTCCCCCTCCCCACTGCTGACCGACGACGCCCAGCGACTGCTCGAGTCGAAGCAGA
This sequence comes from uncultured Ilumatobacteraceae bacterium, assembly GCA_964549065.1. Classification (GTDB taxonomy): domain Bacteria; phylum Actinomycetota; class Acidimicrobiia; order Acidimicrobiales; family Ilumatobacteraceae; genus Sva-07. The sequence goes on from CAZJUC010000024.1 coordinate 2,877, forward strand.
CGGTGTTCTCGTTCGCCGTGCGAGGCGTGCCCGAAGCGGACCGGCTCCGCCAGGTACAGGCCTGCGTGCGCCAGAACGTGGGCGATGGCATGGATGGCCGGCCGGTTCAGATCGGACAACCCGTCACCGTCGGCGCCGAGGGTGAAAGTCTGCTGCGGGTTGCGCTCGGCGCACCCGCTCTGTGCGAGTTCGCCGCCGCCCCCGACCCGACCGCAGCGATCGACGAGCAGCTGTCGGTGCTCACGACACGACTCGAGGAGGCACTCCGGTGACGGCATGGACACAGCGGGCGACCACCGAGGTCGTGTCTCGGCAGCTGTCCGACCTGTTTGCAGCAGCACCGGAATTCTCGGCCGAGACGAGCCTGGTGCTGCACGACCTCGATCTGATGCGGCGCCGGGTCGCCGAACTCGTCGACGCGTTTCCGCCGGCCACTCTCCACGCTGTTGCCATCAAAGCGAACCCTCTCGTCGCACTGCTCCGCGAACTCGTGGCGAGTGGAACCGGGCTCGAGGCGGCCTCGATCGAGGAGGTCCACCTCGCGCTGGCCGCCGGCTGCCGACCCGACCGAATCGTCTTCGACTCACCGGCGAAGACCGATCACGAGATTCGGTTCGCGCTCGACACGGGCCTGACACTCAACGTCGACAATCTCGACGAACTCGCCCGACTCGTCGGCCACCTCCCCGCCCACCCGTCAGCTCGCGTCGGCGTGCGCGTGAACCCCGAGATCGCCGACGGAGCAATCGCGGCGACCAGCGTGGGTGGCCGCAGCTCCCGCTTCGGCCTGCCGATCGACGCGGTGCTGGATCATGTCGTTCCGGTGATGGCGGAACATCCGATCGTCCAGGGCCTCCACGTGCACGTGGGCAGCCAGGGTTGCAGTGTCGATCTGCTGGCTGCTGCGGCGCGGGTCGCCGGTGATCTCCGCAGGGAGGTGGACGCGCTCCTCGATCGACGGGCCATCACATTCGTGGATCTCGGCGGGGGCCTGCCGACAGACTACGACGAGGAGGCAACGGCACCCTCCGTGCAGGACTACGCGGACCGCCTCCGGTCGGATGCGCCGGATCTGATGGACGGGTCGGTGGACCTGATCACCGAGTTCGGTCGCGCGTTGCATGCGGGCTGTGCGTCGGCGGTCTCACGAGTCGAGTACGTCAAGCAGGTGGCAGGTGACGACGTGGCGGTCATCCACCTGGGCGCAGACTTCGTGATGCGCACGGCGTACGTCCCCGACGTGTGGCGTCATCGGTTCGGGGTCGTCGACCGGGACGGTGCAGTACGAGACGGCCCGCAGGGCCCCTGGACCGTTGCCGGTCCGCTGTGTTTCGCCGGCGACGTCATCGGCCGAGGCGTCACGCTCCCGCCGGTACGGACGGGCGACCGCATCGTGATCCACGACGTGGGTGCCTACACCCTGTCGATGTGGTCGAGGCACTGCAGCCGGGGCCTTCCCGCCGTCATCGGTCTGACCTCGACAGGCTGGCAACTGCTCCGGGCCGCCGAGCGACCGGAGGACGTCGTGGCGTTCTGGAGCTGACGCGCCGGCTCGGGGGTGCTCGTCGACGAGACGACGACGCGTCCGAGACGACTGGGAGTCACACGGGGTGTGCAAGGCTGAACCCATGGATTTCGAAGCAGTCGCAACGATCGTCGACGGGCATCCCCACATGCGTCGACCTGCAGGCCGCAAGGTGTACGACCACGTCATCCGAACGGATGCTCGACGCGTCCTCGAACTCGGCGCATTCCACGGTGTGTCGACCTGCTACCTCGCCGCGGCGGTCGACGAACTCGGTGCAGGTCGCGTCGTCACCATGGATCGCTCCGAGTCCGCCCGCCTCGAACCGAACGTGTTCGAACTGCTCGAACAGACCGGTCTCCGGGATCGTGTCGATGTCGTGCTCGCCCAGCGGAGTTTCACCTGGGAACTCAAGCGTCTGCTCGAAGAGGAAGAACGACCGCAGTTCGACTTCGTCTTCCTCGATGCCGGGCACGTGTGGGACGTCACGGGCTTCGCGTTCTTTCTGGTCGACCTGCTGTTGGTCCCAGGCGGTTGGCTGCTGTTCGACGATCTCAACTGGAGCTATGCATCGAGTCCCTCCCTGCGCGACAAGCCTGCGACGTTGGCGATTCCAGAGGAGGAACGCGAGGCTCGGCAAGTGAGGGCCGTGTTCGACATACTCGTCGAACGGCATGGTGGATACACCACGCAGGTCGACGGCAACTGGGGATGGGCACAGAAGACGTCGGTCGCCGCACCCGCGGTCGATGATGGGCAGCTGTCTGCGAAGTTGAGAACGACCGCGGCCGGCGCCCTCGACCGGCTGTCACGGTTGAGCGCGAATGCTGCATCCCGAGCCCGCCACACCGGCTGACCCGTTGCGCACCAGCGACGAAGTCAGATGATGGGTGGCCGACCGAGACGCGTGAGCGTCCACACCCCACGCCACGAGATCGGTCGACGTGGCGACGCGTCGGCCCAACGCGTCCGCCATCCCGACCACCAGCCCGCTGCGTACTGACATCGGCAACGGATTCCCGGAGCGCGCAGCAGGCCGAGTACGAGCCAGAGGCCGACGTGCGTCAGCGCGATCGGCCACGGCAACGTGCGCCGGGCGATCCAGACGCGGTTGCGCCCGGTCAGACGCCACCCGTCTTCGTGCCGGGAGATGTCGGTACGGGGGTGGAACACCTCCACGTCGGCCAGGTATCGGATGCTCCAACCGGCATCGATCAGACGCCAACAGAGTTCGATCTCCTCGTGGCCGTAGTGGAGGTCGCCGAAGTAGCCGCCGACCTGGTCGTACGCCGCACGCCGAATCGCGCAGGCGCCGCCGAGGAACTGCGCCACAGGTCCTTCGATGTCGGCGTCTCGACCGCCCGGACGAGGCACGTGGCGTGGCGCCGAACGCCCTTCGTCGTCCACCAGACGGAACGAGACCGCACCCAGTGTCGGATCGTCCGCAAAGGCCCCGACGACCGTGGACCGATCGCCGCGGAACACGGCATCGTCGTCGAGGAAGCCGACCACCGCGGTGTCGGTTGCCCGCAGGCCGGCGTCACGCCCGCCCGGAACACCGAGGTTCCGGCCGGTGACGAGGGATGTGGCGCCGTGCAACCCCGCCGGTTGCGCGGACGCACCGTTCACCACCACGAGCACGTCGACGTCACCCTCGTCAGCGGACGCCAGGGAGCGGACGGCACACTCGAGCGCTCTCGGGCGGTTTCCCATCGTGAGCACGACCCACGACACCGTGGTATGGGAGGACGTGCTCACCCTTCGCAGCGTACGGGGCGGCGATGGGCACGGGTCACCCCGCCCCGAGAGTGAGATCGGCCGGGCACCACGGTGCGGTCGACTTGTTGCCCGGTCAGGTCGGAGACCATTCGGGTGCCGGGACCACCTCGGAGGGAGAGATTCCCTCGGCGAGGAGCCGAGCCTCGGCATTCTCCCACTCCCGGCCGAGCAGCTCGTCGATCTCTGGCGCCCAGACCTCGGGAGGACCGGGGTGCGCCGACACCTCTCCGAACACGATTCCCCGGTCGGTGTCGTAGAAGTCCAGACGGACGAACGGGATCGCGAGCCGTCGGCCGGCCAGCTCTGCTGCGGCGATGAGCTCATCGGCCCCTGCGGGCCGCTCGAGACCCGGATCGCAGCGGTCGACGTACTTGACGGCGCCGAGATCGTCCCAACTCCGCGTCCAGAACTTGAACTTCCAGTCACGGAGATCTGGACGGCCGAACATCCGTCGCTGCATCACGACCGCAGCTCGGTCGTAGAAGCAGTACACCTTGAAGTCGTCCGGAGCGTTGATCCGATCCCGCAGCTCGGGCCTGGGCACCAGCAGCTCCTCCACGCTGCACCGGGGCGAGATGAGCCCCCGGTCGACGAGATCGGCGTATCGCTTGCGGAATTCGTCCGCGTCGTCGGTGTCGCCGCGCATGAGGTCGTGATACCGGCCGTCCGCGGTCCGCTCCAAGAGGTAGACCCCTCGATTGGCAGCGCCGTTCCGCGGCTTGACGACGAATCTGGCGGGGAGCCCGCTCCAGTCGATGGACGCCATGTCTGCGTCGGCGATGATGGTGGAGGGAACCGAGATCCCGACCGATTCGGCGAACTGGTAGCCGGCCGGCTTGTCGTTGTAGGCCCACACCCGTTGGCGATGGCCATGGGCATTGAGCAGCAACTTGCGACGCTTCGACTCGTGCAGCTTGTACATGTAGCTGGACCGCAGCGCATGCCGGGAGCGCCACACGGTCTCCGGGAGATCCTTGGCGATGTCGATCGACTCGACATCAGTCGCTCGGACGGCCAGGTCGACGACGCCGGCCGAACGGCTCAGGCCGGCGATCGCACGTTCGGCAACGTTGGGCACCGGTTCCGCCGCGACCGACTGGACGGCCTCTGGAGCGTGCGTGGCCGGCGTGGTCGGGCGGGGCCCGACCCGTGCCCGCCGACGCAGTCGTTGTCCGAGATCGGAGACGATCCGATGCAACCGCTTCATCGCGCCGCCCACCGCAGAACCGCCCGCATCCGCTTGTACAGCCACAGACCTGGACGACGACGACGCCGAGCAGATGTCCGCACCCGCTTCCGAGCACGCGACAGCACGGAGAGGTCGCCCGTCGCCGGCTCGGCGTCGCCCGGCACGACACCGACAGCGGCCATCTCGACGTTCTCGATCGTGCCCGGAGAGTGCTCACTCGGAGCGGCCTCGGCGTTCTCGACGGTGCTGGACGAGGCGGCAGCGCCGACGAATCCGAGGGTCTCGGCGTCGAGCCACCAGACACCGAAGAGCTCCGAAGCCGTCGCGATCGGATCGTCGTCCGGGCGGAGCTGCGCTGCCCGGCGCAGTGCGCGCGTCCGACTGAAGCTGATCACCGCACCGTCCCCGGAGTCGCCCTGGTACGCGGCCCGGACCACGCCGACGCCCTTCGACGCGAAGAGATCGATCACCTGCTGTCTGGCCGACGGAGACCACAGCACCCCTGCAGGAAGGTCGACCTGAGCGAACGCGTCGTCGTAGCGGCTCGCTGCCTCGGCAGCGCTGGTGGATCGGTCGGTGAGAGCGATGTTGGCCGTCGGGTCGGCAGCGACGCTGCGACGGGTGGCTTCCGCGCGATCACCGTGGACGTGGATTCGCAGGACCGGACTCGGCTCGACGGGGGGATCGATCGGTGGCTCGCCCCGCCGGAAGCCCCGGACGGGGATGACGCTCTGCACGTAGGGCGCGCGGATCTGGTCGATCTGCTGGCGTCGCCCCATGCTGAGGTTGCGGCGACCCTGATGCCAGTGGATTGCGTCACGATCGAGGATCAGCACGCCGCCATTGTTGTGCACTCGGTAGCCGAACGCGGTGTCTTCGACACCGCGCACACCGAGTTCGGGAAAGCCTCCGACGGCGTGGAATTGGGCAGCCGACACGGCGATGGTGGCGCCGATGGTGACGCGGAACGCGTCGAGCGACTCGATCCGAAGGTCGTCGAGTCGCTCGAAGTTGCGCTCACGCCAGCTCTGGTCGTCAACGTCACAGCCCTCGAAGCGGCGCTCCATCGACGCTGACGCCACGAGTTCCACGAGCTGGGCTTCGTCGAGGTCGTCGACGTCGACGAACCGGCACAAGCCCATGGGCACAGCGAGTTCGCAGTGCTCGAACCACCTGGCGTAGCTCTCCACCACCTGCCGCTCGGGGATCACGTCGGCATCGAGGAAGAACAGGATGTCGCCTTCGGCAGCGGTGGCAGCGAGGTTGCGTGCCCGACCGGCGCCGAAGTCGAGGGTGCGGTCCTGGCGGACGACTCGCACGGGATGGGCGAGATCCTCCGCGAGCACGATCGGCGCGTCGGATCCGTCGTCGGCCACGACGATCTCGATCAGGTCCGACGGATATGTCTGTGCACCGAGGCAACGAAGCGTGCGGCCCAGACCGGGGCCGGGGTTGCGGGTGGGGATGCAGATCGACACCCGGCGGGTCGGCGTCCATGAGCTGTCGGCGTCGGGGACGAGCTCCGACCAGTCGTTGCCGACGATCGGCCGTTGGGTGGCGATGCTCACCGTTCGGCCCTCTCGAAGCCGGCGAACGGGAGGTCGAGACCCGGGCGCTGATCGTGGGACTGACCGAGGAAGTAGGAGTCGTTCACCTGCCAGGTGTGTTGTCCGAGGGCATCCCCGCGTCGGTTGAGCACGTATCCGAATCCATGCGTGCGAAACGTGGACTGGCCGGCATCCTCGAGAGCGTCGATCAGGAGCCGATCGACTCGTCGCGGGGCGTCCGCCCAACGAAGCCGTTGGAGCTGACGACGGGCGAGCATGAGGGTGCCACCCGCAACCGTGGTGGAGAACCGCTCCGACCCGGTCACGAAGCGACGAACAGTGAGGTCGAGGGCTTCCAGGTACACGAATTCGGCTGCTTTGGCCGTCATCGCGGCACCCGAGTACTCGAGCGCAGCGACCAGATCGTTGAGGTGCCATGGGTCGTACCAGTCGTCGTCGTCCCACTTGCTCACCAGTTCGCCGTCGGCGTCGTCGGTGAGCGCATTCAAGACCTGCCCGAGATTGAGATCGTCGGACAGGTGGCGCACGATGAGGTCGCCGGAAAAGACGTCGGCGAGCTGGTCATCCAGTTCCTCCGACATGTGGGCGCCGTGCAGCCCGACCACCAACTGGGTCCTGACGTTGCGTTGCGCAGCCACCTGCCGCGCCGCCTCGACAACGTCGCTCGGTCGATTGGATGGAAGCAGGACCGACACGTTCGGGATCGCATCGACCCCGCATCCACCGAAGGTACCGATCCGCTGCCACGTCCCTCGAGGGCTGAACTCGCGGTGCGCCAGTCGACGCAGCCGCAGGGAATGGCGTTCGCGGGTCTCCTCGTCGCCGAGCGTCTCGGCGTCGACCGCGCGGACCGTGTCGGCGAGTGCTGCGCCGAGCAGGACCGCGACCTCATCGTCCAGCGGGCCGACGAGCGGAGCCCCGGTCGCAGCGAGCTCGGCGATCGCGAGTGCGGTCTCGACAGCAGTGTGCGAGCCGTTGTCGTCGCAGACCACGGCACGGGATCGTTGCGCCTTGTCGATTCGCAGCCGGGTGACACGCTTGTTGCCGGCCGAGGCCAGTTGGCGGAGTACGACAGGATCGTGGGTCGGGACGCGACGGAACCACGTCGGATTCCAGGTGCTCACATCGATCGCCCCCAACATCACGCGGTCCTCGCTCGCTCCGGAGGAAGCGACGTCATCGGCAGGATCGATCGGTGTGATGTGGATGAGTCCGGCCTCACCCCACAGCCGCCGTGTGGGTGCTGCTCCGCCCCGGCGAGTGACCTCGACGCTGTCGACCAACGGCTGGTCGTGGCACTGGGTGATGTCGAGACTCGCGTCGACCGTCACGAGTGGCCGGTACTGGATGCCGTGACGGGTCGTGGGGCCCTGGCGCAGTCTCAGCTGTGTCACGACGAGGGAGATCGCTCCTTCCCTGGCGAGCATCTGCTGGATCTCGGGATGCCGATCGGTCCAACGCAGGACACGACGCGCCGCATGACGCCGCCACCAGAGCAGTCGGTTGCACGCTCGGAGTATCCGCCATCGGAGCACCCGCCCGGTGACGACGCGGTACCAGAGTGGCGGCAGCACAGTGATCGGAGTGGGCGCTTCGAGAGTCGGTGGTGTTCGGACCACCACGGCGTCGTCCGGGTCATCGTCGGAGACGGCATCTTCCTGCTCGTGACCTCCGGGGTGAGGCGATCTCGGATCGTCGGCGCGCACGTGGACCAGCGACACGTGCCAGGGCCGTGGTGCTCTCGACGTGGAGGACTCCGATCGCTCGCTCACCGCCATGGCACTGCTCGCCGGGCCCTCCGCATGACCGCACCGAGCCAGTTCGCTGCCCGCAAGGCCTTGCGGTTGCGGAGTCGATGGATCTCGCGTTGGAGTTCGGCGATGCGTTGCTGCGCAGGGTCGGCGTCGGTCGCACCTCGGCCGGGAGGGCCGCTGCTGTGCTGCACCCCGCCTCCTGTGCTGCGCTTTCGGGCCGAAGCCGTCGCGTTTCCCTCGGGCCGGTCGTCGAAGAGGCTGCCGTCGAGACGTTCCTCGATGATCATCCAGGGCATCCGGGGCCGCTCCAGCACGGTGAAGCGCGCGTCGGGAAAGAGGGTCACGACGTCGTGTTCCTCGAATCGCCGGAGATGACCCTTCGACAGCGGCTCCCCCTCCTCGAACGGCACCGACATCACCAGTTGTCCACGACAGACTCGCCGCAACTCGGCAATGCCGGGAAGAAACACGTCGTCGGGCACATGCTCGAGGACCTCCATGCACGTGACCACGTCGAACTCGTCGTCATCGAACGGGAGCTCGAGCACGCTGGCGTCGTGGCGGGTGATGATCGGTGAGAACTCGCTGTACTTCTCGAAACGGGAGTGGTCGAGAGCCGCCACGGAGCCGAACTTGCCGCTCATCGCGAGCATGTTGGCGAACTGACCGGCACCGGCACCGACGTCGAGCAGCGTCGCACCTGCACGGAGTCGCTCGAGGACGAAGCTGGTCCGGCGCCAGTCGTCGTCCCGGTACCAGCCACCTGGCTTCTCGGGCGGGTTGCCGAACCGTTCCTCGTACCGTCGCCGGACGTCGTCGGCGACGGCACCCGTCGGCAACTTTCGGACAACATGCGAGTCGGCCCGGGGATCGGACCTGGTGGCGATGACCATGACGCTCCTCTGGTGGATGAACGTCGAGCATGGTACCGGGTGCCGCCGACGGGGCAGGGGACGACTGAGTGCGAGACCGAGGTGGGTGTTGCCCACTGGACCCCACACCGTGGATACGCTCGCGACCCGTGCCCACCACCCCGACGATCGCTCCCCAGGAGGGAATGTGGGACGTCCATGTGCCACCGGGCAACGTGGCGTACTTCCGTTCCGTGTTGGAGCGGCGCGACTACATGGTGTACGCCGCCTCCAACGAGTTGCGCTCCCGGCAGATGAACTCGGTCCTCGGGAACCTGTGGCACCTGCTCAATCCGATGCTGCAGATCGCCGTGTACTTCGTGATCTTCGGTGTGGTGCTCGGCGTCGACCGCGGCGAGGACTACTTCGTGTTCCTGTCGATCGGCATCTTCGTGTTCGGATTCACCCAGCGCTCCACCACCTCGGGCGCCAATTCGATCAACAACAACAAGGGCCTGCTCAACGCGTTCTCGTTTCCCCGGGCGCTGCTGCCCGTCACCTCCACGCTCACCGAAGCGCTCGCCACCGTCTCGCCCGTCATGGTGATGTACGTCGTTGCGCTCGTCAGCGGCGTCACTCCCACGTGGACATGGCTGCTCGCCCTGCCGCTGATGGGCATTCAGCTCTTGTTCAATTTCGGCTGGGCCCTCGTGGCAGCCCGTGCGACCAGCTCGGTGCGCGACATCTCCCAGCTGCTGCCGTTCATCTTCCGGCTCCTGCTGTACGGCTCGGGTGTGCTGTTCGACGTCCAGCGCTACACCGAGGGCCGGAGCTACGGCTGGATCTTCGACTTCAATCCCGTCTACTGCATCGTCACCCTCGTGCGCTGGTGCATCATCGGCGGTGAGTTCCGCAGTGATCTGCTCGCCATCTTCCTCGGCTGGACGGTGCTGGTCGGTCTGTTCGGGCTGGTGTGGTTCCGCGCCGGGGAGGGCACCTATGGCCGAGACTGACGCCTCCGCACACACCGCCGACACCGCCGTGCCGCGGCTCACGGTGGCCGTCCGCAACCTCAGTGTCACCTACAAGGTGTACGAGCAGCCCGTCCTCAACGCCCGGCAGATCCTCGCCCGCGGCCTTCGGTCGCGACAGGCATCGTCGGTGGAGGCAATCCGCTCCGTCGATCTCGACTTCGTGGCCGGAGAAGCCGTTGGGCTCGTCGGCTCGAACGGCTCCGGCAAGTCCACGCTGCTTCGCACCATCGCCGGGCTGCAACCGAAGTCCGATGGTCACGTCTTCGTCACCAGCCAGCCGCAGTTCCTCGGGGTCGCCGCTGCGTTGAAGCCCAGAGTGTCTGGATTCCGCAACGTCTACCTGGGCGGACTCGCGATCGGTCTGAGCAAGGAGGAGATCGCCGAACGGATGGACGAGGTCGTCGAATTCTCCGGTCTCGGACCGTCGATGACGCGGCCACTCAACACCTACTCGTCGGGAATGCGGGCACGGCTCGCCTTTTCGATCGCAACACTGCGCACACCGGAGATCCTGCTGCTCGACGAGGCCCTCGCCGTCGGCGACCGAGCGTTCCGCGAGCGCAGCATCGCGAAGATCAACGAGATCCGAGCGAATGCGAACACGATCATCCTGGTGTCTCACAACCTCAACGAGATCCGCCAGACCTGCGATCGCGCGGTCTGGCTCCACGATGGCGTCATCGAGCGGACCGGCAGCGTCGTCGAGGTGCTCGACGAGTACGAGAACTGGAGCGACGACCACTGACCACTCCACCCAATAGTCTTCGACCCGTGAGCTCAGTCCGTCGACGACGTCGACCCCTTTCGGTTGCCGGCGCGGTGCTGATCGGCGGCACTGCGTGCGCACTCGTGGTTGCAACCGTCGCCATCACCTGGGCGCTCTCCACAGAGGGTTCTGCGCCGGTGGGCTCCATCGTGCTGATCTGGACGGCCGTCGCCATTGGATTCGCGAGCTGGTCCTTCGGAATCATGTCCGCTCGCCGAGCGGTGGTCGACCGACTCCGCGCAACCAACCGCATGCAGCTGCAGATCGACGAGTTGGGGAACCTCGCAAGCCGCACCGACCAGGTCGGACAGCAGCTGAGCCAGATCACGGAAGCCGTCGCCGAGATCAACTCCACGGTCAACGGATCTGCGGCGTTCGGCGACATCGCGCACGAGGTGCGGGACGTCGAGCGTCGCCTGGAGAGCCGGATCGAGGACAACAGCCGCCTCCTCGCCCGCCGACTCGATCGGTTGGAGCCGATTCGTGCGGTCGTCGATCCGTCGGCGACCGTGCATCGCTCCCCCGCACGTGAACGTCCCCGCCACGTTTTCGTCCTCGGCACCGGGCGATGCGGCACCATGACGTTCAGCGCTGCATGCACCCACTTCGACAACTTCACCGCGGCCCACGAGTCGCGTACGAGGTTGCTCGGCGCCGAACGGTTCGACTACCCGGACCACCACATCGAGGTCGACAACCGATTGAGCTGGTTTCTCGGAGAGTTGGATCGACGCTTCGACGACGACGAGACCTTCTACGTCCATCTGACCCGATCGTCCGACGAGGTGGTCGAGAGCTATGCCCGACGGTGGGATTCGGGGTTCAGGTCGAGTATCGGTCGCGCCTTCGGCTACGGCATCGTCATCCGGGGCCGGGAATGGCCGCCCGAGGACGTCGAGTCGGTACTGCGCTTCTACGTCGACACCGTGACCTCGAACGTCGACTCGTTCCTCCGCGGACGAAATGGGATGACGATCGCTCTCGAACGGCTCGACGAACAGTTCGAGTCGTTCGCCGATCGCATCGGTGCAACAGGCGATCTCGGGGCCGCTCACCGAGAACTCGACGTTCGGCACAACGCGAGCACCACGACGTCACCGCCGCCATCGCAGAGCATGTGAGACGTCCGCATCCGGGGTCCGGCGAGCCACCGTCTCGAGTGGCCGTCCAATGGCCGGCGAGCCGGAGACCTCAGACCCGCTCGGCCGACGGGTGAACCTGCGCCGACCGCATCCGGTCCAACCAGCCGAGCAGCACCGCCACGGCCCGGGGGTCGTGGCGGAGGCGATGGCCGGCGCCCTCGAACAGGCTCAGCTCGGCGCTGCCGTGGGCGTTGACCAGCTGGCGGGCGTCGGACACCGGCACGCTGTCGTCCTCTTCGCCGTGCATCACCATCAGCGGCCGTGGAGCGAACCGTCGGGCTGACGCGACCGGCCGGAACCGTCGGAACTCGCGGGTCCACTCCTCCACCGAAGGCGGGAAATCCCGACGGTGGATCGCTCCGATGTCGCGAGCGTGCTCCAGGAACCGTCGTGGATGCTCGGCCCAGTCGTCGAAGTCGGCGCGCGGGCTCAGCAGGCCGGCTGCCGTCACCCGCGGATCGTCAGCGGCTACGCAGATGGCGATCGAGCCGCCCGTGTTCGTGCCGAGCAGGATGATGCTCGTCGGGTCGTGCAGCGAGAGCACGTGCGAGATCGCATTGCGGAGATCGTCGACCCAGCCCTGCAGCGAGAAGTCGCCCTGGCTCTCACCGCACCCGCGGAAGTTGAACGTCATCGCCGTGCAATTGAGCTCGTGCGCGATGCGGTCGATCAGCTGCGGGAACGTACCGCCGGCTCGTTCGGCGTCGAGCGAGGCGATGGGGAATCCGTGACAGAGGATGACGGCCGGTCCGGGCTCGACCTCCCCGGACGGGCGAGCGATGTGACACGCGAGCGACAGACCGTTCGAGACGAATCGCTCGTTCATCCCCGGCATGTCACATCACCTCAGGCGCGGGGCTTGCGGTGGCGTCGCCGAGCACCCGGCGTCGCGAGCGTGTACCCACGGTTGCGGGCCTCGGCGAGTGTGTCGGGGCCGAAGCTGAGACCGACGCCCTGCTCCGCGATCTCGTTGATGGTGTCGTCGTCGTCCCACGACTCGAGGTCGTAGACGAGTTGGGTGCGCTTGTCGCCGATGAATCGGCTGTGTTCGAACTTCGGGTGGTGATCCATCGACGGACAACGGTAGCCGGGGGCTGAGGCTGCTGCACCAACGGTCAGCGCACCCACCAACCGTTGAGGTCGACTACGAGGTGGCCGCCCGACTGCGTGAACAGGCACGAATCGAGGCCGTTGCCGAGCGGCACGATGGCGCCGTTTGCGTTCACCTGGCCGACGATGGCGTTGAGCGCCGACGTGGTGGTGCGGGTCGCACAGTCGAAGGCGGTGACGTAACCAGCAGCGACATGGTCGACCGCGGTCACGTTGACAGCTGCCGACACCGCCGCGTACGTCCCGAGCGACGCTGTCGCCGGGCGATACCGAACGTCTGCGTTCGCCGAGAGGTATCCACTGGCGCGGGTGTCGAGCAGGCGGGTGGGTGCGGTCGGCAGGTACGACAACCCGCTCGAGCCGAAGAACCCGACGAGATCGACGATGATCTCGGTCGACGACATGCTGTAGATGCACACACCGCCGTTCGTGCCCACGATCGTGTTGTTCGGACGGGTGTCTCCTCTGACGAAGTTGATCGTCGACGTGCCCGGCAGCCCCGATGCGCAGGGATACACGGTGGCGAATCCGGGCGCCGACGCGCCGTCGCTCGTCACGTTCAACGCCACCGCGGTTGCGCCGGATGGAATGCTCTCGGGTGCCAACCGCACCGTGCCGCCCGCAGGCAGCCGACGAGCCCCTCCGAGGCCGATCCGGGTGTCCATCACCCGGGTGGGGCCGACGGCGTTGAACAGCGAGCCGGAACCGCGCGTCAGATGTCCGGTGACATCGACGACGACATCGGTGGTGACGTGGGCGTAGATGCACACCTGCCCGCTCCCGGACAGCGTGGCGATCGCAGTGTTCGCGACGATCTGGCCGGCGACGAAGTTCACCGTCGACGCGGTCGGGCGACGCGGCGTGCAGGGAAAGGCGGTCAGGAAGCCGCCGTCGGACGGGTCGACGGCGACGACGCTCAACACCGCGGCGGTGGCGCCGACCGGGACCCCGGCTCGGCCGGCGACCTGCACCGCGACCTGACGGCCGGCCGGGATACGGAGCGAGCCACCCTCGCCGCTGCGGGTGTCGAGCAGTCGCGCCGGCACCACCGAGGTGAAACTCGAGGTGGTCGGCGCAGCGGGGGGCGCTGGCGGCACTGGAGACACGGGCGGGACGGAACCGACCGGGGTGTCGCCGACCACGTCGAGCAAGTACGCCCCCATCGAGCCATAGGTGCTGAAGCCGGTCGAGGGCGTGAGCCACGAACTCGGCTCGACCTCGATGGTGTAGCGAGCCGCGACGGGGGCATCGAAGGTGACGACCGACGACCATCCTTCCACTGCCGTTGGTTGCGCCGAGGCCGACGTGCCTCCAGGCCCGCGAACCGTCACCTTGGCGTGGAGGTTCGAGCCTGCGGCGACGCTCGGGCGCACCGTCACAGTGACCGCCCCCGGCCCGGCGTCGACCGCGAACATGTCGACATCACCGCCGGCGCCGATCAACCCGGCGGTCGTCGAATTCGCGCCGACGAGGGTCGCGAGAGCGGCGACCGACGAATGATCATCCCCCCGGAAGCCGGTGTAGGTGGCGATCCCGACGAGATCGTCTTCTCTGTTGTCGGCGCCGGAGTACTCGCCTCTCGACCACTGCGTGACGAGCGCTTCCGGGGCGATGCTCCGACCCATGATCGACGCCCAGTCACCGTGCCCGTCGTAGTACTCGGCCCCGGACTCCAGCCCGTCGTGTTGGAGCCCCAGCGTGTGGCCGGCCTCGTGCGACACCGCCTCGGCGATCACACGAGGGTTGATGCCACCGGTGAACACGAACCCGGCGTGGTCGGTGCTCTCGTCGAACACGTCCAGCAGGGCGATGCCCAGCGTGCCGGCGCCCGCCCAGTTCGTGGGGCTGATCACCATCCGTTGGCCGTAGCTCTCGTCGGCCGTCGACGACCTGCGTAGTCCCTCGACGCCCGGATCGCGCGTCGTCACGTTCACGTCGAACGGCAGGTAGTCCTCCGAGACGCGCCGCCAGATCTCGTAGACGGCGTCGCGTTGCGACGCGTCAGCGGTGGTCGGGTCGACGAAGGGTGCCGACACGATTTCCGACTGGAGAATCATCGAATTCCAGAAGTCGTCGCGAGTGGTGTGCCCGTCGACGTCGAGGTAGAGCACCTTTCCCGACGACGGCCGCGAGTTGAGGTCGAAGACGTCGACGCCGGCCGGCGCCGAGAGCCGCGCACCGGTGACCGCTGCGCTGGCGGAGAGTTGCTCGCCGAGCGGCAGCAGATCGAGGTAGCCGACCATGGCGTCGGCGGTGACGAACATCGAGTGGTCCTCGATCAGTTCGTCGATGAGATCGTCGGGCTCCATGCCGGCGTTCTCGGCGGCCAGGTCGGTGGCGCCGGACTCCTCGAGGAACTCGACGGCCTCCTCGCCGCTGACGCCGATCCGCTCGTCGGCGTCGGTGACCAGCATCGCCAGCTGCTCGACGATCTCGTCGGCGGCGGGCTCGGACGGTTGCTGCGCATCGACGGATGCCCCACCGACCGCTGCCGCCGTCGCCGCGACGAGCAATGCGCTGCACAGACCGACCGCACCACCTCGTCGAGGTCTGCGTGCTCGGCACTCGTTCACGGAGCCAAAGTACCGGTTGCACACGTGGGATGCGCACCAGCACGCCGCCGTGGCGCCCCGGACGCGACAGTGCCGGGACCGACGATCGATCCCGGCACTGCACGGACTGTTGGGACTGAAGTCACCACGACCGACGTAACGTTTGGTGTCAGACACCAAACGTTACATCCGGACACCGCGGGGACCAGCTGCGGCGATGAGCTTCAGCGGGGGTTGGCGGAAATTCGCCAGGCGGTCCAGCCTGTCGGCCTAGCGGCCAACCACCTCCAGGGTCCCGTATGAATTGTCTGGCATGTGTTGGACCACCTCCTCTCTCTGGTGCAGCAGATCGTAGACCTCGTTCCCTCGTGCAGTCGAGCGGGAAGCGGCGGAGCGCTCCGTTGGGCGACTGGCTGTTCAGCTGTCGAACGGTGGCGGCAGCCCGGCGACCCGGAGACGCGCGAGCAGCGGCTCGGCCAACGCCCTCGACGCCACGGTGGTCAGGTGGCTGCCGTCCCGATACACGAGCACATCGCCAACGATCACCGGGCACGCCACCGCCCCGCAGAGCATGTCGTTCGTGGACACCATCGGCACGTTCGCTGCCGCTGCGGCGCGCTGCTCGATGCGACGGAACGGTGTTGCGGCAGCGTCTGCGGTGTTCACGCAGCTCGTGACGTCGTCGGGACGACCCGACAGACACGCCGGAACATCTTCGAGCGGATACGGGGTGTCTTCGAGATACAGCACCGGAGCAACTCTGTCGAGCGCTCGCAGTGCCGTCGCGAGCCCGGCTTCCATCTCGACCAGTGAGATCGCTCGGTCATCCGGTCCTCCGAGATATCGCCCGGCGCCGCCCACGATGATCAGATCGACGTCGAGGTCCTCCAGCGCCTGGGTGGCCGACCGCTTCCAGGCCGTGCATTCGGTGTACGCCCGCTCCAGTTGTGGGTTGTAGGTCTCCACATCGGCCGGCGTGCACCCGGACTTCGTCATCGACAGAAGCCTCCAGTCCTGTTGGACTGCGATCGATTGCAACGCCGGCACCCACTGCGCTGCGTGGGAGTCGCCGATCAGTGCGACCGACGGTCCGCCGCCATCGTGCACGACGCATGGGGCGGCGACCTCGACGTCGAAGCCCGCGTGGCAACCCGTGTCGTACACGGCTGGCCGATCATCACGAGCATCGAGGAGGCCCGGGCGCAGGCCTGCGGGCAGCGTGGCGGTCAGGGCCGCTGCGTCGAGTTCATTCGAATCAAACCAGCCGTCGTCGACGGCGACAGCCGCCTCGGTCCCTTCCAGGACGACGAGGCGATCGCCGGCGACGATGAAGGCCGAACCCAACGCCGCAACGCCGGCGGCGCCGAGTGCGATGGTCGGCCACCGACCGATCCTGACGTGACGCAATGGAGTCTCGAACCGCTCGTAGAGAAAATGGGCGAGTACGAGCGTCACCGCGCCCGACCCGAGCAACAGCCACGGCGACACGTCGTCGACCGACAGCTCGAGAAAGACCATCGGAGGAAAGTGCAGGAGATACCAGCTGTACGAACGGTCACCGATCCAAGTCAGCGGCCGGAATGCCAGGAACGTTCCGACAGTGTCGCCAGGCATCAGCACCACGACCAGCGTCGCGAGCGTCAGCACGATGGTGGTCACTCCAGGCCATCGTGTCGAGTCGCTTCCGGCGATGATCACGCACGCACCCACGACGCCCATGCCCGCGACACCGAACCACGGACCACGGGGTCGTATCGTCGAAGATGAACGGTAGACCAGGTGCGCCCCGAACGCTCCGACGAGCAGCTGCCACGCGCGAGTCGGGAGGCTGTAGAAACGTGTTGGTTCGTCGAGATCGGCGAACAGCATCAATCCGAGCGACAAGACGATCAGGGCGAGCAGCACCGGCCGGAGGAGCCGTTCGGAGATTCGTCGCGCACCGAGCACGATGAGCGGCCAGACGAAATAGAACTGTTCTTCGACAGCAAGAGACCAGTAGTGCTGCAGTGCTGAGGGAGGTTGGTCGGAGCGCAGATAGTCGATGGCATTGTCGGACAGGCGGATGTTCAGGACGAAGAAGGCGGCGGCGCCTGCATCACGCGAGAGCTCGGTCCAGTCCAGCGGGTTCAACACCCACCAGCCGGCAACGACCGTCACCAGCAGCACCACCCAGCTCGTCGGGAGAATCCGTCGGATGCGCCGCTGGTAGAAATCCAACAGCGCCCGACCGGGCCGATCCGCCCCTGCTCCGTACAGCTGTATCGAGATCAAGAACCCCGAGATGACGAAGAACACGTCGACCCCGACGAAACCACCGTCGAGGAACCTCGCGTGGTAGGCGACCACGAGGAGTACCGCAACCGCACGGAGCCCTTGGATCTCCGGCCGCCATTTGGGTGCCGCCACCCCAGGGGTCGGCACCGCCGGGGCCGTTGCGAGAGATGACACCGGTCGACAACCTAACCAACGAGGCCTGGTGGACTGGTGCAGCACATCAGTGCCGCGTCGCCGCCTCGATCTCGCCCGCTCCACGACGGCGTCGGCGCGCGCAGTGAGTCATCCCTCAGATCGTGTAGGACTGATGTGCCAGGATTTTCGCGGCGAGTTCGAGGTCGCCGTCGATCACGACCTGATCGAGCAGATCGTCTGGCCCCACCCGGCCGGCGCATCGCCTCGTCATCACGCCGATCGGCATGGTGAGCACCACCGTGGCGGGTCCGCTGAGTGCCGGAACCACCGTCGCCCGCTCGCCCACCTCGACGTGCAGCTGACGGACGATCGCTCCGCCGTCGGTGAGCGCGAACGTCGCCGACTGACCCGCCGACGCGCCGGCCTTCTTTCCGACCACGAAGCCGAGTGCGGTCGCCATCTCGTCGAGGACGACCTCGACCGCCAGGCCGGTCTCGTGGCCCGGTCGGCCGACGGCGTCGCGGATGTCCTGCTCGTGCAGCCAACAGTCGAACACACGGATCTGCATGAATCGGCCGTAGGTGTCCTTGCCGGCCGGGGTGAACGACTCGGCGTTCCATTCGTCATCGCTCATCTGCTCCACCGCCGCCAGGCGGGCGCCGGTGAGTTCACGGAACCGGGACAGCACCTCGTAGGGCGGCACGGACCGCAGCGACTCGACCCACTGTTCGTTGAACGCACCGATGTCGTTGCGGACGTGGTCGTTGGCGTCACGGTCGATCTCGACGCTCGGGCCGGGCTCGCCGGCCAGCATCGCCTCGGTGCCGACGATGTGCGACACGTTGTCCTGCACGCTCCAGCCGGGCAGCGGTGACGGCCGGCGCCACTGTTCGTCGGTCAGCTCGCCGAGCAGCTCACCGAGGCTCGCCCACACCTCCCCCAGTGCTGCAACGGTCCGATCCTTCGGGATGTTCGATGCCATGCAGGCATCTTGGCAAAGCAGGCGCGCAGCGCTCGCAGCGGCTCAGAGGACGTCGTCGAGCGGAGCCTGCGGTCCAACGGCGCCGATCGCCTCGAAGTAGTCGAGGTGCGCCTCGACCACGTTCACCGCATCGACGTCGTCCATCAGGTCGATGTCGTTGGCTTCGGCCTCACCGATCAGGTAGGCGGTGAGCGCATCCTCGGTGAGCACCACCGGATCGAGGATCGACTGCGGTCGGTCGACGACAGCGTCGGGCTGCAGGCCCTGTTCGTGCAGCCAACGCATGTGGAACACGAGCAGTTGCTCGACCTCCTCGGGGGTCAACCGGGCCTGACTCTCGTCGGGGAGCCGATCGCACACGAAATCGACGGCCTCGTCGAGCTGGTAGACCGCCCGCGGCGCCACCGCATCGAGACGGTGCGCCTCGCGTCCGACGACGACGGCGGCGATGACGAACACCACCAACACCGCCACCACTGCGAACACGATCGTGATGCCATCCATCGATCGTCGAGTCTACGAACGCGAACGAGCGATGAGTTTCCGTGACATGTGTCGTCGCGGAAACTCATCGCTCGGATGTCGAATGCGCCGGACGGCGCTCGGATCAGATGCCGATGCGCTGGGCGAGCTGCTCGCGGTGATAGGTGGGATCACCGAAGAGGAGCTCGGAGCTCTTGGCCCGCTTGAAGTACAGGTGGGCCGGGTGCTCCCAGGTGAAGCCGATGCCGCCGTGGATCTGGATGTTCTCGGCGGCGGCGTGGAAGTACGCCTCCGAGCAGTAGGCCTTGGCGAGCGAGGCGGTCGAGGCGAGCTCGTCGTTCATCTCGCTCGCGCACCACATGCCGTAGTAGGCGGCCGACTTCGCCGACTCGACCTCGAGGAGCATGTCGGCACACTTGTGCTTGATGGCCTGGAACGAACCGATCGGGCGACCGAACTGCACGCGCACCTTGGCGTAGTCGACAGCCATCTCGAGCACCATCTGGGCGCCACCGACCTGCTCCGCGGCGAGCGCCACGGCGGCGAGATCGAGCACGGTCTGCAGCGTTTCCCAGCCCTTGCCCTCCTCGCCGATCAACTCGGCGGGGGTGTTGTCGAAGTCCAGCTTCGCCTGTTTGCGGGTCTGGTCCATCGTCGACAGGTTCGTCTTCGTGATGCCCGAGGCGTCGCCCTGCACAGCGAACAGGCTGGTGCCGGCACCGGTCTTCGCGGCCACAATGATCAGGTTGGCGGTGTTGCCGTCGAGGACGAAGCTCTTGGTGCCACTGAGGGTGTAGCCGTCGCCGGAGGAGGTGGCCTCCATCGTGATGCCCGACTCGTCCCACTTGCCCGAAGGCTCCGTGTAGGCGAGCGTGGCGATGGTCTCACCCGAGGCGATGCCGGGGAGGTACTTCTGCTTGGCGGCGTCGTCGCCGGACTGCAGCAGCGTGTTCGCGGCGAGCACGGCGGTCGAGAAGAACGGCGCGCACAGCAGCGCACGGCCCATCTCCTCCAGCACGATGCCGAGCTCGACGAACCCGTAGCCCGAGCCACCGAATTCCTCGGGGATCGACAGGCCCTGGAGGCCCATCTGCTCGCCCATCTGGCTCCAGACCGCGGCGTCGAAGCCGTCCTCGGTCTCCATCTGCTCGCGCACCGCTTCCTCGGAGCTCTTGTTCTCGAGGAACGAGCGCACGGTCTTGCGGAGTTCTTCTTGTTC
>CAZJUC010000025.1:0-23127 GCA_964549065.1 uncultured Ilumatobacteraceae bacterium
GTGGCGATCTTCGCAGCCGTCGAGGTCGAGAAGGCCGTGATGCGCTCGAGGGCGCAACGCTGACCGGGCGCCTGGATGCGGCTCAGCGAGGCGGAATGAGCACGATCGGCCGGTCGGCCGAATGCAACGCCTTGAGTGCGACACCACCGACACGGAGACCGGTGAGTCCTCCGAGCCCTCGTGCGCCGACAACGATGAGATCACTCTGTTGTGTCTGAGCAGCTTGCAGGAGAGTCTCAGCCACATTGGTGCCACGCAGCGCAACCGCCTCGAGTTCGACATCGGAAGCAACCAGATCGGCGGCGTAGTCATCCCGGATGCGACGTTCGAGATCCGCACGCCAGTTCTCGAGTTCGGCGTCGGGTGTCTGCTCGACCGATGCCTCCTCCACCGACGCCGCCACCACCCGCATGTCGGAGTCGGAACCCAGGTCCCGGACCCAGGCAACAGCAGCACGCGAGCCGTCCGAACCGTCGACAGCGACGAGGACGTTGCGGATGGTGGGGCCGGCACTGCCGCCGACGATGGCGACAGGCCGATCGACATGATGGGCAAGCCACTCGGCCATGCTGCCGAGGTGAAGCAGCCCGGGGCCCGCCGATCGGCCCACACGGCCGACGACGATGAGGTCGACGTCTTCGCGGTCGGCCACGGCGAGCATCCCCGGCCCCGGCTCAGCGTGCTCGACGACATGTCGCACCGGCACATCGCCCAGCTGGGCTGCCTCGATCCATGACACCAACTCCTGTTCCTGTCGGGCAAGGAGGGTCTCGAGCCGTCCGGGACGCAACTCGGAGTCGACCGGCTCGAACCCGGTCATCACGATGACCTCGGCACCCTTGCGGGACGCGAGCTGCGACGCCCAGCGCATCGCGTTGGCGGCACCTGTCGATCCGTCGGCACCGACGAGGACGTAGTTCATCGCTCCTGCTCCCTTCGTCATTCCCGCCTCAATGATCGGATGTCCACCCGGCGGGCGGTAGTGGCCAAGGTCCTGAGCGACCGTCGCGCCCGAGCGAAGTGCCGCCTCGGTGATCCACGCCCCACCAGCAGGCGTCGCCTCAGACGTCGCCGTCGAGGAAGACTCGCAGAGCAGCACCGAGGTGGGTCGGATCGTCCACGCCGCACAGTTCGCGCGCGGAGTGCATCGAGAGTTGCGGCACGCCGACATCGACGGTGGGGATGCCGAGACGTGTCGAGGTGATCGGCCCGATCGTCGAGCCGCACGGCATGTTGTTGCGTGACACGAAAACCTGCCATGGCACACCGGCGCGTTCGCAGGCCCGTTGGAACGCAGCGGCGGTGTCGCCGGAGGTGGCGTAGCGCTGGTTCGAGTTGACCTTGATCGCCGGTCCCGCGTTCACGATCGGACGATGGCCGGGTTCGTGGCGCTCGGGGTAGTTGGGGTGGACCGCGTGGGCGTTGTCCGCCGAGACGCACGCGGAGCCGGCGAGCGCTCGCGCGAGGTCGTCGGCGGATCCGCCCCGTGCGGCGACGATGCGGCCGAGCACCGATTCGAGAAACGGGCCGGCAGCGCCGGAGTTGCTCGACGAACCCACCTCCTCGTGGTCGTTGAGCACGACGACGGCGGTGTGTCCGACCGGCGTCGCCGCGTCGAGTGCCCGGGTGGCCGCCCAGCACGAGACCTGGTTGTCGAGGCGTCCCGAAGCCAGCAGCGAGTGGTCCGCGCCGAGCACCGAGGCGCCCTGGACGTCGTAGAGGCACAGCTCCCACCACGTGGGATCGCTGCTCGTCTCGCCGACGTCTCGGATCCACGAGGCGAATTCACCGCTCGACGCAGAGCCGACACCCCAGACCGGTGTGAGGTGTTGCTGGGTGTCGAGGCTCAGGCCACCGCTGTTCACCTCGCGGTCGAGGTGCACCGCCAACTGCGGCACTCGGGCGACCGGCTCGGCGACGTTCAACAACGACAGCGACCCGTCGGCGCCGACCACGCGGCCGGCGACACCCAGGTCGCGGTCGAGCCAGCTGTTGTTGAGGATGCCCCCGTACACCTCGACCGCGAGCTGCTTCCAGCCGTGCCCGCCGGCGTCCGGGTACGGCTTCACCCGCAGACCCGGCGAGTCGGTGTGCGCGCCGACGAGGCGGAACGGCGAGTGTGGCGGTGGCGTCTCGCCGGGCAGACGCCACGCGATGATCGCGCCGGATCGGACCACGTAGCCGTCGTTCGGGATCTCGGTCCAGGCGTCGGTCTCGTCGAGCTGGGTGAAGCCGTCGAGCCGATCGAGCGTCGACTCGACGGCATGCCACGGCGACGGCGATGCGTCGAGGTAGTCGACCAGGTCGGTGACGTCTGGTGCCGAGCCATCGTCGGTGGGCAGTGCTGCTTCGGTGTCGGGCATGGTCATCCTCGCTGGAAGAGCCCCATCGGGAGGCCGGTCCCGCGGAGGTGGCTGGTCTCGTTGACGGTCACGATCGAGCGCTCGCCGCTGGACGCGGCGGCGACTCGGTTGATCGAGGTGTAGTTCGGGTAGAAGAAGCCGCGTGCGAACTCGCCGAGGCCCAGGACGTGTGAGAGGTAGCCGTTGATGGTCCCACCGTGGCACACCACAGCGACCTTCTCGCCGGGATGGTCGTCGATGATCGTCTCGATCGCATCGAGCACCCGGGCCCGGAAGGCACCCTCGGACTCGTCCGAGGTCCATTCACCGGCCAGCATCGCCTGCCATCGCGGGTCGTTGGTGGCCTTGAGTTCCTCGACCGGCACGTACTCGGGGCTGTTCTGGTCCCACTCGGCCACACCGGGCGAGATGCGGACGTCGGTCCCCAGCCGTTGCGACAGCGGCGCCGCGGTCTCTCTGGCCCGCGCCAACGGGCTCGCGTACACCGCATCGATGTGTTCGGATTCGAGGTAGCGGGCGAGATGGTCGGCCTGCTGGTGGCCTTGCGGCGCGAGCTCGGGATCGGCGACGCCCTCGGTGAGTTCTCGGCGAACCGGCAGGCCATGTCTGATGATCAACAGTTCCATCGTCCGATAGACAATCAGATATGAATCGCCGAACGAAGATCGTGGCGACCGTCGGACCTGCGAGCGACTCGGTCGCAGGGCTCGGTGCGTTGATCGACGCCGGAACCGATGTGATGCGGCTGAACCTCAGTCACGGCGATCTCGAGGGCCATCTCGCGGTACTCGACCGCATCCGTCGTGTGGCCGCCGAGCGCGACTGCGCAGTTGCGGTGCTCGCTGATCTTCCCGGCCCGAAGATCCGCGCCGGCGACTTCTCCTCGGTCGGCGTGCGCCTCGCCGCCGGCTCGATCGTCGAGCTGGTCCCCGGTGACGGCGACAGCGACGCCCACAGGATCACGGTGGCCTACGACACCTTGCTCGACGACATCACCGCCGGTGCGCACGTCCAGCTCGGTGACGGCGCGATCTCGATGAGGGTGCTCTCCGTCGACGATCACTGCGCGACGGCTCTCGTCGAGACCGGAGGCGACGCCACCGGACGCCCCGGGGTCCACCTGTCGTCGGACACGCTGCGTCTTCCGTCGCCGACGGAGCACGATCTCGTGCTCGCCGAGGCCGTCGCCGCGGCGGGTGTCGAATTCGTCGCGGTGTCGTTCGTACGGTCGCCGGACGACATCGAGCAGGTGCGTGCCGTCGTCGGCGGTCGGGCGCAGCTCGTCGCCAAGATGGAGACGATGGCGTCGGTGCAGTACCTGCACGAGATCGTGTCGGCGGCCGACGTGGTGATGGTGGCGCGCGGCGATCTGGGTATCGACTGTCCGATCGAAGACGTTCCCCACCTGCAGAAACGCATCGTGCGCCACTGCGTCGAAGCCGGCGTCCCGGTCATCACCGCCACGCAGATGCTCGAGTCGATGATCACGGCGCCGTCGCCCACTCGTGCCGAGGTCAGCGACGTCGCGAACGCCGTGTTCGACGGCACCGACGCAGTGATGCTCTCGGGTGAGACGGCGATCGGCCACGACCCGGCCGCGGTGGTCCGCACGATGTCGACCGTTGCGGTTCGTGCCGAATCGGAAGCCGGCTATCGGCAGTGGGCCGATCGACTCGGACGGGTGCAGCGCCTCGCGCATCACGAGGACATGTCGAACATCGACACCGTGACCGCGGCCCTCACCCATGCCGCGTCGCAGGCAGCGAACGACGCAGGCGTCGTCGCCATCCTCTGCTGCACCCGCAGCGGTCGCACGGCACGGGCGATGGCCCGCTTCCGGCCCGGCGCGATGATGATCGGGTTGTCACCGAACGCACCTGTGGTTCGGGCGATGTCGTTGAGCTGGGGCGTCACCCCTGTCCAGGTCGATCTGTACGGCTCCACCGACGAGATGGTCTGGTTCGCAGTGGAAACCGCCGTGCAAGCGGGGCTGATCGAGTCCGGCGACCGAGTGCTGGTGCTCGCCGGTGCACCCGACCCCGTGCGTGGGCGCCCGGCCGACGCTGCCACCGACGTGCTCAGGATCGTCAGCGTTGACTGATCCGAACCGACCGGTGACGGCGTCGGTGTGGTCGGAGACCGCTGGGGCGTCGACATCGCCGCCCCTCGTCGTCGTGCACGGATCGATGGACCGGTCAGCAGGGTTGTTGCGTCTGAGCCGCCGACTCGACACGACCCATCATGTCGTACGTTACGACCGGCGCGGCTATGGGCGTTCCCGCGGTGTCGGGCCACCGTGGACGGTCGAGGCGAACATCGACGACCTGCTCGACGTCCTCGGCTCGCTGGCGGGCGCCGACGCCGTCGAACCGCCGCCGGCAGTGCTCGTCGGTCACAGCTTCGGCGGCAACGTCGCGCTCGGCGCAGCGGCTCGGCGACCGGACCTGGTGCTCGGGGTGGTGGTCTACGAGATGCCGTTGTCGTGGCTCGACTGGTGGCCGGGCAGCAGCGCCGGCGCGGCGGCGATGGGCGTCGACGACCCGGGCGATGCAGCCGAGGCGTTCATGCGCCGACTCGTCGGCGACACCGTGTGGGAACGTCTTCCGCCGGCGAAACGCGCCGAACGGCGCGGCGAAGGCGCCGCGATGGTCGCCGAACTCGCGGACCTGCGTCGTCGTGCGCCGTGGACGGGCGAGCAGATCGATACGCCGGTGCTCGCGCTGTTCGGTGAGTATGCCCGTCCGCACCACCGCACGGCCATGGAGGCCATGGGCGACCTGATCGCCGGCTGCGCGACCGCGATGGTCCCCGGAGCCGGCCACGCCGGCCCGCACACGCACCCCGACGCGGTCGCTGCGTCGATCACGCCGTTCCTGGCGACGCTCGGTGCCGGATCAGCCGCGTCCGCCGGCTGACGAGCAGGCACGACATCGCCACGACCGCCGCCGTGGCTGCCAGGACGGCGGTCCCCTCGACACCGTGGATGCCATAGAGCCATCCACTCAGCACGGCGCCGCTCGCCCGGGCCACCGTGCCGACGGCGTTGCCGACGGCAAGGGTCGAGCCCCGTGCGTCCGGCATCGATTCGCTCACCAGTGACAACGACACCACGAAAGCGAGTTCGAACCCGAGCAGGAACACCACCAGCCCGATGATCCCCGCCCAGAGTCGGTCGTCGGCGCCGACCATCACCGCCAATCCCACGAGGAGCGCCCCCAGTCCGCCGAGCGTGGTGCGCAGCTTGCCCAGCCGGTCGGCGAACACGGCGCTGCCCACGCTCGAGACGAGTTCGGTGGCGCCGAACAGCATGGCGACGGCGCCGATGCCGCCGGTCGAGACCCCGAAGGCGTCGTCGAGCCAGGTCCCCGAGATCACGAAGACCGACAGTCCGGCCATTGCCGTCGTGGCCGAGCCGATCATCACCAACCACGCCGTGATCGTGATCGACGCCGACGCCGACGCCGACGCCGCATCGACGGCGACCGCACCGCCGGCTCCGTCGGCGTGCGCCCGGGTCGGGTTCGAGGCGTCGAGACGATCGATGTGGGGGGCGGGTGTCGGCGCGGGCAAGGTGGTGGCAACCAGCAGCGCTGCGAGCACACAGGCGACGGCGATCGCGACGAACGGTCCACGCCAGCCGAAGACGTTGATCAGCAGGGCGACGATCGGGGCGCCCGCGAGCAACGCGATCGCCCACGACGTCTCGTACAGCCCGAGCGAGCGGGCTCTCCAGCGGTAGTCCACCCGGTGGCTGATCCAGGCCTGCCCCGCGACCGTGAGATTGGAGACGCCGAGCACCAACACGAAGAAGGAGATCGCAAACGTGGTGACCGTGCCGACGAGCGCCAGGACGGCCGACGCGCCGACGAGACCCAGCGCTGCGATCATCACCGTTCGTTCCCGGCCGCGGTCGAGGTGCCGTCCGACGAAGATCGTCGACAGCCCGGCCGCCTCTCCGACCCCGAGAACCGTCGTGAGCTGGGTCGTCGTGGCGCCGAAGGCCCGCTCGAGGGTCGGCAGGAACGGCGGAATCCACCGCAACGCCACATTGGTGACGGTCTTCGCCGCTGTCAGCCGCGCGAGGGTGGGGCCGTCGACCCGGGATGTCGAGTCGACGACGTCGGCAGCGTCAGCCGCCATCGGACGGTGCGCCCGAGCGGGGATCCGAGATGGCGACGGTGACCCCGAAGAACGAACACTCGGTGTCGCTCACGGTCACATCGGTGCCCGCCAACTCGAAGCTGTTCTGCACCTTGTCGGCACAGTCCTGCAGCGACACCCGTTGCGTCCACACGGCGAAGGCCAAGAGTGCGAGCAGTGCCGCGACGGCGAACTTCTGCACGATCGACTTCATGATCCAGAACGACACGATGGCACCGAGGACCAAGGCGGTGGCGGCCACGATCGCGATCGTCTTGGCGTCGTCGAGGGACAGGGCGAGCACGCGAGCACTGTAGGCCGATGAGCTCCTCGTCGCCTACGATCCCCACGCGTGAGTGACCAGCCGATCAACTTCTCCAGCGGTCTCCCGAGCACCGTCATCCCCGCAGTCGACCCCGAACTCGCGCAGCGGCTCGCTGCTGCCCTCGACCAGCCCGCCGAGGAGCGACGCGCGGCAGTGGCCGAGGTCGTTGCCTCGGCGCCTCGATTCCTCGACGGCTGGGCCGAACTGGGCGACCTCGGGCGCGACACCATCGAGCGCTACGCGGCGTACCGGGTCGGCTACCACCGTGGCCTCGACACCCTGCGGGCCAACGGCTGGCGCGGGAGCGGCTACGTGAGGTGGTCCGAGCCGACCAACCACGGATTCCTGCGCTCGCTGCGAGGTCTCGGGGAGATGGCCGCCGAGATCGGAGAGTCCGACGAGGCCGAACGGTGCCGCACCTTCCTGGCGCAGCTCGATCCGACGGGACCTCCCGCTGGCTGACCCGAGCCGGCGACACCCACTGGTCGGCGCCGTGCTCACCGGCGGTACCAGCCGCCGGATGGGTCGCACGAAGGCGCTGATCGACGTCGATGGTGCACCCATGGCCGCGCGTGTCGCCCGCGCGCTGTCCGACGCGGGGTGCGCACCGGTACTGGCCTACGGCGGCGATCCCGCCGAATTGTCGCCGATCGGCCTGCCCGTGCTGGCGGACCGCTCCCCGGGTGCGGGCCCACTCGGCGCCGTGCTCGGTCTGCTCGAGCGGTACGAACGCAACCACGGCGACACCTGGCTGTTCGTGGTCGCGTGCGATCTGCCCTGGTTGACCGGCCGGGATCTGGCCCCGATGGTCGAGGCCGCGCACCGATACCCCGGCGCAGAGGTCGTCGTGGCGCGGACGGCATCCGTCGAGCCGACGTGCGCGATCTGGAGGGCAGCGGCGGCCGCCGCTCCTGTCCGGGCATCCTTCGAGGCCGGCGAGCGGGCAGTCCACGTGGTGATCGAGCGACTCGAGTCGATCGAGGTCGAACTCGATGCCACGGCGCTCCGCAACATCAACACGCCCGCCGATCTCGATCGCTACCCTTGACGCCGTGACAGTTCGGGAGATCTCGGTTCAGGACCTCGCAGCCCTCGGAACATCGGCACGAGTCATCGACGTGCGCGAGCCCGACGAGTGGGCGCAGGGACACATCGGCCACGCAACACTGGTGCCGCTCGCCACGGTGCCCGGCAGCATCGACGAGTTCGACGGCGAGCCCACCTACGTCGTGTGTCGCTCCGGCGGTCGGTCGGGCAGAGCCTGTGAGTTCCTCGGCGGGCAAGGACGCGACGTGGTCAACGTGGCCGGCGGGATGCTCGCCTGGACCGCAGCCGGTTTCGACGTCGCCGTCGGCGGATCCGGTGTCACCGGTGGCTGATCCGAAGATCGACTATCGCTGGATCGACCGCCAGGCTGACCTCGACGACCTCGTCCAGACGCTGCTCGAACAGCCCCGCTACGCGCTCGACACCGAGTTCCACCGTGAACGCACGTACTTCCCGAAGCTGGCACTCGTACAGGTCGCCTGGCGCACCAGCGACGGCCAGGAGTTGGCCCTCGTCGATCCACTCGCCGTCGACGTCACACCGTTCGCGAAGCTCTTCGCGTCCGAGGCGCTGTGTGTCATCCATGCCGCCCAGCAAGACCTCGACGTGCTCACCCATGCCGTCGGAGCGGTGCCGGCCACGATGTTCGACACGCAGCTGGCCGCCGGGTTCGTCGGGTACGGAACCCCGTCGCTCGTGTCCCTGCTGCAGGGTGAGATCGGTGTCTCGCCCCCGAAGGGTGATCGACTCACCGACTGGTTGCGCCGTCCGCTGACCGACAGTCAGTGTCAGTACGCGGCGGTCGATGTCGAGTACCTGCTCGAGGTCCACGACCGTCTCGTGGCGCAGCTGGCGTCGGTGGGTCGGTTGGTGTGGGCCGAGGACGCCTGCGAGGAGCTGCGCACCCGCCCGACCAGCGGGTCGGCTCCCGACGACGCCTGGATGCGGCTGAAGGATGCGCGTTCGTTGCGACCCGGCGCACGCGCCGTGGCCCAGAGCGTCGCGGCGTGGCGCGAGCGGCGGGCGATGCGCACCGACGTACCCGTGCGCCAGGTGCTCCCCGATCTGGCCATCCTCGGGATCTCCCAGCGCGCCCCCGCTTCGCGCAAGGAGCTCTCGCAGGCCCGGGGGGTCGACGACCGGCACTCGCGGGGCGGCATCGCCGAGGAGATCCTCGACGCGGTGCGCGCGGCCAAGGGCGTGCCCCCGCCGTCGCCGGCCCCATCGGTCGACGATCTCGACCGCAACATGCGCCCGGCGGTCACGTTGGTGTCGGCGTGGGTGGGGCAACTCGCACGCGACGAGCGGCTCGATCCGACGCTGCTCGCCACCCGGGCCGACATCGTGGCGTTCCTGCGCGGCGACGACGACGCGCGCCTCGGAGAGGGCTGGCGCAACGAACTCGTCGGTGATGGCATCCGGCGGTTGGTGGGCGGAGAAGCCGGTTTGACCTTCGATCCCGAGGGTCGCCTGCGTCTGCACGCCGTATCCGACTGAGCCCGATCGCCGCGTCGTGGCGGTGAACAGGGCCGTCGGCAGACAATTCCGCGCAACCCGAGAAATGCCTGGTCCCGCCGCTACCCTGTCCCCGAATGTCAGCTTTCTAGAGTGTGGGAGCCCTGTCGTGAAGAAGGGTCGTCATCGCCGGTTCGAAGAGGCGAGAAAACTGAAGCAGTCCGGCCCGGGAGCCTTTGATCTCGGCTTCGGTGACCGTACCGAGCCATCCGAGTCGGATGACGACGACGATGACGAGTACGCCGCGCTCGCCGAGAAGTACGGCGTGACCTTCGACGACGACGACGATCAGGACGACTGACGCGTTCGAGATGTGCCGGGCACATCTCGAACACCGCTCATCTCGTACGCACCGCCGGGTGGGGGAGCGGCACCCAGTTCGGACGTTCGAGGAGCCTGACCATCGCGTCGTAGATCGGCTGGCCGACCAGTTCAACGATGTCGTCCTTCGCCGAGCGATACAGCGGCGCTGCTCCGACGAAAGCGTCGGGCTCCTCGGTGCACCACCAGCCGAACTCGTCGCCGCCCTCGCCCCAGTCGCGTCGCTTCCACTCGCGCAGCCGCGACGTCACGTGCCCCGACTCGTCGGTCGAGTGCTCGAGGCGGATCGGTACCTGCCAGCACACGGACGGCTTCCAGTCCATCGGACGTTCGCCGGCCTCCAACGCGGCGATGTGGAGCGAGCAACCGACACCGCCCTCGAAGCCCACACGGTTGAGGAAGATGCAGGCGTCGTCGACGAGGCGGGTCACCGTGGTCGGGTTGCCGTCGTCGTCGGGCTCGCCGTCGCGCAGGTGCCCCTTCTTGCGCATCTTCTGGTGGAATTGCATGTGTCGCGGCTCGAGCCGTCCGACGTGCTGCTCGAGGTTCTCGACATCGGCGGCGTCTGCGAAGTGGGCGCCGAAGCTGCAACACCCGAGCTGCAGTTCGGGTGCCGGCTCGTCGAGGATGCCCTTGCACCCGCACCCGTAGATGCAGGTGTAGTTCGAGCGGAGGTACGTGGCGTCGAACAACCAGGTGCGGTGCTCGTCGGGATCCTCGAAGCTGATCCACTCGTGCAGGTCGTCCGGTGCGGTGCTCACGGCTGTGCAAGCTACCGGCGTCGATAGGCTCGCCCGGGATATGACCGCCTCGATGAACGCCGACCAACTGCGCGACTCCTTCCGCGACTTCTTCGCCGCGAAGGATCACACGGTCGTGCCGTCGGCGAGCCTCATCCCGCACGATCCGACGGTGCTGTTCAACGTGGCCGGCATGTTGCCGTTCAAGCCGTACTTCGTCGGCGACGAGCAGCCGCCGTTCCTCCGCGCGGTCAGTTCGCAGAAGTGCGCCCGCGCCGGCGGCAAGCACAACGACCTCGACGACGTCGGCCGCACCAAACGCCACCTCGTGTTCTTCGAGATGCTCGGCAACTTCAGCTTCGGCGACTACTTCAAGGAGTCGGCCATCCCGTGGAGTTGGGATCTCGTCACCGGCGATCCGGCCAACGGCGGCTGGGGCTTCGACGGCGACCGCCTCTGGATCACCGTGCACGAGTCCGACGACGAGGCCGAAGCGATCTGGCACGAGACGGTCGGCGTGCCGATGGATCGCATCCAGCGGCTCGGCGACAAGGACAACTTCTGGCAGGCGGGCGACACGGGCCCCTGCGGGCCGTGCAGCGAGATCCACATCGATCGCGGCCCAGCGTTCGGGCCCGAGGGTGGCCCGCTCGGCGACCCGGCCGGCGACCGGTTCATGGAGTTCTGGAACCTGGTGTTCATGCAGTTCGACCAGGCGCCCGACGGAAGCCGCACGCCGTTGCCGAAGCCGTCGATCGACACCGGCGCCGGCCTCGAACGCATCCTGGCGCTGGTGCAAGGGGTCGACTCGGTCTGGGAGACGGACCTGATGGCGCCGATGATCGACGAGGCGTGCTCGATCACGGGCAAGTCGTACCGGGTCGGCGACTACGACGACCGCGACAGCTTCGCGATGCGTGTCCTCGCGGAGCACGCCCGATCGGGAGCGATGTTGGTCAACGACGGAGTGTTCCCGTCGAACGAGGCTCGCGGGTACGTGCTGCGCCGCATCATCCGCCGTGCGGTGCGCTACGCCTACCTCCTCGGCACCGAAGCGCTCGTGATGCCCCGCCTGACCGAGGTGGCCATCGACGTGATGGGCAACGCGTATCCCGACATCGTGAAGAACCGTGACTTCGTCGTCAGCGTGATGACCAAGGAAGAGGAGCGGTTCCGTCAGACGCTCAAGCACGGACTCGGCATCCTCGACGGCGAGCTCGAGGCGAACCCCACCGAGCTGTCGGGCTCGACTGCGTTCCTCCTCCACGACACCTACGGCTTCCCGCTGGAGCTCACCCAGGAGATCACGGGCGAACGCAACGTGACGGTCGACCTCGACGGCTTCGGCACCGAGATGGCGGCCCAGCGCGAGCGCGCGAAGGCCGCCCAGAAAGGCGCCGGAGACGGCGTCGACCTCGACGCCTATCGCAACGTCGTCGAGCAGTTCGGCGTCACCGACTTCGTCGGCTATGCCGACGACACCTCCGAGAGCCGCGTGCTCGCCGTCGTGCCCGTCGACAGCGCGGGCGACGAATCCGGTCTGGTCGACGTGTTCCTCGACCGCACACCGTTCTACGCCGAATCCGGCGGCCAGATCGGTGACACCGGCACCATCGTCACCGACACCGGCACCGCCCAGGTGCTCGACACCACGTTCGCGTTGCCGAACCTGCGCCGCCACCGGGCACGCATCGACGGCCGGATCACACCGGGCCAGGCTGCCACCGCCACCATCGACGGTGATCGACGCAGCGCCATCCGCCGCAACCACACCGCCACCCACCTGCTGCACCACGCGCTGCGGGTGGTGCTCGGCGACCACGTCAAGCAGGCCGGATCGATGGTGGGCCCCGACCGGCTGCGCTTCGATTTCAGTCACTACGAGGCGGTCACCGACGAGCAGATCTCCGAGATCGAACGCCTGGCCAACGCCGAGACACTCGAGAACACCCCGACGCGCATCTTCGAGACCACCAAGGACGAAGCCGAGGCCCTGGGCGCGATCGCGTTCTTCGGCGACAAGTACGGCGACATCGTGCGGGTGCTGGAAGCGGGATCGTCGATCGAGCTGTGCGGTGGCACCCACGTGCGCGCCACCGGTGACATCGGCACGATCAAAGTGGTCAGCGAGGCGTCGATCGGCTCGAACCTGCGTCGGATCGAAGCGGTCACCGGCGCCGCCAGCGTGGCGCTGCTGCAACGTGACGAGCAACTGATCGCCGACACCGCGCGGCTGGTCGGTTCGTCGGCGGACGACCTGCTGGTCGGCGTGCAACGCAAGCTCGACGAGACCAAGGCGCTGCACGACGAGATCAAGGCGCTACGAGCCCAGCTGGCGATGGGCCGCGCCGGCGAATTGGCGGCGCTCGCCCACGACGGTGTGCTGGTCACACAGGTCGACGGTCTCAACCCGGGCGATCTGCGCGAGCTGGCCATTGCGGTCCGCCAACATCCCGGAATGCGCCTGGTGGTGCTGGTCGGTGAAACGACCAGCGGCGGCGTCGGCCTCGTCGCTGCGGTCGAGGCCGGTAGCGGCTGGAGCGCCTCGGAACTGTTGAAGGACGCTGCGAAGGCTGTCGGCGGTGGCGGCGGTGGCAAGGGCGACATCGCGACCGCCGGGGGCAAGGACGTCGACGGCATCCCGACGGCGTTGCAGCTGGCGGCTCAGGCAGCGGCGGGCATGGTCGGCACCGCCGGGTGAGTGCGGGGGGCCGACCGCCGGGCGTGCGCGCGCTCGGGGTCGACTTGGGCTCGAAGCGCATCGGGATCGCGGTCAGCGACATCTCGGGAACCGTGGCGTCAGCGCTCACCACGGTGCACCGGTCGTCGTCGAGACGTCACGACCATTCGGCGATCGCGGAGCTCGTTCGCGACGAAGAGGCCGAGATCGTCGTCGTCGGCCTGCCGTTGTCGCTCGACGGCACCACCGGACCCGCCGCCAGGTCTGCCGAGAAGGAGGCCCGACAGCTGGCTAGCGTTGTGGGGGTGCCGGTCACGATGTACGACGAGCGATTCACCACGGTGACCGCCGAGCGCGGTCTGCTCGAGGCCGGCCTCGATGCCCGCCAGCGCCGCAAGGTCGTCGACAAGGTCGCTGCTGCGGTCATGTTGCAGGCCTGGCTCGACCATCGGACATCCACCTGGACCGACGAGGCGAGTTCGTGACCCAGCTCGACCCGCTGCTGCCCGAAGCGCAGATCGACCCCGACGCTCGGCCGGCGGTCGACTGGGCGAGCGACCCGTGGGACGCCACCGATCGGACCGGATCGGTCGAGCGTCTGCGAGGCGAACGCCGAACGGTCAAGTGGCTGGTGTGGGCATCGATGGCCGTCGCTGTCGTGGCGATCCTGGTGGCCGGTGCCGTCGGCTGGTGGTATCTCGGCAAGATCAATCCCGAGGGCGCGGCGGGCGACGTGCAGAGCTTCACCGTCAACGAGGGCGATGACCTCGAATCCGTCGCCGTGCGGTTGGCCGAGGACGGTCTCGTCTCCGATCCCGGAATCTTCGAGTGGTACGTCGAACGCGAGGGTGGTCTCGAGCTCACCCCCGGCTACTACGAGATCCGACCCGACGATCACATGGGCAACGTGCTCGGTCGTCTGCGGACCCCGCCGGGCCAGACCTACACCAAGGTGACCTTCCCCGAGGGGTTCACGCTCGCACGTATGGGCGACCGTCTCGACACGTCGGTGCCGCGGTTGACGGCCGAAGGGTTCCTGGAGGCGTCCACCGACGGCTCGATCCGATCACCATGGCAACCGTTGACCGTCAACTCGCTCGAGGGGATGCTGTTCCCCGACACCTATCAGGTCTCGAACGCGGAGAGCGAGGGTCAGGTCATCGAGCGGATGGTCGCGATGATGGAGCGTGTCGGCGACCAGGAGGACATCGTCAACCGTTCGCGGGCGCTCGGCGTCACGCCCTACCAGGCGATGATCATTGCGTCGATGATCGAGCGCGAGGCAAAGGTCCCCGAGGACCGGGCGAAGATCTCCCGGGTGATCTACAACCGCCTGTTCCTCAACGCGCTCGGCGATCCGATCCCGCTGCAGATCGACGCCACGGTGCTCTACGGACGTGATCAGGCCGGGCTCGACCCGGAGCTGTCGTTCGCCGAGCTGCGCCAGATCGACGGTCCATACAACACCTATCTGCGTGTCGGGCTCCCGCCGACCCCGATCGCCAACCCAGGTCGGGCATCGATCGAGGCAGCGTTGAACCCGGCTGCGAACCCGCCGGCCGGTGACCCGATCTGCGCGGAGTTGTCGAACCCGACAGCCTGTCAGTACCTGTTCTACGTGGTAGCCGACGAAGACGGCGGGCACGTGTTCGCGTCCGAACTGTGGCAGCACGAGCGCAACATCGAACTCGCCCGCCAGGCCGGCGTCCTGTGAGCGTGCGCCGGGTGGCGGCGCTGATCGGATCTCCGGTCGAGCACAGCCTGTCACCGGTGATCCACCAGGCGGCCTTCGATGCCGCCGACGTCCCTTGGTCCTACGCCGCGTTCGACGTGGCGGCCGGACACGCCGACGCAGCCCTCGGAGCCATGCGAACGCTGGGCCTCGCCGGTCTCTCGGTGACGATGCCGCACAAGCACGACGTCGCTGCGGCCGTGGACCGTCTCGATGCGGCCGCTGCCGCGTTGCGGTCGTGCAACACGGTCAGCTGGAACGGCGACGAGCTCGTGGGTTCGAGTACCGACGGCGCCGGTCTCGTCGCATCGCTGGCCGAGGACGGCATCGATGTCGCCGGCACGAAGGTCGCCGTGATCGGTGCCGGAGGGGCCGCGCGTTCGGTGATCGATGCACTCGGACGTGCTGGCGCCGGATCGATCCGGGTGGTGAACCGGACGCCCGAACGTGCAGCGTCGGCATGCCGGCTGGCGGCGGTCGCGGCGGTCGGCGACGCCGACGACATCGCCCGGGCCGACGTGGTGGTCAACGCATCGAGTGTGGGGATGGGCGTCGACCCGAGCTCGGCACGACCGGACGACCTTCCGTGCGATCCGGCGCTGTTCGATCCCGGTCAGGTGGTCGTCGACCTGGTCTACCATCCGCTGCTGACCGCCTGGCTGGCGGAGGCCGAACGCGCCGGCGCCCGCGCGGTCGACGGCCTCGGCATGCTGATCCACCAGGCGGCACTGCAACAGGAGATCTGGCTGGCCCGACGTCCCGACGTCCGCGTGATGCGGCGTGCCGCCGAGGAGGCGCTGGCCGCGCGATGACCTCGGCTCGCCGGTGCCCGGCGGTAGCCTCGGGCCGATGTTGCGGTATCTGACGGCGGGCGAATCCCACGGGCAGGCGCTCGTCGTCGTGATGGAGGGCCTCCCGGCGGGCCTGCCGATCACCGTCGAGCAGATCCAGACCGAGATGGGCCGTCGCCGGCTCGGTTACGGCCGCGGGCCGCGGCAACGCTTCGAAGCGGACGAACTCACACTGATCGGCGGTGTGCGCCACGGCCGCACCCTCGGCTCGCCGGTGGCCATCGAGATCAAGAACAGCGAGTGGTTCCGCAGCGACAAGTGGCACGAGGAGATGAGCCCGGCGCCCGGTGCCACCAAGTCACCGCTCACCCAGGTGCGTCCCGGCCATGCCGATCTCGCCGGCATGCAGAAGTACGGGTTCACCGACGCTCGCGACGTGCTCGAGCGGGCGAGTGCCCGCGAGACCGCTGCCCGAGTCGCGGCAGGTGCGGTCGCCAAGGCGCTGCTGTCGCACCTCGGCGTCGAGATCATCTCCCACGTCATCCAGATGGGTGCCGCCCGGGTCCCGCCCGAGGCTGCTCGGCCCACCCCCGATCTGCTCGATCGGGTCGACGACAACCAGGTGCGCTGCTTCGACCTCGCAACCGGCGAGGCGATGATCACCGAGGTCAAGGCGGCGGCGAAGGCCGGCGACTCGCTCGGCGGTGTGGTCGAGGTGCTCGGCTTCGGTGTCCCGGTCGGGCTGGGCAGCCACGTCCACTGGGACCGCAAGCTCGATTCTCTGCTGGCCCAGGCGATCATGAGCATCCAGGCGGTCAAGGGCGTCGAGATCGGCGACGGCTTCGACGTCGCGGGGCGTCGCGGCAGTGTCGCGCACGATCCGATCTCGTGGGATGCGGATGCGAGCGAGTACCGGCGGGGGAGCACCCTGGCCGGTGGCACCGAGGGCGGTATCTCCACCGGCGAACTCCTGGTCGTGCGCGCCGCGATGAAACCGCTGGCGACGCTCAACGTCCCGACACTCGAGACGGTGGACACCGTCACCAAGGAATCGACGGTGTCGTTCAAGGAACGCACCGACGTCACGGCCGTTCCGGCGATGGGTGTCGTCGCCGAGACGATGGTGGCGCTGGTGTTGGCGGCCGAGGCGCAACGCAAGTTCGGGGGCGACTCCCTCGACGAGTTCGTCCGCAACGCCGAGGCGTTCACGGCGACGTTGCCGTGACGCACCTGGTCCTCGTCGGGATGATGGGGGTGGGCAAGTCGACGGTGGGACGGTTGGTCGCTGCCGAACTCGATCGACCGTTGTTCGACTCCGACGAGATGATCGAGGCGCGCACCGGCCGCACCGTGCGCGAGATCTGGTCGACCGACGGCGAGGCAGCATTCCGGGCGCTCGAGACCGAGACGCTGCGCGATGCGCTCGCCGAGCAGGAACCGTCGGTGATCGCCGCTGCCGGTGGCGTGGTGCTCGACGAATCGAACCGTTCGGCCCTGCAGAGCCCGGACGCCCAGGTGGTGTGGCTGTTGGCCGACGTCGAGGTCCTCGTCGAACGGGTTCGCAACGGCATGCACCGGCCGCTGCTCGACGACGACCCCGAAACGGTGCTGCGGTCGTTGTACGAGGTGCGCGCACCGCTCTACCAGGAGGTCGCCGACGCCGTCGTCTCGGTCGACAACCGTACACCGACCGATGTGGCCAAGGCGGTGCTGCGATGCGTCGCGTGACCGTCCCACTCGCCGACCGCGCGTACGAGGTGGTGATCGGGGAGGGCGCCATCGGTGAACTCGACGCGTTGTTGCCGGCATCGGCACGACGGGTCGCCGTGGTGACGCAGGACGCCATCCCGCTCGAGGTGTCGCTACCTGGCCGGGAGGTCGAGACCTACGTGGTCGGCGCCGGTGAGGCGGCGAAGTCGCTGGGCACCATCGAGACCCTGGTGCGCGGCTTCGCCCGCCAGGGTCTGACCCGTCGTGACGTCGTGGTGGGGCTCGGGGGCGGCATGGTCACCGACATCGCCGGGTTCGCGGCGGCGTCGTGGCATCGAGGTACTCCGGTGGTGCACGTGGCGACCACGTTGCTCGGCATGGTCGATGCGGCGATCGGGGGCAAGACCGGCGTCAATCTGCCCGAGGGCAAGAACCTCGTCGGCGCGTTCTGGCAGCCGTCGGGTGTGATCTGTGATCTCGATGCGCTGACGTCACTGCCGGCCCGGGAGACGCGTTGCGGTCTCGGTGAGATGTCGAAGTACCACTTCCTCACCGGCGACGACCTGCTGGCGATGCCGCTCGACGAGCGCATCGCCCGGTGCATCGAGATCAAGGCCGAGGTGGTCGCCTCCGACGAGCGCGAGGGTGGGCGCCGGGCGCTGCTGAACTACGGCCACACCCTCGCCCACGCCATCGAGATCGCCACCGATCACGACATCGCCCACGGCGAGGCTGTCGCGATCGGCCTGGTCTTCGCGTCGGAGCTGGCACTCGAACTCGGCCGGATCGACCAGGCGATCGTCGACGAGCACCGCAGCGTGGTGGCGGGGGAGTACGGGCTGCGAATCACCCCGCCCGAAGGTCTCGATGTCGGTGAGCTGATGGATCTGATGGCGCGCGACAAGAAGGCGCTCGACGGGTTGACATTCGTGCTCGACGGCCCCGACGGTGTCGAAGTGGTCGAACACGTCCCCGAGCCCGCCGTCCGCTCGACCCTCGAACGGTTCGTGTGACGACCGGTGTCGGGCACCGACCGTCACACGCCGATCGACCATGCGGCGCGGGTGGCGACGATCCAGTCGCGCCTGGCGTTGGGCAACGGGTGCGACGCACTGCTGTTCACCGATCTGGTCGACGTGCGCTGGCTGACCGGGTTCACCGGCTCGAACGGCTGGGCCGTGCTGACCGCCGATGATCTGATCCTCGGTACCGACGGCCGCTACGGCGAGCGCGCCCGCTCGGAGGCCGCACAGGCGGGGGCCACGGTGATTGCCGAGACGTCCCGGGTGAGACTCCACGAGCGGCTGGTCGAGTCGCTGACCAGGGCGCGGTCGGTCGGTCTCGACCCGACCTCGACGAGCCACGCCGAGTGGCGGCGACTCGCCGAGGAGATCGCGCTGGAACCGACCGACTCGCTCGTCGGGCTCCAACGCCGGATCAAGGACGCGGCGGAGATCGAACGGATGGCGGCCGCCGCAGCGGCGGCCGATGCTGCGCTGGTCGAGGTCGAGCCGATGCTGTTCGCCACCGTCGACGTGCCGGTCACCGAGGCCGATGTCCGCAACGAACTCGAGTACCGGATGCGCCTCCACGGCGCCGACGACCGGAGCTACGACACGATCGTCGCCAGCGGGCCCGACCACGCCGCTCGTCCTCACCACGAGGCCACCCGGCGGACCATCGTGGAGGGCGACACCGTCATCATCGACGTCGGCGCCCTGGTCGACGGCTACCACTCCGACATGACGAGGTCGTACGTGATCGGCGAACCGACCGCCGAGCAACGCGAGACCTACGCGCTCGTCGAGGCTGCGCATCGCGCCGGGATCGCTGCGCTCGCCCCCGGCGTGGCGGTGCGCGACGTCGACGGCGCGTGTCGCGACCTGTTCGGCGAGGCGGGCCGTGGCGACTGGTACCTGCACGGCACCGGACACGGCGTCGGCCTCGTCATCCACGAGGCGCCGTTCCATTCGCAAGCGTCCGAGGACGAGTTGGCAGCCGGAAACGTGGTGACCGTCGAGCCGGGCCTCTATCGTGTCGGCTTCGGTGGATTCCGAATCGAGGACCTCCTCGTCGTCACCGAAACCGGCTCGGAGCCGCTCACCCACGCGGTGTCGCGACCGTTCCCGGGCTGAACACCGATCGAAGGACACGACCATGCCGCAGATTTCCGTGAACGACCTGAAGAACGGAATCACCCTCGAACTCGACAACGGACTGTTCCAGGTCGTCGAGTTCCAGCACGTCAAGCCGGGCAAGGGTGGCGCCTTCGTGCGCACCAAGATCCGCAATGCTCGCACCGGTGCCGTGATCGACAAGACCTTCAATGCCGGTATCAAGGTCGAGCAGGCGATCGTCGATCGACAGGACATGCAGTTCCTGTACAAGGACGGCGACGACTACGTGTTCATGAACACCTCGACGTACGACCAGATGAACGTGCCCCACGCCGCGCTCGGTGACGCCGCCGACTACCTGACCGAGCAGATGATCGCCCAGATCGCGCTGTACCAGGGTGAGATCATCGGTGTCGAGATCGCTGCGTCGGTCGAGCTGACGATCGCCGAGACCGAGCCGGGCGTGCAGGGTGACCGGGTGTCCGGCGCCCGCAAGCCGGCCACGCTCGAGACCGGCAAGGTGCTCCAGGTACCGTTGTTCGTGGAGCCGGGCGACAAGATCAAGGTCGACACCCGCACCGGCGACTACATCACACGCGTCTGAGGGGTCATCGAGACACCATGGCTGCCATGCCGCGCCCCGACGACCGATCCGACGCGCGTGAACGCGCCCTGTACCTGCTGTACGAGGCGTATTCGAAGGGGATCACACCCGCCGACGCATTGGCGCTGCAGGTCCTGGAACCAGATGAACTCACGGTGTTGCTGGTCACCGGCGTGGGCGAGCACGTGGAGCAGCTCGACGCCGCGATCGGCGCGCGTGCGAAGGGGTGGACGCTGGCTCGCATGCCGGTGCTGGATCTCAACGTGCTGCGACTCGGCGCCTTCGAGCTGGCCCACCGCGCCGATGTGCCGGTCGCCGTGGCGATCGACGAAGCGGTCGAGCTGGCCAAGCGGTTCTCCACCGACGACAGCGGCAAGTTCGTCAACGGTGTGCTCTCGGCGCTGGTGTCCGACCTGCGAGCCTGAGCTGCGGGTTCCCGCTCGATCTGCGCCCCGCACGTCTCGGAAGCCGGGACGCAGGGGGCACAGATGTCGCGGTGGGACGCAGCGGGCGCAG
This sequence comes from uncultured Ilumatobacteraceae bacterium, assembly GCA_964549065.1. Lineage (GTDB taxonomy): Bacteria > Actinomycetota > Acidimicrobiia > Acidimicrobiales > Ilumatobacteraceae > Sva-07. The sequence continues at coordinate 20,602 of CAZJUC010000025.1, forward strand.
ACGGATGCTCGCCCGGTGAGCTGTCGGGCTGCGAAAGTGGTGCGGTGAGCGACTCGACGGTGGCGACGCTCGTCGCGGAGACGACGGACGAGCCCGCCGTCGAGGCGCGCTGGTGGCATCGCGTGACGCCACCGACCGCCCCGCAGGTGTTCCTCGCCGGGGTCGTGGCGATCTGGACCTGGTACTTCTCGGTCAGGTCGCTGAACATCCACCACGCGTTGGGCACCGCCACCTACGACTCCGCCCTCTACGACCAGGGGATGTGGCTGCTGTCGCGGTTCGACGCACCGTTCGTGACGTTGATGGGTCGCAACATGTTCGGCGACCACACGTCGTTCGTGCTGCTGTTGCTGGTGCCGCTGTACTGGATCGCGCCCGGCGCCTGGATCATGTTCACGGCGCAGTCGGCTGCGATCGCCGCCGGTGCGATCCCGGTGTTCCTCTACGCCCGTAGACGGCTGGGCTCGGAGTGGTGGGCGCTGATCGCAGCGGGCACGTACCTGCTGCATCCTGCGGTCGGTTGGACGAATCTCGAGAACTTCCACCCCGACGCGTTCCTGGGGGTGTTCGTCGGCTTCGCCATCTACGCGGCGCTCGAACGCAAATGGCTGCTCTACGCCGTGTTCGTCGTGCTGTCGCTGATGGTGAAGGAGGACGTGTCGCTGGTGATCGTGCCGCTCGGGGTCTGGGTGGCGATCCGCCGGGACCGGCGGATCGGTCTGTTGACGATGTTCGGCAGCCTCGCCTTCATGGCGGTGGCGATGTTCGTGGTGATGCGCAGCCTGATCGGGGTGCCCACCCGCAACGCCTGGCGGATCCCGTTCGGCGGGCTGTGGGGCCTGATCGACACGACGGTCACCAATCCCACGCAGCTCGTCGAGCATCTGCGCAGTGACGGACGGCCGTGGTATCTCGTGCAGATGACCGCACCGTTCGCGTGGCTGTTCGCGCGCCTGCCCGACGTGGCGCTGATCGGCGGCCTGGTGATGTTCACGAACGTCCTCAGCACCTTCTGGTACCAGTACCAGGTCGAGTTCCACTACAGCCTGGTCGCGGTGCCGGCGCTGGCGATCGGCACGGTGTACGCCATCGGAGCGCTCCGGGATCGAGTGGTGACGGTCCCGGGCCGGTCGGTCCGGGTTCCCGTCCGTCGACTGGCGATCGGTCTCCTGGCGGGGGCATCGCTGCTCACGGCGTATCTGTGGGCACCGATGCCGTGGGGGCGAACTCCGCTGTTCCACGGCAACCCCGACAGTGTGGTCGCCACCTCGGCGCGGGAGCTGTTCGAGGTGATCCCCGACGATGCGGTGGTGTCGGCCAACTATCGACTCACGCCGCATCTCGCGCACCGCCACGAGATCTACCAGTTTCCCGTGCCGTTCCGCGTGCTGCTCTACGGTCCCGACCCGTCGCGTGAGGGCGAGCGCCTGGCCGAACGCTCCGAGCGTGTCGAGTTCGTGATGCTGCCGGTGCGTCTCGACCCACCGCTCGCCGACGACTGGGTCGAGATCGAGGACGCCTTCGCCGAGGTGGCCCGCAACGACATCTGGGTTCTCTACGAGCGCGACCGCTCCGTCGCCCTCCCCGGTGGCCGATGATCGTCCCGAGCGCGGTTGCCCGGGGCCGGACCCGATCGATGACCGCATGCGATGAGCGAACCCCCCGGCTTCGCTCATCGCCTCCGCGGCCGAGCGGGACGCGAGCGTCCATCGACGGCATCGCAGGCCTGAGCCCTGGCGTGGCTAACGGGGGCCGCGAACCAGTCGGCCCGGGAGTTCCCCGGTGAACTCGTCGTGGTCGACGATCTGCACGCCGGCCACGAACGTGGCGTCGTAGCCCTTGGCCTTCTGCACCAGGCGACGGGCGCCCGCGGGAAGGTCGTGGGCCATCCGGGCGGCGCCGAAGGTGAGGTGGTCGTAGTCGATCACGTTGACGTCGGCGCGCAGCCCCGGGACGAGCGCGCCCCGGTCGCCGAGCCCGTAGAGCTCGGCGGTCTCCTGGGTCTGGCGTCGCACCACGTGCTCGAGTGGGAGCTTCGGGCCACGGGAACGGTCGCGGGTCCAGTGGGTGAGCATGAACGTGGGTGTGCCGCCGTCGCACACCACACCGCAGTGGGCGCCGGCGTCGGCGAGGCCCATGCGGGTGCCGGGATGCCGGTGTGCCTCGTAGCTGAACGACAGGTCGCCGTACGCGTAGTTGAAGAAGGGGGTGAGCACGATGCCGTTGCCGTCGTTGGCGGCCAACTGGTCGATCATCAGGTCGGTGGCTCGCATGCCGGTGCGTTCGGCGACCGCGGCGAGTGATTCCTCGAGCGGCGGTTCGTAGTCGATGTCACCGTCCTCGACCGCCCAGAACCGGTCGAGCCGGTCCAGCACCAGCTTCTGGTACAGCTGACCACCGTCGGCGCGGGCCGACGCGAACGTGTCACGCAGGGCGGGATCGGCGAGCGCGGCAGCGCGCTCGGCCAACGCCAGATCGGCGATGGCGCCGTAGGCCGGGTGGAAGGCCAGCGGATTGAAGCTGCCC
>CAZJUC010000026.1:0-19257 GCA_964549065.1 uncultured Ilumatobacteraceae bacterium
GGCTGACGTAGCGGGCGGTGAGGAAGCTCTCCTCGTCGCTGATCGGGATGATGTCATCGAGCAGGTCCGGCTCCCACGCCGCCGGGAAGAAGTCCTCGCCGACACCTTCCACCAGATAGGGGCGGCCGGATCCGCCGGAGAACACCGAGCCCTCGGGATCCGCGGCGATGATCCTGATGTCCGGGTTCTGTTGCTTGAGGTAGCGGGCGACACCGGTGATCGACCCGCACGTGCCGGCTCCGGCGACGAAGTGGGTGATCCGGCCACCGGTCTGGCGCCAGATCTCCGGCCCGGTGGTCTTCACGTGGGCGACCGGGTTGTGGGGGTTCTGGTACTGGTTGGGCCGGAATGCTCCGAGTTCGGTCGTGAGACGTTCGGCGACGCTGTAGTAGCTCTGGGGATCGTCGGGTTCGACGGCCACCGGGCACACGACCACCTCGGCGCCGTAGGCCTTGAGCAGCGAGATCTTCTCCGGGGCAACCTTGTCGGTCATCACGAAGACGCACTGGTAGCCACGCTGCGCGGCAACGATGGCGAGGCCGACGCCGGTGTTGCCGCTGGTCGGCTCGACGATCGTGCCGCCGGGCAGCAGCTGGCCTTCGCGCTCGGCGGCGAGGATCATCTCCAACGCCGGGCGGTCCTTCGCGGATCCACCAGGGTTGGTCGACTCGTTCTTCATCGCGAACACGCACCCGATGTCCTCGAGTTCGCTCAGCCGCTTGAGCCGGATCAGCGGTGTCTCGCCGATCGTGTCGATCACCGAGTCGACGATCTCGGTTCCGGCAAGCCGCGGATCGGCGTGGACGTCGGGTCCGGCGTCGGTCATGGGCCCGACAGTACCCGGGCGGCGCCGGTCGCGACACCGGGGAACGACGTCATCGCAGGACGCGATCGATGAGACGCTCGCCGAATCCGGGTTGCCGTGGCTCGAATCCGGCGGGGAGGAGCTCGGGGTGGTGCTCGCCGAGGAACGCGACCAGCGCACCGGCCGAGGGGTTGACGAACCCGCGCTCGCCGATCACCACGGTGGGGACGGTCTCGTTGCCGTTGGCGTGCTCGCGAACGATGGCGGCGTTGCTGGGATCATCCCAGATGTTGTGCTCGGTCCGTTCGACACCGAGCTTGTCGAGCTTGCGCTGCAGCATCGAGCAGAACCCGCAGCCCGGCCGCCAGTAGAGATCGATCCTGACAGCTTCGGCGGCGTCGGGTGAGAGTGTGTCGTCGGCCATGACGCGTGCAACGACGCAGCGCTGGTTCTATTCCCCCGGTCGGGTCGCTGTGGAAGACTCGTGGAACCGTTCCGGGGCGGCCGGCGTCCAATTCTGGAGCGAGCCGGCTCGACCGGCCGACGAGGGGAGCAGCGATGGCAATCGAGTTCGATCACCTGAATCCGGGGGAGCGGAACGTCGATGACGACCGCGGTCGCACCCGGCGCCGCATCGTCGCCGGTGTTGCCGCCACGATGCTCGTCGCTGCGGCCGCCGGTGCCGGCTACGGGATCGGGCGCAACGTCGACGGCGAGTCGACGGCATCGCCGCAGTCCGACACAGCCGACACCTCCGAGACGTCTGACGCGGAGGTGGCGGCTCTCGACGAGGAGAGTCCGACACCGACCAGCACGTTCCCGGCAGAGCCGACCACCACCGAGTTGCCGGCCGATGCGTGGGGCGACGACTCCTACTCGGCGGCCGACGGCGACTTCTCCGCCGGCGGGATCCGGGCGTCCGGCTCGATGGGCTACGCGGCGTTCGGGATCGAACCGATGGAGACGCTGTACGAACGAGTCACCGACGATGGATTCGCGCTCGAGGTACAGCTCGGCCAGGTGTGGGACGAGTACGGACGTGGTGACTGGGGGGTCGGCGGGTGGCGCCCAGCACCGTGGTGCTTCGAATCCGGTCAGCTGCGCGTGTCGATGAGCGGCAACGGCGTCGTCGACGTCGGCGCCGTCCCCTGGTTCGCGGAGCCGTTCAAGGGGCGCGCGGTGTCGTCGATGCTGCTCGGCGGCAACGACCGCTCGCCGCAGTGGTTGGTCGTCGTGCAGGCACCGCTCGATGTCACCACCGTGCGGGTCACCTTCGCCGACGGGGCAACAGACGCTGTCGCACCGCAGAACGGCATCGCGGTGTTGACCGGCCCAGGACAGGCCCCCGAGCCGGTGACCGAGGACGGCCACACGTACTGGGCCAATCCGACCCCGAGTTTCGACGTGGCCTTCGAAGGTGGTGCCGACCCGGTCATCCTCGGCTCCGATGGTGTCGGCACCTGGGACGATCCGGAATTCCAGGAGTCGTGCACACCGCCGCCGCCGGCGCTGCCGGACGCGGGTGAGCAGCCCGCCGATCCTGCTGCGGCCGACGCCGAGATCCGAACTGCGATGTCGACGCTGTACGGCATCGTCGGCTCCGGCGAGGTGGGCAGCGACCTGATCGACGACCCCACCGGTGTGCTCGAGGCCCGCGAGCAGGTGCAGGCGGGTGGCTTCGCCGACGATGCCGCCGGTGCGACGGCCACGATCGACGAGTTGGTGTTCACCGCGCCCGACGAGGCGTGGTTCCGGTACTCGATCGACACGCCGGGCAACGACTTCTCCAACCGGTACGGCATCGCCGTGCTCGTCGACGACGTGTGGAAGATCACGCGCTCCACCGTGTGTCAGGACCTCTCGCTCGCCGGCGGCGACTGCGGCGGCAACTGGCAGTCCATCTACCCGCCCGGCCCCTGACCAACCCACGTTTGCGTGGCCTTTGGGGTGGGGCGGCCCACCGAAGACGTCACACGAACATGGGTTTGGCTCGTGGTGAGGCGTTCGGGTCGGGGTCGGACAGGCGTCGGATGGCGGGGTGCTGGCACACTGGAGCGATGAAGTCGCCGAGCGTCGATCCGTCCGTCTACCTCGACCGGCTCGCCCGGGTTCGAGATGCCATGGCCGAACGCGACATCGACACGCTGTGGCTGTCGGTCGGCCACGATCTGCCGTATCTCACCGGGTACACGGCAATGCCGCTCGAACGGCTCACCATGCTGGTCGTGCCTCGCGACGCCGACGCCACGATGCTGATTCCCGCGCTCGAGGCGCCGCGGGTGCGTGACGCACCCGGCGTGTTCGACCTGCTGCCGTGGGGTGAGACCGAGGACCCGACGGCGATCGTCGCTCGCCTGTCGTCGGGCTCGCAACGGATCGCTGTCGGCGACCAGATGTGGGCGCGCTTCCTGGTCGAACTGCTGCCGCAGCTGCCAGGGGCCGAGTACACGCGGGCCGTCGACGTGGTCGGTCCGCTGCGCATGGCGAAGGACCAGGCCGAGATCGATGCGCTCGCCGCTGCGGGCGCCGCCGTCGATCGGATCGCCGGTGAACTGCAGCGTGGCGAGATCCCGCTGGTCGGTCGCACCGAAGCGGAGGTCTCGGCACATCTCGGGCGACGCATCATCGAGGAGGGCCACGACAAGGTCAACTTCGCAATCGTCGCCGCCGGCGAGAACGCTGCGAGCCCGCACCACCATGCCGGGTCGCGGGTGATCGCCGAGGACGAGATCGTGCTGTGCGACTTCGGTGGCACGATGGACGGCTACTGCTCCGACACCACCCGGTGCGTGTTCACCGGAGAACCATCCGCCGAGGTCGCCGAGGCCTACGCGGTGCTGTTGCAGGCCCAGGAGATCGGTGCCACGGCCGGTGCGGTCGGCACGCCGTGCGAGGACGTCGATCGGGCGACCCGCCAGGTGATCGACGACGCCGGCTTCGGCGAGTACTTCATCCATCGCACCGGGCACGGCATCGGGATGGAGGAACACGAAGATCCCTACATCGTCGAGGGCAATGCGCTGCCGCTCGAGGCGGGCCACGCCTACAGCGTCGAGCCGGGCATCTACGTGCCGGGCAGGTGGGGCATGCGCCTCGAGGACATCGTCGTCGCCACCGCAGACGGGCCACGTCGGCTCAACAACTCCGACCACGGCCTCGCCTGCGTATGACCGCGCCCGCTCCTGATCGTGTGCCGGCGCGTCGTCATGGACGGCGGGCCGATTCCGAGCGTCCACGGGCGCGGGCCAGGTGGTTGTCCACGTGTTCGCTGACGCTCGTCTCGCTCGTGGTGGCGGCGTCAGTCGCAGTCGCGGCTGCGCCGACGGTGGCCGCACAGGACGCGCCGACCCCGGAAGTTGTCGACGGTGGGACCGTCCTGGCGCCGGTGACGCCGTGTCGTCTGTTCGACAGTCGGGAGACTCCCGACGCCGGCCGGATCGACGGTTCGAGCTGGCGGGTCCAGGTGACCGAGCGCTGCGACGTCCCCGTCGGAGCGCGTGCGGCCGCGATCAGCATCGTGGCGACCGACGTCCGGGGGCCCGGATTCGTCACGGTGTGGCCGTCGGGTTCGCCGCGCCCGACGGCGTCCAACCTCAACTACGTCAACGGTGGCGTGGTGGCCAATTCGGCGTTGGTCCGACTCGGCGGCGGCGGCACGATCGACGTGTACACGCACGGGCCCGCACAGATCGTGGTCGACGTGACGGGCGTGTTCGTGGACGCCACCGGCCCCTCGGCGTCGGGCCGGTACGTTCCGGTCGGGCCGTCTCGACTGCTCGACACCAGGACCACACGGCAGCGGGGTTCGTCGGAGCTCCGCATCCCGTTGCCGTCGGGTGTGCCACTCGACGCCACGGCCCTGGCCGTGTCGATCACGGCCGTCGACGCCGCACGTGGCGGTTTCCTGACCGCATACCCTGCGGGAACCGAGCGACCACTCGTGTCGGTCGTGAACACCGACACGAACAATCGCACCCGTGCGAGCCTGTCGCTCGTTCCCGTCACGAAGGACGGATTCGTCGTGTACCGCCACATGACGACCGATGTCGTGGTCGACGTGTGGGGATGGTTCACCGGGGCCTCGGCCGAGCTGTCCACCAGTGGCATGTTCGTGCCGCAAGCTCCCGTTCGGGTCTGGGACTCTCGCTCGTCGTTCGATCCCGTCAACGCCAAGGGAACGGTGGAGAAGCAACTGGCACCGGTCGGTGCTGCAGCGGTGATCGCGAACGTGACCGTCACCGAGGCGGTCGGAGCCGGTTTCGTCTCGGTCTACGCCGCCGGCACCGATCGGCCGTTCGTGTCGTCGCTCAACTACCGGTGGGCACATCCGGTGGCGGCGCTCGCGCTGACCCAGGTGTCGGATCGTGGTGCCGGCTTCTACGCCTCGGAGGGTGTGCACGCGATCGTCGACGTCGCCGGTTGGTTCACGGGTTCACCGGTGGCAGCTTCGACGGACGTTGCACCGAACGCGTTCCCGCCGGCCACGAGCCCGGTCATCGTCATCTCCGACTCGGCGTTCGCAGGAATTCGGTGGAACGGTGCGTTGGGCTATCTCCAGGGCGCGGCGTGGGATGCTCGTCTCGAATCGTGTCGCCGTCTCGTGGGACCGTCGTGTCGCGGGCGTGAGGGCTACGCACCGCCCAATGCGGTGGTCGAGCTGTCGACGGTCCCGCAAGGCGCGTACCGCACCTTGGTGGTTGCCACGGGCTACAACGACTGGTCCGGCCTGTTTCCACTCGGCGTCGACTCGGTGATCGCCCAGGCACGGGCGAAGGGCATCGACCGGGTGGTCTGGTTGCGTTACCGGGAGCAGGTCGGATACGTCTCGCCGGGAGGTGTGTCCAACCGGGCCTCGTTCGCCGTGAACAACCGGTACCTCCAGTCCGTCGTGAGTTCGGCGAGGTATCCGGAAATCGTCCTCGCCGATTGGGACGGCTATTCGAGATCCCGGGATTCCTGGTTGGCGCCCGATGGGGTCCACCTCGTTGCCGCCGGTGCGCCGGAGGCGGCGATGTACCTGTCGCGCAAGCTGGCGTTCCTCGAACGTCGACCGTGCCCGCCGGCGATCGGTGGACCGACCACGCCGGGGGGATGGTGCGCTGATCCGGATGTCACCGGTCCACCGGGCTGACCGGTGTCAGCTGGTGGCGAATTTCGTCTCGTCGGGCGTCGGATCCAGGCTGACCAACTCGATCAGGACGTCGTTGCCGTCGTAGCGGGCGAGCGGGCCGATGTCGAGCGCGCAGTACACCTTCGTGCCGCCCGAGACGGGGACGTCGGCACACGTGGCCGGCTGTCCGCCGATCGTCTCGCTGTAACCGCGCGCCGGCGCCAGGCTGCGGCCGGCGTCGACGCGCAGGCGTCGGGCGAAGCTCGGCCCGTAGAAGTCGTGGGTGATCTGGACGTCGCTGACGCGGGCGTCGTTGATGACGGCTTCGCACTCGGCGCTCGTCAGATTGCAGGTGGCGACGGTGCCGGAACCGTCGATGAAGCGCACGTCGTTGATCGTGATCGATCGCCGGCTGTTGTCGGCCTGGACGACCGTCGCCGTCGATTCCCGGCCACCGAGGCGCGTGAGGATCGTGTAGTCGGCGGTGAACTGCTCGACCCCGACCCGGTCGAGACGGTCGAGTACCGCATCGATCGCCGGATCGCCCGTGGCCTGGCGGGCGGGTTCGTCGGCGTCGAAGCTGGGTCGGGGCCCGGTGGCGCAGCCGGCGAGGGTGAGTGCGGTCACCAGCGCAACGGCGAGCGTCCGAAGGGTGGCGTCGCCGGGCGAACGGCGGTGGCGGGGGGAGGCCATGGCGCCGCCAGGCTACGGCGTTACCGTGGGTCAGCGTGATCAGTCTCGACGCCGCCACCGTGCTGTTGCAGTGGGCAACCGGCGGGATGCTGTTCTGCTGGTTCACCACGCGTCGACGCATCGCCAGCCTCGGCTACGGCTGGCTCGTGCGCGGCGTGTACTTCGCGTTCGCCGCCGGCTCGCTCGCGGCCGGGCTCTCGTTCGGGGTCGTCCCGGTGCGCGAAGCCGCCTCGGTCGGGGTGATGGTCGCCTGCGCGCTCGCGCTGGTGGTCTCGGTGCAGCGCAAGGCCGCCGGTGTGAGCGGCGCCCGAGAAGAACACGACCGTCGCAGCGAGCGGGTGGCGGCGATGACGGGAATCGACCGCACGGTCGAGGCGCCGAGCACTGAAACGTCCGACGGTGACCACGGGGCCGAGTTCCCGCCGGTCCTCGACCTGGTGCCGGTGGTCATCGGCTCGATCGGGTTGATCGCGGCTGCACTGGATGCCGGCGGCAACACTGCGGTGGCCATCGCCCGCACGCTGGTCGGGGCGGCGTTCATCGGGGCCATCTCCGACGCGATGCTGCTCGGTCACTGGTACCTCACCCAGCCCGGACTGCCGAGGCGCCTCCTCAACGAGATGGTGGTGGCGCTCAAGTGGTTGTGGCCCGCCGAGGTCCTGGTGATGCTGCTGCCGACCGGCATGATCGCAGTGCTCACCGGTTCGGTCGACGACGGCTGGGGCGGCATGTTGGGCTGGATGTGGCTGATGTGCGCCATCACCACGATCATCCTGATCTTCGTCACGCAGGCTGCGCTCAAGGAGCGGGCGTACTCCGCCGTCATGGCGGCCACCGGCCTGCTGTACCTTGCGATCCTCACCGGCTTCGGCATGGACATCGTGCCGCGCGCCATCCTCGCCGGCTGACGACCGGTCACGCCGGCGCGGGACACCGCGACGCCGGTTGGGTTTGGTCGGAGCGCGGATGTGGTTGACTCTGGACATGGCACGGCCGGTGTGGAGTGGGACGATCTCGTTCGGACTGGTGTCGATTCCTGTCAAGCTGTTCAACGCCGTGCGTCGCCGCAGCGTGTCGTTCAACCAGCTCGACGAGCGCAACATGGCCCGCATCCGGTACCGCAAGGTCAACGACGAGACCGGTGAGGAAGTCGGTGACGACCACATCGTGAAGGGCTACGAGATCTCGAAGGGTCGCTATGTCGTCGTCGACCCCGACGAGCTGGAGGCGTTCATGCCGGCGGCCACCAAGTCGGTCGACCTGGAGGAGTTCGTCGACCTCGCCGACATCGACCCGGTCTACTTCGACTCGGCCTACCATCTCGCGCCCGACGGCCCGCCGAAGCCGTACGTGCTGCTGGCCAGGGCCATGGAGGCCAGCGGCAAGGTCGCAATCGGTCGGTTCGTGATGCGCAACAAGCAGTACACGGCGGCCATCCGCGCCGAGGACGGACGGCTCGTGATGTCGACGCTCGCCTACGCCGACGAGGTGGTCGACCCGAGCGACATCGACGAGCTGCAGGACCTCGAGTCGATCGAGGTCAACGACCGAGAGGTGGCGATGGCCGAGGCGCTCGTCGCGTCGCTGGCCGCCGACTTCGAACCCGAGAAATACCACGACGAGTACCGCGAAGAGGTCATGGCACTCATCCGGATGAAGGCCGAGGGCGAAGAATTCGAGGTGCCCCCAGCCGCTGCCGAGAAGCCCAAGGTGGTCGACATCATGGCTGCGCTCGAAGCGAGCGTCGCCGCCGCGAAGCAAGCCCGAGGCCGGCATCCTGCCGAGAAGGCCACCGAGAAGTCGGCGGCGAAGAAGAAGTCGGCGTAGCACGGCCGGTCAGGGCAACTGATGGCCGCACCGATCGAGGCCGACATCGATGGCCGCACCGTCCGGCTGACCAACCTCGACAAGGTGCTCTACCCGTCGGGGTTCACCAAGGCCGAGGTCGTCGACTACCACCTGCGCATCGCCCCGACGATCATCACGCACCTCGCCGGCCGCTGCATCACGTTCCGCCGCTATCCCGACGGCACCGACGGTGACGGCTTCTTCGAGAAGCGCTGTCCGTCACATCGACCCGAATGGGTCCCGGTCGCGCTCGGCCCGGGCGATCGCAGCGGCGGCATCGAGTACTGCCGCATCGAGGAGGCGGCTGCCATGGTGTGGGCGGCGAACCTCGCAGCGATCGAGCTGCACGCGCCGATGGCGCTCGCCGCCGATCTCGGCACCCCGACCAGCCTGGTGTTCGACTTCGACCCCGGACCGAACACGTCGATCGTCGACTGTTGCGAGGTCGCGCTGGGTGTACGCACCGTGCTCGACGCCGTGGGGCTGTCGGGCTGGTGCAAGACGTCGGGCTCGAAGGGCCTGCAGATGTACGTGCCGCTCAACACGCCGGGTGTGACCCACGAGGCAGCAGCAGACTTCGCGCTCGCCGTCGGCCAGGTGATGGAACGGCAGCTGCCCGGCCGGGTGACCACGGTGATGGCGAAGGTCGAACGACCCGGCAAGGTGTTCGTCGACTGGAGCCAGAACGCCCACCACAAGACCACCATCGCCCCCTACTCGCTCCGCGCTCGCCACGATCCGACCGTCTCGACCCCGGTGACGTGGACCGAGGTCGAGCACTGCGCGTCGAGCGGCGAGGAACTGCGCTTCGAGGCCGCCGACGTTCTGGCCCGGGTCGAGCAGTTGGGCGACCTGTTCTCGGACGTCGTCACCCGCGAACAACGCCTTCCGACCCCCGGTTCCTGATCGGGCACCGTTGCGTCGTTTGTCGACGTGGTGATTCGGGCATGATGGAGCAATCGTGTCGAAGATGTTCGAACCCCGATCGCGCGACGCCGCGGAGCAGAATGCCGTGACGCGACGCCGGTTCCTCCTCGGCGCCGTCGGCGCAGTCGGAGTCACCGCGACGGGGGGCTCGATCCTGGCTGCGAACCTCGATCGCATCGACGGTCCGGTGAGGGCCACCGAGCAAGCGGTCCGCCTCGACCCGCCCGATCCACCGGACCCGGTCGGTGGGTGGCTTCCCGGAACGCTGTACGTGGCGTTGTACGGGCACCCCGGGTCGTCGACGCTCGGCGTGCTCGGCGAGCAGAACGTCTTCGGCGCCGTCGAGCGGGCCACGGCAGTCGCGGCCCAGTACGACGGTTTCGGACGCCCCGTCGTGCCGACCTTCGAGATCATCACCACCGTGGCCTCGTCGTCGGCGGGTTCCGACGGCGATTACTCGAACGAATTCCCCGCGTCCAAGTTCCAGCCCTGGATCGACGCCGCCAGAGCCAACGACATGCACGTGATCCTCGATCTCCAGCCGGGCCGATCGACGTTCCCGTCGCAAGCCCGCGAGATCGAGGGACTGCTCGCCCAACGCAACGTCAGCCTGGCGCTCGATCCCGAGTGGCGCGTCGGGCCGACCCAACGCCCCGGCGGCGGCCGGATCGGCACGGTCGACGGTACGGAGGTCAACGAGACCATCGACTACCTCGACGGCGTCGTCCGCCGGTTCTCGTTGCCGCCGAAGATGTTGGTGGTGCACCAGTTCACGGCATCGATGGTGACCAACAAGTCGATCATCCGCGGCACCCCCAACGTCCAGGTGGTGTTCCAGATGGACGGATTCGGTTCGCTGCAGCTGAAGATCGGTTCGTGGAACCGGATGGTCGCCGACCTGCCCGCTGGCGCCCTGACCGGATGGAAGAACTTCTACGACGAAGATCGACCGACACCGACCCCGGCCGAAGCACTGTCGGTGTCCCCCACCCCGATCTACGTCAGCTACCAGTAACCGAGCGATGAGCGAGTCCTCCACATGGGTGGGGTTCGCTCATCGGCGGGCCGCGAGCGCGTCGTCCTCGTGGGTGCCGCCATCGGTTGGCTCCCGACGGTCATCATGGGGGGATGTCTGCTCGTCGCCGTCTTCGCGTGTGTGGCGTCGTGGGCGCGCTCGCGCTGGCGGCGTGCTCGTCGCCGACCGCCGAGTCCGAAGGACCCTCGCCCGAGCCGGCGCCGTCGTCGACCGAACTGTTCGACATCGCCGAGCGCGATCCGCTGCCGTTCCCGGGTTACGACATCGACCGGGTCACCATCGCCCCGTTGCCGCCGCAACCCGGCGACAGCCAGCCCCCGCTGCTCACCGGGTGGGCAGCGTTCGACGCTTCGATCAGCAGCTCGGTGCTCGGTGGCGGGTCCGACGCGGTGTCGGTCGCCGTGTCGGTCGACGGTGAGATCGTGCACGAAGCAGCACTGGGCGCGCGGGTTCCCGACACGTTCGATGCCGTGGACACCGGCGACAAGTTCCGCATCGCCAGCATCTCCAAGCCGATCACGGCGATCACGGCACTGCAATTGGTGGAAGACGGCGCGGTCGGCCTCGACGAGCCGATCGGTGGGCTGGTGGGCGAGGCGGTCGGCGTCAGTGCGCCGAGCGCCGGCGTGGCCGGCCTCACCGTGCGGCGCCTGCTCACCCACACGTCCGGCTTCGCGCAGTACGAGAGCCTCTTCTTCCGCAACCAGGTCGGTTCGTGCGAGGAAGCGGCCACCGTCGGCCTGACCCGATCGCTGCAGGGTCAGGGCTTCCGCTACAGCAACATGAACTACTGCGTGCTCGGTCTGCTGATCGAGCAGCTCACGGGGCAGAGCTACGAAGAGGTCGTGTACGAACGACTGCTCACTCCGCTCGGGATCTCCGGCATGCGACTGGCTCCCACCTACGACCCCGGGCCGGGCGAGGTGGTGCACCGCAGCGTGCCGGGTCGCAACTACATGGAGGTGTTGGGCGCAGCTGGTGCGTGGGTGGCGTCGCCGCGCGACATCGTGACGATCTTCGACTCGCTCGATCCGTGGACACCCGGTTGGAAACCGCTCGACCCCGGCACGGTCGCCGAGATGAAGTCGGCGGTCAACGATCCGTTCTCGCCCGACCGTGGCTACGGGATGGGGCTGATCCTGTACGGCGGGGGAGCGGCCGGGCACACCGGCACCGTCGAGAGCACGCACGCAATGGTGCTCGACCGTGCCGACAACGTGACATGGGCGGTCACCGTGAGTGGCGAGAACCCGAGCGAGAGCGTCCGCCTCGCCGCCATCGTCGATCGGGCATTGGAGGCCGGGGGCTTCGTACCCGGCTGATGGACGGCCCCTCATCCTCCTCGGCGATCCCACTCACAGTGGTCGGTGGCTATCTCGGTGCAGGCAAGACGACGCTGCTCAACCATGTGCTCCGGCACCCGGGTGGCCGTCGCATCGGGGTGATCGTCAACGACTTCGGATCGCTGGCGATCGACGCATCACTGCTCGCAGACGCCGCTGGCGACGAGTTGATCAGCTTGCCGAACGGCTGCGTGTGCTGCTCGGTCGGTGCTGGTCTGCACGAGGCACTCGACGCACTGTCGGCAGCGGTCCCGCCGCTCGACCACATCGTGATCGAAGTCAGCGGCGTGGCCGATCCATCGGTCGCTGCTGCATGGTCGACCGTGCCCCCGTTCGAGCCCGGCGGCGTGATCGTGCTCGCCGATGCCACGTCGGTGGTGCAGCGCTCGCGTGACCGTTACGTCGGCGGCGAGGTGACGCGTCAACTCGCAGGAGCCGATCTCGTGGTGATCACCAAGTCCGATGCGTGCGACGAGCAGCACCTCGTCGAGGTCGAGCGTTGGGTGGCAGCGACGAGCGGGGGAGCGCCGTCCATCCGGGTGGTCGAGGGGCAGGTTCCCGTCGATGTCGTGCTGGGTGCGGAGGCATCGGGTCGTCGGGTGGGCGATCCGCACGAGGAGCAGCACGATGATCGCTACGAGTCGTGGTCGTGGACCTCGTTCGAGCCGGTGCACCGCGACGATCTGGACCGGTTCCTCGGCACGCTCGCGACCGAGGTGCTGCGTGTGAAGGGGCGGGTGCGACTCGACGACGGCGCCTGGGTCCTCGTACAGGTCGTCGGCCGCCGCGTCGAGGTCACCCCGACCGCCCCATCGAGCCAGTCCGAGCTGGTCGCCATCGCCCTGCGCACCGATCCGCCGGCCTCCTACCCGTTCGGGTTGCAGTTTGGGTGACCCGCCACACCGGAAACGCCACGCAAACGGGGGTTGAGACCCCGCTCAACCCGTTCGGGTTGCAGTTTGGGTGACCCGCCACACCGGAAACGCCACGCAAACGGGGATGGGTTCGCTCAGGGGCGGGCGGCTTGGAAGGGGGTGCCGCCGACCACGGTGCCCCACACGCCGATGTCCTTGATCGTCATCGGTTCCACGGTGAGAGGGTTGTCCTCGAGCACGGTGAAGTCGGCAGCCTTGCCACATTCGATGGTGCCGAACTCGGCGTCGAGGTGCATCTGGTAGGCGGAGCCGAGCGTCACGGCCCGCAGGGCCGACTCCGCGGAGATCCGCTCATTCTCGCCCATCACCCGTCCCGACGGTGTCACCCGGTTGACCGCACACCACATCGTGTGCAGGTGCCCGAGGGGGGTGACATTGGCGTCGGAGTGCAACGAGAACGACACGCCCTCGCGCTCGGCGGTGGCAGCAGCCTCCATCCGTCGCGCCCGCTCCGGCCCGACGGTGATGTCGTGGTGCTGATCGCCCCAGTACCACAGGTGGTTGGCGAAGATGTTCGCGCACATCCCCAGCTTGGCCATCCGCCGGTACTGCGCGCTCGAGGTGAGCTGGCAGTGCTGCACGGTGTGGCGATGGTCGAGCCACGGATGCTCGATCACGAGCTGCTCGACGGTGTCGATCCACGCATCGATCGTGAGATCGCCGTTGCAGTGTGCGTGGATGTTGATACCGCGCTCGTGGAACGGTCTGGCGATGTCGCCCAGTTGCTCGGGCGGCACCATCCAGACACCGTGGTCGGTGCCGGTGTAGTACCCCGGCCAACCCATCTTGGCCGTGAAGCCCTGGATCGAGCCGTCGAGTATGAGCTTCAGTCCTGCCGTGCGCAGCTTGTCGGTGCCGGCAGCGATCAGCTGCAGCAGCGCCTCGGCCGCATCGGCCCAGTCGGTGCTGCCGGGCGGCAACGCGTGCAGGTGCCGTTGGAAGAGACGTGCGGGGTACTCCGGCCGATCGACGACTTCGTGCAGCACCGTCTGCTCGCCGGGTCGGCTGAGCCCCGACGAGCCCAGGTCGCACAACGCCGTGATCCCGGTGTTCGCACAGATCTGACCGAGCGCCTCGATCGACCGGGGGTCGCTGAGCAACCGCACGATCACGCTCAGACCCGAGCGGGCCAGCGCGATCGCCGGCATCTCCTGGAGTTCGCCGTTGGGCTCTCCGTTTGCGTCCCGGGCGACTCCGGGTGTCGTCGTGTTCCGGTCGATCTCGTGGAGATCCAGCATTGCGGTGTTGACGGTGGCCAGGTGCGCGCTGGCGTGGAACACGAAGATCGGACGTTCGGTCGACACCCGGTCGAGATGGTCGCGGGTCAGGCGTTCCTCGCCGGTGAAGTAGATCGGATCGAACCCGCCGACCACGATCGGCTCTGATGATCCCTGCGTCTCGTCGTCGACTTCGCGCAGCCGGTCGAGCAGGGCGTCGTAGCTGCGGATCCCCGGTGATGTCCCGCCATCGACCCGATGACGGTCGAACCAACCGACGTACGGAATCATCGAGAACGCACCTTCGAGGATGTGGCCGTGGGCCTCGATCATCCCCGGTGTGAGGACGTGGTCGGCGAAGCGCCGGTCGATGTCGTGCGGCCCCCAACTCGCGCACTCCTGTAGTGACCCGGCCGCCAGAATCTTGCCCTCGCGCACCGCAACGGCTTCCACCTCCGGTTGCGACGGGTCCATCGTGACGATGGTGCGGGCGGGGAAGACCGTCGTGTCACTGCTCGTGTCGCTCATTCGATCGACCGTATCCCCTCCCATCCATCCCGTTCGTGTTGCAGTTGGGGTGGCCCGCTCCACCGGAACTGCAACGCAAACGTGGTGTCAGGTGAGCAGCGGGGCCACCTCGGTCGCGATCAGGTCGAGGTGGTCGAGGTCGGTGAGATCGAGCACCTGGAGGTAGACGCGCTCGGCGCCGGCGTCGGCCCAGCGGCGAATCGTCGCCGCTGCCTCATCGGGTGTGCCGGCGACGCCGTTCACGCGCAGCTCGCCCGGTTCACGCCCGATCGCGGCCGCCCGCCGTTCGACCTCCGCTTCGTTCGCCCCCACGCACACGACCAGCGCCGCCGAGAATGCCATCGTCGCAGGGTCGCGGTCGATGGAAGTGCAGGCCGCGCGCACCCGGTCGCACTGCCTCGTGAAGAAGTCGACCGGGACGAACGGCGTGTTGAACTCGGTCGCGAAACGTGCCGCGAGCGCCGGCGTGCGCTTCGGTCCACCACCACCGACGATGATCGGGACCGGCGACTGGACGGGTTTCGGGAGTGCCGGCGACCCGGTCACCGGATAGTGGCCACCAGGCGACTCGAACGTGTCGCCGACCGGGGTGGACCACATGCCGGTGATGATCTCGAGCTGCTCCTCCAACCGGTCGAAGCGCTCACCCAGCGGCGGGAACGGGACACCGTAGGCCTCGTGCTCTCGCTCGAACCAGCCGGCGCCGAGACCCAACTCGACCCTCCCGTTCGACATGTCGTCGACCTGCGCGACGCTGACCGCCAACGGTCCGGGCAGCCGGAAGGTCATCGACGTCACCAGCGTGCCCAGCCGGATGGTGGACGTCTCGCGCGCGATCCCGCCGAGGGTCACCCAGGCATCCGTCGGGCCCGGCAGCCCGTTGCCGTCACCCATGGCGAGAAAGTGGTCGCTGCGGAAGAACGCGCCGAACCCGACCGTCTCGGCGCGCACGGCCACGGCGAGCAGGTCGCCGTACGAGGCGCCCTGTTGGGGTTCGGTGAAGATGCGGAGGTCGGCGAGCTGCATGAACGGCAAGGGTAAGACCCGACGGACGACTGGCCAAGGCCGAAGCGAGGGGAGTTGTCACCGAACAGCTAGTTTCACTGGTCGTGCCGAGACGGGTCGAGCAACTCAGGAGCGCCCCGAGCGGCTTCGTGAGGAACATCTCGGTGGCGAGCCGCCTCGCCTTCGTTGTGGTGCTGGTCGCGCTGGTGTCGGTGGTGGTCACGTCCTTGGTCGGCCTCGATCGTGGCGGCAGCCTCGCCGAGGACGAGATCCGCAATCACCTGTCGGCGGTTGGTGCAGCTCGTGCCGACGACGTGGAACGCTACGTGTCGGTTCTCGAACGAGCCGTGGCCGGCCAGGCGCTGACGCCGCAGCCGGCGGTTGCGATCGACGAGTTCTCGCAGCTGTTCCTCACCCTCGTCGGCGAACCGGTGAGTTCGCGCGACCAGGGATCGGTCGACACGTACTATCGCGACGTCGTGGCACCCGAGCTCTCCGAGGCCCGCGGCCGGCCGGTCAGCACCTCCGGCCTGGTCCCGGTGTCGGACGCCGCGATCGCCTTGCAGGCCGCTTACGTGGTCCCGGATCCCGACGGCGTGACGGCGCTGCCGGACTGGGCAGCGATCCACGATCCGCTCGACGATGCGCTCCGGGAGTTCGCACGTCGGGTCGGATTCGCCGACTTCTATCTGATCTCCCCGGACGACCACGCCGTCGTGTACTCGACCGGCAAAGCCATCGACTTCGCCACCAGTCTCAGGGCAGGGCCACACAGCGGAACCCAGCTGGCGGCCCTGATCGACGATCTCGCGAACGATCCGTCGCCCGGCGACGTGGCCATTCGTGACTTCGCTCGATATCCGCCGGCCGGAGATCGTCCGAGCGGATTCGTCGGCAGCCCGATCTTCCTCGGCGGTGATCTCGCCGGCTTTGCAGCCGGTCGGTTCGTCCCCGACGGGATCACCGCCATCGTCACCAACGAACAACGCTGGGGAACGCTCGGCGACACCGGGGAAACCTACGTCGTCGCCGCGGACGGCACGATGCGTTCCGACTCGCGCGACTTCCTCGAGGACCGGCCGAGCTTCTTCGCGCAGGTCGAAGCCGCGAACACGGCCACCGCGGAGGAGATCCGGTCGATGCGGCACTTCGACACGACGGTGCTCTTCCAGGAGATCGACTACCGGCGCGTCGACGACGTCCTCGACGGTGCCTCGGGTGTCGACGAGACGACGAACTATCTCGGCAACGAGGTGTTGTCCGACGCTCGGATGCTCGACATCGACGGGCTCGACTGGGTGATCTTCAGCGAGGCCGACCTCGCCGCGATCCGGGCCCCGATCGACGATTTCACCCGCAACCTGCTGGTGGCCATCGCAGTCTTCATCGTGGTGATCACCTTCCTCGCCGTGCAGTGGGCCGACCGACTTCTCGAGCCGCTCCGGGTGATCTCCGATCGACTGCGAGCCATCCGCGATGGCCAGAACCCGCGCCAAGAGGAACTTCCGCGCGGCAGCGCCGACGAATTCGTCGAACTCGCCGACGACATCGACATCATGCTGGCGACCCTGCAACGGCGCACGGCCACCGCTCGGCGAGGAGCCGACGAGCGCCGGAGTGTGCTGCGACGCCTGCTGCCGCCGACGATTGCCGAGCGAGCAGAAGCGGGTGACCGCGACGTCGTCGACCAGGTCGCAATGGCCACGGTCGCGGTCGTGGTGGTCGGCGGGCTCGGCACGCTCGTGTCGGAGGGATCGCCCGACCGCGCCCGCGAGTTGCTCGACCGTTTCGTCGGCGAAGCCGACGACCTCGCCGCCGAGCGGGGACTCGACCGGGTGCAGCTCAGCGGCGACGCGTACGTGGCCGCCTGTGGCGTCAGTCGTCCGCATCTGGACCACGCCGCCCGTGCGGCAGCGTTCGTGCTGGACGTGTGCGACGTACTGCACGATCTCGACCCGGACGGCGACTTGTACGTCCGGGCGGGTCTCGATGTGGGGCCGATCACGGTCGGGCTCACCGGCGGATCCAAACTGGTCCACGACACCTGGGGTGCCACGGTGCAAGGTGCGACCGATCTGGCGCGCAGCGCTCGGCGCAACCAGGTGCTCGTGTCGGACGCCTGTCAAGCGTTGCTGCCCGAGAGCTACCGGCTGGAGGCAGCGGACCACGACCACGCGAGGGCGTTGACCGGCCTCGAGTCGGAGAGTGGGGCGATGACATGATCGACTCGCTCGTCGGGTCGGAGGCACTCGTCGCAGCCATCATCATCGTGGTCCTGCCGGCCCTGATCATCGGTGTCGGCGAACTCGAGGAACGGCTCCGCCAGCGCGACTCGAGCCTGCGTCCTTCCGTCGCGGTGCTGCGCGTGTGGGTGGTGCCGCTCGCGGCGGTGTGGATGCTGTCACGGACGTTGTTCGACGTGGCCGGCGACAACCCGTTCAACCGTCTGCTCCTGAGCGGTCTCGTGCTGGCGATCGCCGTGGCACTGCTGTCGGCGTTCGGTGTCGTGGTGTCGGGCATCGCCGACCGCCCACGCCGTAGCGACAGGCGACCGATCCCACGGCTCCTGCTGGCTGTGCCGCGGCTGGTGATCATCATCGTCACCGCCTGGATGCTGATCGCCGGTGTCTGGGGCGTCGATCTGTCGGCGGCGTTGACGGCACTCGGTGTCACGTCGTTGGTCGTGTCGTTCGCCTTGCAGGACACGCTGGGTGGAATCGCGTCGGGGTTCACCCTGCTCGCCGACCAGCCGTTCAGTGCCGGCGACTGGATCGAGTCGGAGGATGTCGAGGGGCGTGTGATCGACGTCAACTGGCGCAGCACGCGTATCGAGAACCGCGATGGCGACCTCGTGGTGATCCCGAACGGGCAGCTCGCAAAGGCCACGATCGTGAATTTCGACCAGCCCAGTCGTCTCCATCGGGTGATGGTGCCGGTGCAGATCGAGCGCAGTGCCCCACCGACCAGGGCGAAGGCGATGCTGGTCGAAGCAGCTCGCTCGACGCCGGGGGTGGTCGCTGATCCGCCGCCCGTGGTCTTCGTCACCAACATCGCCGACCCGGTCGTCGACTACCAGGCGTACATGTGGATCGACGACTTCGCGATCACCCCAAGGGTGCGAGCCGACTTTGCATCGCTGGTCTGGTACCTGTCGTACCGCCACGGTGTTCCGCTCCCGAATCCGGCACAGGACCTGTACCTCTTCGACGGCACCCAGAGTGCCGTCGCGTCACAGGTCTCGTCGGCCGATGTCCGCCGAGCACTGTTGGGCGCGCCGTTGTTCGCTGCGGTCGCCGACGACGTGCTCGACCACCTCGCTGGGGCCTCGGTGATCGACACCTACCAGGAGGGTGAGGTCATCGTCGCTCCAGGTGACGAGCGTGACCTGTTCGTGCTCGATGCAGGTCGTGCACACCTCGTCCTGAGAGCCGAGGGTCTGGGCGACCTCGACGTCCTCGACCACGATCCGGGAGAACTCCTCGGGGTGCTCGGGGATCTGCCCGATGCCGCGCAGCACGTCGTCGTGCTCGCGGTCACCGATTGTCGGGTCGTGCGGATCCCGGCAGACGCGGCGGCGACGGCGTTGACCGCCTCGAGCCGTCTCGCAGCGGGGCTCGAACAGCTCCGGGTCTCGCGACGTCGTCGTTGCGAACGAATCGTGCGTCGCACGCACCGACTCGCAGAGGCCGCGCACCCACCAGCGCTCCCCGAGGACACGACACGCAAGGAAACGACACGCAAGGAAACGACACGCAAGGACACGACACACGAGGACACGACGTGAGTGGCGGCAGCGATCTGCGTCGCAAC
>CAZJUC010000026.1:19357-23079 GCA_964549065.1 uncultured Ilumatobacteraceae bacterium
AGGACACGACACACGAGGACACGACGTGAGTGGCGGCAGCGATCTGCGTCGCAACGTCGGGTTCACGCTCGTCGCCGTCGCACTGGTGTCGGTCCTGCTGCTCTCCGGAGTGAACTATCTGTTCGCCCGGCTACTCATCGCGGACAGCGTCTCGGCGCAGCTCAGTGCGCTGCGCGACACGCGGATCCAGGCGATCGAGCGTGGCGCCGAGCGGATCCAGACCGAAGTTGCGACGCTTGCCGCGTCACCCAGCGTGATCGACGCCCTCGGTGCGCTGTCAGCCGGCTACGCCGGCCTCGACGACGAGCTGACCTCGCAGCAGGCGGCCGAGCTGGAATCGTTCTACGAGGCAGCGTTCGTGCCGTTGCAGGAGATCGGCCAGGACGTACCCACCGGCTCGATGCTGCCCGCCTCGACCGCCGGCCGGTACCTCCAGTACCACTACGTCGTCGACAACCCCGACCGATTCGACGACCGAGACGGTCTCGACGATGCCGGTGACGGCTCGTCCTACAGTGCCGCGCACGCCGACTTCCACCCGCTGCTGCGCTCCTTGATGGGCCCCATCGGAGTATCTGATCTGCTGCTGGTCGACGCCGACAGTCGCGACGTCGTCTATTCGGTGAAGAAGCGAATCGACGTCGGGACCGATGTCGTCGACGGGCCCTGGGCGGCCGGTGCACTCGGCGCCGTCGTCGATGCGCTCTCCCAGGCCACGGTGGGTGACAGCGTGATCACCGACACCGTCTTCTACGTTCCTGCCCGGGCCGAAGCAGTGGTCTTCGTGGCGACGGCGATCCGCTCGGGCGCCAGGGTGACCGGGGCGATCGTGGCCCAGTTGTCGGCCGAGGCGATCAGCTCCCTGGTCACGGCCGGAGAGGACTGGGAGGTGCTCGGCCTCGACGACACCGGCGACATCTATCTGGTGGGCGCCGACGGAACCCTGCGCACGGACACTCGGGCGTGGTTCGAAGACCGCGAGGGCTTCCTGACCGAGCACCTCGACCAGAACTCCGACGACGAGGCGATTCAGCGAATGCGGTTCGTCGACTCGGCGGTGCTGACGCAACGGGTCGAGAACTCAGCCGTCGAAACGGCACTCGCCGGTGACACGTTCCTCGGCACCGTGACGAACTACCGCGGTGAGACGACCTTTGCTGCATCGGGACCGATCGAGGTCGGCGATCAGGACTGGGTGGTCGTCGTCGAGCAGGACCGCGCCGAGGCCAACGAGGGTCTGGGTTCGTTGCTGCGCAGCACGCTGCTGGTGATCGCCGTGCTGCTTCCCGTGACGGCGCTGTTGGGCTGGTGGCTGGCACGTTCGCTGACGCGGCCGTTCGGCGAGCTCGTCGACGCGGCCGCCCGGGTCGCCCGGGGCGAGACGGCATCTGGTCTCGGTCGACTCGGGAACAACGAACTGGGCGACGTCGGGCGACAGCTCGAGGCCGTCGCGACCATGCTCGAGGCAGAACAAGCGGCGATCGTTGCCGAAGAGGCCCAGATCAACGACGTGCTCGGAGCTGTGATTCCGCCACGGCTCATCGACCGGGTACGCAGCGGCGAGCAGGGCATCGCCGACCTGCTCGACTCGGCGACGGTGGTGTCCCTGCTGGTCGACGGTGTTCCGGAAGCCGTCGGATCCGAACAGGAGACGGTGTTCGAGATCAACGAACAGCTCACCGCGGGTGTCGATCGGCTGCTGAGCGAGTTCGGGGTCGAACGCGTGCGTCGGTCATCGACCAACGCCTTGTTGGCGGCGGGGTTGGGTGAGGCGGACGCAGGGATCGGCAATGCCGTGCAGTTCACCGCCCAGGTGATGGAGCTGGTGGTCGCCACGGGCGCCGAATACGGCCAGTCCCTCACCATTCGCGCCGGCTTGGCCTCCGGCGCCGTTGCGAGCGGCGTGGTCGGCCAGCAGCAGCTCTCCTTCAGCATGTGGGGCGAGCCGGTGACGACGGCGTTCACGCTCGCGTCGTTGGCGCAGCCAGGGGAGATCCTGGTGGACGTGGCTGTGCGTGAGGCGCTCGGACCGGAATGGGAGGCCGAGCCTCGCACCGGGCTGCCGACCCTCGACGACGATGTCGAAGGATGGACGGTCCGCCCGTCTCAGACTGTCAACACGTAGTGCGCGACACTGGCGACCATGGCTCCTCTCCATCAGCAACGCCGCCCCGTCGACGACGTCATCGGTGATCTCACCGCGAAGCGCGTCGACGACGTCAAGTGGGCCGACGGCCGGACGTTCGGCATGGTCTACGACGGAGGCCCGTCGGTGCACGACGTGGCGGAGCAGGCAGCGCGCCTCTACCTGCACGAGAACGCACTGAACACCAAGGCGTTCCCGTCGCTCGGCCAGATCCAGTCAGAGGTGGTCGGCTGGACTGCCGGGCTCCTGCACGGTGACGACGCAGTCGCCGGATTCCTCACCAGCGGGGGCACCGAGTCGATCCTCTGCGGTGTGCTCGCCGCACGTGAACGTGGACTCATCGAGCGAGGGATCACCGAACCCGAGATGGTCGTCGCCGAGTCGGCCCACGCCGCGTTCCACAAGGCCGCCCACAATTTCGGACTGCAGCTGCACAAGGCGCCGGTGCGCGACGACTGGACCGCCGACGTCGACGCGATGGCCGCGCTGTGCAACGACAACACCGTGTTGGTGGTCGGCTCGGCGCCGCAGTATCCGCAGGGTGTGCAGGACGACATCCCGGCGATCGCCGCACTTGCGGCTTCGATCGGCGCGAACTGCCACGTCGACGCGTGCATGGGAGGATTCGTGCTGCCGTTCGTCGAGATGCTCGGTCGCGAGGTGTTGCCGTGGGACTTCCGCGTCGACGGCGTGACCACGATCTCGGCCGACATCCACAAACTCGGCTACGCGCCGAAGGGTGTGTCGGTGATCCTCCACCGCAACAAGGCGTCGCGGTCGTACCAGACGTTCGTGTTCGACGACTGGCTCGGCGGGTTCTACGCGTCACCGAACATGCAGGGCACCCGGTCGGGTCTGCCCATGGCGTGCGCGTGGGCGGTGATGTCACATCTCGGCGTGGAGGGCTACCTCGACCTGACGAAGCAGATGCTCGCCAATGCCGATCAGTTCCGCGCCGGCGTTGCCGAGATCGACGGCATCCGGGTGCTGGGCGACGGGCGGTTCCATCTCGTGGCGATGGCGTCCGATCCCGACTTCGCGCCGGAGATCGACATGTTCGCCCTCGGCGACGCGTTGCTCGCCAAGGGTTGGTATCACGACCGTCAGGGGCCGCCCGACAACCTGCATTCCACGATCAGCAACACCAACACCGGCGCGATCGACCAGTATCTGGAAGATCTCGCCGAGTGCGTCGCTGCCGTGGTCGGTACCCGCACCGACGACCGCAGCACCAACTACGCCACCCTCGAGTGACGATCGGCTCGGTCGTCAGTTGATCTGGCGGGCCTGGTCGGCCCAGAACGGTTCGCGGAGCTTGAACTTCTGGAGTTTGCCCGTTGCGGTGCGGGCCAGCTCGTCGCGGAACTCGACCCTCTTCGGGCACTTGTAGCCGGCCAGCTTCGTCTTCGCGAACGCGATCAGCTCGGCTTCGGTGAGTGAGCTGCCCGGCACCGTCACGATCAACGCGGTGACCAGCTCGCCCCACTTCTCGTCGGGGATGCCGATCACGGCGACCTCGGTGACGTCGGGGTGTTGGAAGAGCACGTCCTCGACCTCGATCGACGACACGTTCTCG
>CAZJUC010000027.1:0-1493 GCA_964549065.1 uncultured Ilumatobacteraceae bacterium
GCGTGGCAGTGCCGCTGCAGACCACTGTGCGCATCATCTCGGTGGTCTGGATCGCTGCCTGCTCGGTGACGACGACGCGAGCCTCGGACGGTGCCGTGTCGGTCACGGTGCCGTCGGAGCCGACGGTGGCCTTCACCAGTTTGGGCGCGACGTAGGTCCCGCGATTGGCAACGGTGTTCACGGCGGCGACCAACTGCAGGGAGGTGCTCGACACGCCTTGACCGTATGCCACGGTGACGCGTTCCGAGCCCCACAGGTCTTCGGGCTTTTTCAGGATGCCCGACGACTCGCCTGGGAAGTCGAGCGCCGTCTTCGACCCGAGACCGAACTGTGCCATGTACTCGCGGTGCTGCGCCCGCCCCATCTCCTGCTGGACGAAGATCGTGCCAATGTTCGACGACTCCGCGAGGATCCGGGAGACCGACATCACCTCGTCGGGGTGCTGGTGCGAGTCCTTCAGCAAGTCGTCGTAGTACTGCTTGCGCCACGGAACGACATAGGAGGTCTCGGGGGTCACCAATCCCTCGCTCAGTGCGCTCGCGATCGTGATCACC
Source organism: uncultured Ilumatobacteraceae bacterium (assembly GCA_964549065.1). Taxonomy (GTDB): domain Bacteria; phylum Actinomycetota; class Acidimicrobiia; order Acidimicrobiales; family Ilumatobacteraceae; genus Sva-07. The sequence goes on from CAZJUC010000027.1 coordinate 555, forward strand.
TTGGCGACCGATCCGGGTTCGTACGCGTCGACCGCAGCGAAGTTGCCCGACGTCACCTCGATCGCGTCGGTCTCGTCGTCGCGTCGTACCGACGCCATCGAGAAGATCTCCCCGGTGTCGGTGTCCATGGCGATCGCGGTCGCGCCCTTCGCCCCGATCGCTTCGACCTGTTCGAGCAGCACTTGTTCGGTCGAGAACTGCACCGATCGGTCGAGCGTGAGCACGAGGTCGTCACCTGCGACCGGCTGCGCGGCAACGGTCTCCGAACCCGGGATCGACCGACCGCCGGGTGCCACCTCACGGCGCATCTCCCCGCCGGTCCCGGTCAAGACGTCCTCGTACTGCAACTCGAGGCCGGAGATACCGACGCCGTCGATGTTGGTACGTCCGATCACACTCCGGCCGGTGTCGCCTCCCGGCATCTCGCGCCGGCTCTCCCGGTCGACGTTGACACCGGCGAGGCGCATCGACGCGAGCTGATCACCGATGTGGGCATCGGCCTGTCGCCGGACGAACACGAACCCCCGGTCCTTTGCCGCGATCTCGCCGAGCAGCTCGGTGGTCTCGTCGTCGGACAGATCGAGCAGGTCGTCGAGGATCTGCACTGTGGCCGGGCCGTTCTCGATCAGCTTCGGATTGATCGAGACCGTCACCGCCGGGACCGACATCGCCAGTTCGGCGCCGTGACGATCGAACACCGTGCCGCGCTGGGCAGGGATCGTCACCGACCGGGTCCACTGGTCGGTTGCCGCGGAGCGCAGTGTCTCGGCCTCGGTCGTCTGCAGGTAGGCGACTCGACCGATGAGTCCGAGCAGCACTGCCCCGATCACCAGCAGTGCAACGATCAGACGGTGACGTGGCGAACCGGTGCGATGACGCGAAACGTTCCGCTTCGGTGGGTTCGCCCGCACCTGAGGAGTGACCCGCGATGTGGCGGTC
>CAZJUC010000027.1:1593-22640 GCA_964549065.1 uncultured Ilumatobacteraceae bacterium
GGAGTGGCGCTTGCTGCGTGCCGCTTCGCGGTCGGACCGCCGCCTCGAGTCCGGTGCCGGCGACGACGAGCGGCGGGGCTTGCCGTCGCGACCGCGATCCGATTCCCGGCTGCGGTCGTTGCGCCCGTTCGCGCCGGACGTCGATGCGTGGCGACGGCTGCCGGGACCGTGGCTGCGACTCAATGGTTTCACGGCGTGTCCCCCGTGACGCTCTTGACGGCGCGAAACTGATCGAGCGGATCGATCTGGAGCACGATCCGCACGGCGTTGTCGCCGATGGGTCCTGCGGCTGCCAGCTGACGGGCGACCGCTTCGGGGCTGACCGACACGAACGTGCTCGCCCGACCGCGGCGCATGCCGAGGTCGGATGCAGCGGCTGCCAGGCGCACGGGTGAACGCAACTCGGCTCGCTCGTAGCGGAGTTCGTCGAACCGCTCGCGTTCCACCGTCACCTGCCGATCGAGGCGATCGAGCTGCAGTTGACGCTCGGCCAGCTGGGTGTGGAACACCGCAGCTCCGAGCAGGCCGAGGAAGACGAGCGACCAGGCGAGGGCCGCGAGCAGTGCCGGCCACCGCCGCCGGCGCGGGACCACCGCGAGCGCGGGCGACGAGGGCGCATGGGCTCCACGTGGCTTGATGTCTCGGAGCAGTGGCAGCGCGATCATCGGTCCTCCACCGGGGTTCCGTCGCTCTTGCGGATCGCTGCGATGCGCTCGACCACGCGCAGGCGAGCCGAGGCAGCGCGGCGATTGTGTTCACGTTCCGTCGCGCTTGCCCGCTTCGCGACTCCACGCACGATTCGTACGGTCTGGATGGCGCCACACACGCACGGCAGGTCGTCGGGACACTCGCAGGCGCCAGCAGCGACCGCGAACCGCTCCTTGACGATGCGGTCCTCACCGGAGTGGTACGAGAGCACGGCGATGCGACCACCCGGCCGTGTCGCGTGCACTGCCTGGTCGAGCGCGTCGGGAAGCACACCGAGTTCGTCGTTGACCTCGATCCGAATCGCCTGGAACGTCCGCTTCGCCGGGTGTCCGCCCGTCCGTCGCGCCGCAGCAGGAATCGCCGCCGTGACCACAGCGGCGAGTTCCGTGGTGGTCTGGATCGGCCGAGCGGCGCAGATGGCGCGAGCGATGCGACCGGCGAACCGTTCGTCGCCGTATCGCTTGATCACGCGAGCGAGCTCGGATTCGGCGTAGCCGTTGACGACGTCGGCCGCGGACCACGTCTGGTCGGCGTCCATCCGCATGTCGAGCGGGCCCTCGTGGCGGTAGGAGAATCCTCGTTCGCCTCGATCGAGCTGCGGCGACGACACGCCCAGGTCGAACAACGCCCCGCTGATCGCCTCGACGTCGTGCTCGGCGAGCGCAGCGTCGAGTTCGTCGAATCGACGACGGCTGGTGCGCACACGCTCACCGGCGCCCGCGAGACGCTCGGTGGCTGCCGCGAGCGCATCGGGGTCCTGATCGATGCCCAGGACGTCGATGTCGTCGCGGGCTTCGAGGAGTGCAGCGGCGTGACCGCCGCCGCCGAGGGTCGCGTCCACGATGGTGCCGGCCGGCACCGTTGCGAAGATCTCGGTGATCTCCTCGACCATGACCGGTGCGTGTTCGAAATCCGCGTTGTCGGCGAGGTCGCGAGCGCTCATCGACCGCCCGCGATCTCGTGTTGCCCGGCGACCTCGCTGAGGCGGTACGCCTGCGGGTCCCAGATCTCGATCTGATCGATGTTGCCGAGCACCACGACGGCGCCCTGCGGTGCCACCCCCGCGTGCTCTCGCAGCCGGGCGTCGAGCGTGACGCGGCCCTGCTTGTCGATCGTGGCTTCGCTGGCGGACGAGGCGAAGGCCCGCAGCCGGTCGCGCGACACCTCGCCACGCTTGGCCTTGGCCACCATCTCGGCAGCCTCGGCCTCGAAGGTGTCGACGCTGCGGACGCTCACGCAGCCGTCGTCACCGAAGCACAGATAGCAGTGATCGCCGAGTTCTCCCCGGTACGACGAGGGCAGTGCCACCCGTCCCCGTTCGTCGAGCTGACGCTCGTGGACTCCGACAAACACGCGCCGCGTTCCTCATGCTTTCCACCCCCGCGGCGAACCTGCCGTGCCGGGAACGCGGGAGTCCTCCCCAGCGATCCCCATTCTTCCCCCATTTGCCCCCACTGTCAACCATCTTTCCCCATTATTCGCCCATGTCTCCCCATCGCGTCCCGCACGGTCCCCACGACAACCCATGGCCATGAGCGAGACCCCACCATCGAGGGGTGTCGCTCATCACGGCGGGGAGACCTGGCCCGGCGATGAGCGACACCCCAGCATCCCGGGATCCCGCTCATCGCCGTGGCCGGCGCGGTCAGCCGGGGTGCCGGGCGAGGCGTTCGGTGAGCGCGTGCACGGCGGCATCGGCGAGCGCTGCCGGCATCGTGGCGACCGGGGCCAACTCGCCGACGGTCGGTCGGTGGTCCGGGGCCAGCAGTTCGACGAGGCGCGCCGGGTCGTACGTCGAGTACCAACAGCACTGCAGGCGTGCGGCGTGACGGGTGCGGCGCTGGCTGAGACCGACCAACTTGGCGCCGTCGACGAGCACCTCGCCCGCGCCCACACCGTCGAAACAGACGAGCGACGACCATCGGGTCGAGCGCAGGGCTCCCTCGTGCACGACGACGTCGGCGGTCGGTGCGATCGATGCCGTCGAGGCGGTCGATGCAGCGAACGCCGCTGCCAGATGACGTCCGAGCCACACCATCGGTGCGTGGATGTCCTGCGACCACCCCGCGCTGCCGGTGGGCACGATCACGTCGATCCAGGTCACTTCGCCCGGCACCAGCAACACCGCTCCCCCACCACTGCGGCGACGCACCACGTCCACGCCCTGGCGGCGGCAGGCGTCGATGTCGACCACCGAGTCACGCTGGGTCGAACCCAGCACGAGTGCCGGCGCGGTGACGTCGTGGCACCAGATCTCCGACGGCGCCGGGTCGGGTACGGCACGCGAGTGGAAGTCGGCCGCCGTCGACGTCGAGCGGACGAGGCGCCACGAGTTGCTCGGGTTCACGAGGCGAGCGGCAGGTAGGGACGCCAGGTGTCGGGGACCCCGCTCACCGACACCACCACCCACGCTGTCGCCCGAGGCGCACGACATGGTCGAGCGAGACGCATGCCGGCCTCGGCGGGCGTGCGGTCGCGCTTGCCGAGGTTGCACGGGCGACAGGCCGCGGCGACGTTCTCCCAGCTGTGCGGGCCGCCCTTGGAACGCGGGACGACGTGGTCGATCGAGTCGGCTCGCTCGCCGCAGTACTGGCAGCGGTAGTCGTCGCGAGCGAAGACCGCCCGCCGCGACAGCGCCGCTCGTCGCACGTAGGGCACCTTCACCATGTACCGCAGCCGGATCACCGACGGGCTCGGCACGCTCAGCCGCTCGGAGTGGATCACCCGACCGTCGTCCTCGAGCACGTCGGCCTTCTGGGCGATCACGAGACAGGTCGCCCGCTCGGTCGACACGATGCTCAGTGGTTCGAAGCTGGCGTTGAGCACGAGCGCGCTCAGCACTGCTCGGCTCCCGATCGCGCGCCGCTCAGGCGTCGAGTCGTTGCCAGTCGCGGCACCATCGCAGGTAGTTCAGCACATCTTGCGGTTCGGGGCGACGCGAGATGTCACCGTACTGGGTCACCAGTCGGAACTCGAGGTACGACCGCGACGGCACCGGGAGATACGGCGCCCGGGTCCACCACCGTCCCGGCACGAGACGTCGCCCCTGGCGGACCGCCGTGGGCCACAGCGACGGGTGCTGCAGGACGATGGCAGCGCTGCGCAGCACTATGGCTTGGGTTCCTTGGGCAGCTGCAGGATCATCTCGCCGATGATGTTGCGCTGGATCTGCGACGACCCGGCGTAGATCGTGCCGGCTCGGGCATTGAGGAAGGTGTTGACCCACGACCCCGACGAGTTCGCAGCGCCGGGGTCGTCGGTCTGGAACGCCGACGACGGCGGCCGTCCCTCGATGTAGAGCGCATCGGCACCGAGGATGTCGACGGCGAGTTCGGTGACGACCCGGTGGTACTCGCTCCAGTACAGCTTCGAGATCGCTCCGTCGGGGCCTGGATGGTGCCCGGCGAGGAACTGCGTCAGCGTGCGCTGACCGAGGAACTTCATGATCTGCACCTTGGAGTGGCACCAGGCCAGTCGCTGGCGGATGATCGGATCGTCGGCGACGCCCTTGGCCCGGGCCATCTCGATGAGCCGGTCGAGTTCGGCCTGGTAGCGGATCGGGCCGGTGGCCGCCGCCTCACCGCGTTCGAAGCCGAGCAGCGACATGGCGACCGCCCAGCCGTTGTTGACCCCGCCGATGACGTTGTCCTTCGGGCAGCGGGCGTCGGTGTAGAAGACCTCGTTGAATTCGCTCTCCCCCGAGATCATCTTGATCGGACGGACCTCGATGCCCGGCTGGTCCATCGGGACCAGCAGGAACGAGATGCCCTTGTGCTTGGGCGAGTCGGGGTCGGTGCGTGCCAGCGTGAAGATGTGGTCGGCGAGGTGACCGGCAGAGGTCCAGATCTTCTGGCCGTTGAGCACCCACTCGTCGCCGTCGAGTTCTGCTCTCAGGCCGACGTTGCCGAGGTCGGAGCCGGCGTCCGGCTCGGAGTAGCCCTGGCACCAGGTGTCCTCACCCGACAGGATCCGGGGCAGGTAGTACTGCTTCTGCTCTTCGGTGCCCCACATCAGCACGGTGTTGCCGAGCATCTGGATGCCGAACACGTCGTTGGGACCACCGGTGACGACACCGGCACGGGCGAACTCCTCGGCGAGGATCACCTGCTCGGTGGCGGACAGGCCCGCACCGCCGTACTCCTGCGGCCAACCGGGAGCGAGGTAGTTCGCCTCGTAGAGCGTCTTGCGCCACTCGGTGACGAAGTCGGTCAGCTCCTCCCCTTCGAGTGCACCCATGCCCTCCCAGTTCGACGGGAGCTTCTCGGCGAGGAACGCCTGCACCTTCTCGCGGTACGCCTCGGCTTCTGGTGAGTAGGTCGGATCCATGGCGCCCAGGCTACTCGTCGGCGATCAACGGAGGCCACTGCTCGTGGCGAGCGCAGCGGTGCTGGCGAGCGGCTGCACGAAACCGGAGGGCTCGATCACGTGCAGTTCGGTGAGATGGGGCAGCCTGAGCCGGGCGGCGAGTTCGCGTCGCATCGTGTCGAGCATCGGATCACCGAAGGTGTCGACCACCGACCCGGACAACAAGAAGGTCGAGACGTCGAACGCCGCAGCGGTGGAGGCGATGGCCCGGCCCACCATCAGGCCGGTGCGTTCGATGATCGACGGAGTGGCACGGCGCAGTGGCCGGTTCATCTCGGCCTCGAGTGACGCGGCGGAGGCGAACGCCGAGAGGCAGCCGGTCGCCCCGCACGAGCAGGTCTGTGGGCCGGTGTCCACCACGAGATGCGCGAGGGACCCGGCGTTGCCGTGCGCCCCGTGCAGGCGGGTGCCGTCGATGACGCACGCCGACTCGATCGTGCGGTCGAGCACGAGCGTGAAGAAGGTCCGCGTGGCGAGGGTGTCGCCATAGCGCATCTCGCCCTCGGCAACGGCTCCGGCGAGCGAGTCGAGCACGACCGGGAGGCCGGTCAGCTCCTCGAGGTGGCTGCGAATCGGGAAACCCGACCACGCCGGCAAGGCGGACGGCGACACCGCACCGGCCGGCCGGTCGATCGGTCCGGCACAGCTCACCGCCACCGCGGTCGGTCCGACGATGTCGTCCGGGCGTGCAGCGAGGACGCGCAGCACCAGTTGTTCCAGTGCCCGCCAGACCTCCCGTGTGGGCGTCCCGATGCGGTCTCGCACCAGGACCTCACCCGATCCGTCGACGATGCCGGCTGCGAGTCGTCCCGGGTCGACCACCACCGCCAACACCGTCATCTGCGAGCGAGTCACGGTTGGCGAAGCTACCCCCGACTGTCGCTCGTGCGATTGCGGGTCTACCCTTCCGGCAGTGACGACCGACATCGCCGGCGACCCTCGATCGCCGACCTCCTCCCTCACCAGCGCCGGTCCAGAGGCGAACACCGCCACCATGCGCGGCTTCGCTGATCTGTTCGATGCGATCACCTCGAACGTGGCCCAGGTGCTCCACGGCAAACACGACACCATCGAGTTGGCGGTGATGTGCCTGCTGGCCGAGGGCCACCTGCTGATCGAGGACGTCCCCGGCGTCGGCAAGACCTCGTTGGCAAAGGCGCTCGCCGCTTCGATCGACTGCAGCTGGAAGCGGATCCAGTTCACCCCCGACCTCCTGCCGACCGACCTCGTCGGTGTCAGCATCTACCAGCGTTCCACCGAGACCTTCGTGTTCGAGCCCGGACCACTGTTCGCGAACATCGTGCTCGCCGACGAGATCAACCGGGCGTCACCGAAGACCCAGTCGGCGCTGCTCGAGTCGATGGAGGAACGCCAGATCACCGCCGATGGCCGCAGTCGACGACTCGACAGCCCGTTCATGGTGATCGCGACCCAGAACCCGGTCGACCAGGAGGGCACCTACCGTCTGCCCGAGAGCCAGCTCGACCGGTTCCTGCTGCGGATCTCGATCGGCTACCCGGCCCGTGACGCCGAGATGCAGATGCTCGACGTCCACGGCGCTGCGTCGTCGGCCGCGTCACTCGAACCGGTGGTCTCGATCGACGAGATCCGAGCGATGATCGCTGCCGTCCGTGGCGTCCACGTGGCCACCGCACTGAAGTCGTACCTGGTCGATCTCGCTGCCACCAGTCGCCGCCACCCGGGCATCGAGCTCGGACTGTCGCCGCGAGCGACGCTGCAGCTGTCAGCCGCCGCCCGCGCCCACGCAGCCGCCCGCGGTCGGAACTACGCCACCCCCGACGACGTGAAGGCCGTCGGCCACGCCACGCTCAGCCACCGTGTGGTCGTGCGCTCCGATCGCGGATCGCAGTTGTCGCCGGCCGATGCCATCAGCGAGGTGTTCGATGCCGTCGCCGTGCCGGTTCCCCGCTGAATCGATGACGCCATGGCTCGGCTCCGCCTGACTCGCCAAGGTGTCGCCGTGATCGCCGCCGGCGTGGTCGCCGGGGTGATCGGCCGCGTGTTCGGAATCATCGAGCTGTATGTGATCGCTGCGGCGTTCATCGCCTCGGTGGTCGTCGCAGTCGCCTACGTCTGGTTTCGCCGGCCACGGATCGAGGCGAGCAGATGGATCCACCCCTCGCTGCTGGTCGTCGGCGACACCGGGCAGGTCGACATCCGCTTGCGGCACGCAGGATCGATCGGCTCGGCGCCGTTCGTCCTCGAGGAGCCGGTGACACGTACGATGACCGACGATCACGTCGCCCGGCTGCCGGTCGCATCGCAGCCGGCCCGATCGACGTCGTCGTCGGGCTACCGGGTGCCCACCGCCACGCGGGGCGTGATCACGCTCGGGCCGCTGCGCATGGTCGTCGGCGATGCGCTCGGTGTGGCCCGGTCGCGCACCGACGTGGTCGGCACCGACCAGATCGTCGTCGCACCGCGGACGTTGCCGATCGACATGCCCGAACTGGGGCGCGGCGCACTCGGCCGAGCGCTGCTCGACGCGTCGCGCCGCCTCGGTCCGGGCGACTTCCACGGCTTGCGCGAGTACGCGACCGGCGACGAGCCACGCAGCATCCATTGGCGGGCGTCGGCGCGCAGCGACGACCTGATGGTGAGAGAGCACGCCGTCGAAGGGCTCCACCAGTGCACGGTGGTGTTCGATCCGACTCCCGGTGTCCATGCGAGCAACGAGAACTTCGAACACGGGGTCACCGCTGCGGCCAGCTTGGTGCACGGCGCCATGCGCGCGGGTCTTGCCACACGGTTCGTCACGGCGGGCGGCATCGACCTGCGCGGCCCCGACGTGGTGGCGACGACGTTGCGGGTCCTCGCCCGGATCGAGCCCGGCGAGGCCCCCCTCGCGGCGTTCGACAACGACATGGTCGACGGACTGGTGTTGCTCGTGGTCGTCACCGGATCGAGCCACGCCGCCACCTGGCGGACCAGCCAGGCGATCTCCGACCCGACGATCACGAGGGTGCTGGTCACCACCAACGAGCCCGGCGGCGCGCGACTGACCGCCTCGGCGAGTTCCGACGACGAGTTCGTGTCGGCTTGGCAGTCGCTGGTCGGCCAGCCATGAGCACCGCCCCGAGCCGCCCAGATCTGCGCAGCGACCTGATCGCCACCGTCATGGTGGCGACGTTCTCGATGACCGTGGCTCTCGGCTTCGCCAGGGTCTTCTCCGCATGGCCGTTCGTCGCCGACATGGCCATCGTGGTCGCCGCTGGCCACGGCCTGGGGCTGGTCCTGCGCCGGATCCGCCTGACTCCGTGGATCGCCGTCCCGGCGACCGCGCTGGCGTTGGTGTGGACCGTGCTGGCGGTCTTCTACCCGGAGACGTTCTCGTGGGCGATGCCGACGAGCGAGACGTGGTCGCTGCTGCGCGCCGAACTCACATCGGTTCGCGAAGCGTTCCGGACGGAGGTCGCACCGGTCGACTACGCCGACGGCTGGAACGTCCTCTCGGCGATCGGTCTCGCAACGGCGGTCCTGCTGGCCGACGTCTTCGCCTTCCGCGCCGACGCGCGAGCCGAGACCCTCGTTCCTGGCGGCGTGCTGTTCGTGTTCGTCGGAGCGCTCGGCGACGAGCGGCTCCGCGTGGCGTCGACCGTGGTGCTGGTCGGTGTCGGTGTGGTCACCACCGTGACGCTGCGGTGGTATCACGCCGCACCCGGACGGGCCGACGTGGCCGGCGGGTGGCGGCGTTGGCCGGTGGCGCTGGCGTTCGGCGTGGTCGTGGCCCTGGCCGCCGGCGTCGTCGGACCCCGCCTTCCCGGAGCCGACGCCGCCCCGCTCTACGAGACCAGCGGGCGTGGCGGGGGAACCACCCAGGTCCTCAGCCCCCTCGTCGACATCCGTTCCCGGCTGACCAATCGCTCGACGGCGGAGCTGTTCCGGGTCCGGGCCGATGTCGAGTCGTACTGGCGGTCGTCGGCGCTGCCCGAGTTCGACGGCACGACGTGGGGACTTCCCGAGCGCGAACTCCGACCGGTCGACGGGGCGCTCGCCGCGGCCGACGCGTCGTTGCGTGAGAACCGCCAGCGCATCACCATCGGCGCGCTCGGGGGCACGCTGGTTCCTGCAGCCCCCGATCCGTTCCAGGCGTCCGGGCCGGACGATCTGCGCTGGGTACCGGAGACCTCGACGCTCGTGACCGTCGACGGGGACCTCCAGACCGGCGACGTGATCGACATCGTCTCGACGTCACCACTGCTCGGCCCCGAGCGCCTGGCCGCTGCGACATCGACCGACCCGGGCGATCCGATCTACACGAGCGTGCCGACCGATCTCCCCGAGGTGGTCGCGGCCACGGCGCGTCGCGTCGCCTCCGGAGCGCAGAGTTCGTATCAGGCGGCGCTGTTCGTGCAGGCCTGGTTCCAACGAGAGTTCGAGTACAGCCTCGAGGTGCGACCCGGCCACGGCAACTCGGCCATCGAGAACTTCCTCCGCGACCGGGTCGGCTACTGCGAACAGTTCGCCGGGACCTACGCCGCCATGCTCCGGACGCTGGGGATACCAGCGAGAGTGGCGGTGGGGTTCACGTCGGGGGTTCCGGTCGCCGTCGGTGAGTTCTCGGTGCTCGGCCGCAACGCTCACGCCTGGCCGGAGGTCTGGTTCGACGGCATCGGGTGGGTCGGGTTCGAACCGACGCCCGGGCGCGGCGCTCCCGATGCCGAGAGTTACACGGGGCTCGCCCCGCAGCAGGACACCTCGGCCACCGCTGTCGACCTCGAAGGGTCGGAGACGGCGCCCACCACCGTGCCGACCGACCCGACCGGCCCGACCGGCGAAGACGGCCTCGAGATCCCGGACTTCGGCGACCAGCCCCCCACCGACGACTCGACTCCCGCGACGTCCGGCACGGGCGACTCGAGCAGCGGTGGCGGCCCTCCCTGGGCCTGGCTTGCCGTCGGCGGTCTCCTCGCCGCTGCGGTGGCCGCTCCCCAGGTGGTCCGGATGCTGCGCAGCCGACGCTCGGCGCCGTCACTCGAGTTACAGGTGGCCGACGCCTGGCACCGCGCCACCGATGCCGTCGTGGCCGCCGGTGTGCCGGTCCAGGCATCGGACACACCACTCGAGGTCGCGGCGAGCACCGCACGGCTCTTCCCGGTCGTCACCCGGCCGATGACGTCGCTCGCCGAGATCGTCACCGAGGCCACGTATCGAGCCGACGGCACCTCCGGCTACGACGTGGTCGGCACCTACGGAGCGAGCACGGCGAGCGAGTGCCGGAACTGGGCCAAGCAGATCGACCGGACAGCGACCGAGTCGCTCGACTGGGGCAGCCGGCTCCGCCGGTACTTCACCACGTGGCACTGAGAAGCGAGGCGCCCGGCGCGAACGTGTGCGTCAGCGTGTGGCGTCGTCGTCGACGTCGGGGCGTCGACCGCTGAGCCATGCCGAGATCGGCAACTGCCCCAACCGCTCACGGCCGAGCAGCCGCAGTTCGGATTCGAGCATGATCGCCATCACCAGCACCAGCACGAAGCCGGCGAATGCCACGACGAAGCTGACGGCCAGGCCGCCGATGGTGATCACCAGGCCGAGGACCAGGCCCGTGGCGAGCAGGATGGATCGACGACGCGAGACCCGATAGCCGCGCTGGGAGAAGGTCGGGTCCTGCTCGAGCTCCTGCTCGATCTGGCGCAAGATGCGCTGTTCATCCTCGGAGAGAGGCACAAGGCAATCATCGCACGTTTGTGGTCGATCCTCAACGCGGTGCGCCCGATTCCCCCACATTCGATCGGAGGGACGCGAGGTCAGGCCGGACGGTCGCGGCCAGGACGATCGCCGGAGTCGGCGTCCGGCCCCCATTGTTGCTCGCCCCGCCGCACCACACGGAGACGTCCCGACTCGAGTGCGCTGGCCGGGCCGATCGCCGACGCGCCGAACCGATCACGGATCTCGTCGAGTGCCGCTGTGGCCGACGCCCAGTCCGGCTGCTCGCCGAGGAGGTCGTCGAGCGAGAGTTGCCGTGTGCTCGGACCCAGGTTCGATCCGGCGACGCCCAACAGACGCACCCCCGGTGAAGGATCGATCGCCTCGAGCAGCGGCGTCAACAGCCCGATGATCACTGGTGCGACCTCGACCGGCTCCGGGCAGGTCACCGAGCGGGTGATCGTCTGGAATCCGGTGTCGAATCGGAGTTTGAGCGACACCGTGCGGGCGCCCACACCCGCCGCCCGCAACCGCGACGACACGGCGTCGGCCAACCGCACGAGTTCGCGTTGCAGCTCGGCGTGTTCGTACTTGTTCGTGGAGTAGGTCTCCTCGTGGCTGATCGACTTGGCCTCGCGCTCGGGCTCGACCGGGCGATCGTCGACCCCCGACGACAGCGCGAGCAGGTGACGGGCCTGACCGGCACCCAGCGCCGAGGCCAACACCGACTCGTCGATCGACGCGAAGTCGGCAACGTGGCGGACGCCGATGCGATGCAGCTTGGCGAGCATGACCGGCCCGACACCCCACAGTCGCTGCACCGGGAGGGGATCGAGGAACCGCCGCTCCTGCCCGGCGACCACCACGGTGACACCCGGTCCCGGGTCGATCCCCGCCGGTGTCGCTCTCGGCTTCGCTTCGACCGATGCCAGCTTGGCGAGGAACTTGTTCGGCGCCACGCCGACCGAACAGCCGAGCGAGAGCTCCTCGAACACGTTTCGACGGATCATCGCTGCGATCTCGGGCGCAGGGCCGAACAGCCTCACCGACCCGGAGACGTCGAGGAATGCTTCGTCGAGCGACAACGGCTCGACCAGCGGCGTGTAGCGGTCGAGGACCTCCCGGACCTGCGCGCTCACCTCGCCGTAGAGGGCGTGATCGCCGGGCAGGAACACGGCGTGCGGACACCTGCGCTTCGCGATCGCAGCCGGCATCGCCGAGTGGACCCCGAAGCGCCGAGCCTCGTAGGACGCTGCCGCGACGACCCCCCGGTTGCCGGTTCCCCCGACGACGACGGGCTGCCCGACGAGCTCGGGCCGGCGGCGGAGTTCCACCGACACGAAGAACGCATCCATGTCCACGTGCAGGATCTGACGTCGGCCGGCCACGTCTCCAGTGTGGCCCGTTACGCTCCGCGCCATGAACACCTCGCCCACGCCCGACACCGACCGATCGCTCTCGGCGTTGCCGTCCGTCGGCGTGCGGATCGGGGCGTTCGTCGCGATCCTGCTCAGCGGCCTCGCCGGCGGCCTCATCGGCTATTCGCTGATCTCGATCCAGTGCGAAGGCGACTGTGGCCTTCCCGAGGGCCTCGGCCTGCTGGTCGGTGCCGTGGTCGCAGCAGGTGGCATGGCGATCGTGGCGGTGTTGGTGATGCGTGCCATCGGCGAGTGGCGCGAGGTCGAGGACCGCACCGGCGCCGGTCACGCACCCCGATGACCTCCGACCGGTCGCCCAGCGCCCTGCGTGAGCTCGCGATCGAGCTCGCCGGCGAGGCTGGACGGTCGGCGCTGCAAGGACGCCGCACCCTCGGGGTGGGACAGACCGTCGTCCACGACACCAAGTCGACAGCCACCGACCCGGTGACCGAGTTCGACCGTGCCGCGGAGGCACTGATCGTCGACACGCTGCGTGCCCGACGGCCCGACGACTCGATCGTCGGCGAAGAGGGCGCCGACCACGCCGGCTCGTCCGGCCTCGAGTGGCACATCGACCCGATCGACGGCACTGCCAACTTCGTCTACGACCTCCCGGCATGGTGCACCTCGGTCGCCGTCGTCGACGAACAGGGCCCCCTCGCCGGCGCCGTCTTCGTGCCGGTGACCGACGAGATGTTCGCGTCGGCCCGGGGCATGGGCGCCACCCGCAACGGCACACCGATCCGGTGTTCGTCGGTCTCGGACATCGCCATGGCACTGGTCGGCACCGGGTTCAACTATTCGGCCACGGTGCGCGAGCAACAGGCGCGCCGACTGGCGGCGCTGCTCCCCCGGGTCCGCGACCTGCGTCGCTACGGGTCGGCGGCGCTCGATCTGTGCATGGTGGCCTGTGGTCGACTCGACGCCTACTACGAAGAGCACCTCAACTCGTGGGATCTCGCCGCCGGCGTGCTGATCGCCGCGGAGGCGGGCGCGATCACGTCGAACCTGTCCGGTGGCACAGCGGACCCCGCGTCGACGGTGGCGGCTGCGCCGGCCATCCACGGGGCGCTCGTCGAGCTGATCGCGGCCATCGACGCCGACACGAGCGAGGCCGTCGCACCCGAACGATGAGGTCGCTGCGGAAATCGCCGCGACACCATTCTGTACGCCATGGTCGCCGTTGAGCGCGGTGATGCGGCATCATGGTGATGTGGGTACACGCATCCTGGCCGTCGAAGACGACGAACGCATCCGGTCGGCGGTCAAACTCGCCCTCGAGGACGAAGGATGGATCGTCGACGAGGCCGAGAGTGGCGAGGAGGCGATCGAGAAGTTCGCCCGGTCGAACCCCGACGTCGTCCTGATCGACATCATGCTGCCGGGCATCGACGGCTTCGAGCTGTGCCGGACGCTCCGCCGGACCAGCGACGTCCCGGTCGTCATGGTGACCGCCCGCAACGACACCCACGACGTCGTCGCGGGTCTCGAAGCCGGCGCTGACGACTATCTCACCAAGCCGTTCGCCCCGAAGGAGCTCTCCGCTCGCATCCGGGCCCTGCTGCGACGGATCCGACCCAACTCCCACGGCCATGCCCACCTGAGCTTCGGCGATCTCGAACTAATCCCGGACGAGGGCAAGGTGCTGCGCGGCGGCGACGAGGTGCACCTCACCAAGACCGAGTTCCGCCTGCTCTGCGAGCTGGCCGAGAGCCCCGGCAAGGTGCTGAGCCGCGAGGTGCTGCTCGACAAGGTGTGGGGCTACGACTACTTCGGTGACGGCCGCCTCGTCGACGTCCACGTCCGACGACTGCGCACCAAGGTCGAGGTCGACCCCGCCAATCCGCGTCACGTCGTCACCGTGCGCGGGCTCGGATACCGGCTGCAGACGTGAACGAGGGCGGCTGGTTCCGTCGCCTGGTCAACCGTTCCCGCCCGGCGGCACTCGGGTTGCGGCGACGCATCCTGCTGATCTTCACGCTGGGATCGTTGCTGCTGTCGGTGTTCCTCGCCACGACCACCTACGGGCTGACGCGTTCGAACGTGGTCGACGAACGCATCGACACCGCGATCAACACCTCGCAACGCAACGCCCAGGGCGTCGAGCGCGACCTGCGGTCGTTGCCGGCCGACGCCGAGGCGGCACGCGCGTCGCTCACCAGGCTCGGCCGACAGGATTACCTGATCTGGTACGCCGAGAGCTGGAGCGGTGGCGGGGCCACGTTCCAGAACGCCGACGTGCCTCCCCCACTGGTCGCCCGCGTGATCGACGAGGGCACCTCGGCCAGTCAGATCGTGCGCATCGGCGACGAACTGAACATCGTCGTCGGATGGGACATCCCCGGCATCGGCGCCTATTTCGAGGCGTTCAGCCTCGACGAAGCCGACTCGACGCTGTCGAGCGTGCGCCTCTCGCTGATCCTGGCTGCCGCGATCACCACCGGGCTCGGCGTGCTCCTCGGCATCTTCTCCGCGCGACGAGCGGTCAGGCCGCTCGGCACCGCTGCCCAAGCCGCGTCTGCGATCGCCGGTGGGCGCCTCGACACCCGCCTGGAGACCACCGACGACCCCGACCTGCGCATCCTGACCGAATCGTTCAACGACATGGCCCAGGCGCTCCAGGTCCGAGTGGAACGAGATGCCCGGTTCGCGTCCGATGTCAGCCACGAGCTGCGATCGCCGCTGACGACACTGTCGGCCTCCGTGGAGGTGATGCAGGCGCGTCGCGAGGAACTGCCCGAACGGTCCCAGTCCGCGCTCGATCTGCTCTCGAGCGATGTCGTGCGATTCCAGGGGCTCGTCGAGGACCTGCTCGAGATCTCGCGCTTCGATGCCGGCGCCATCCGGTTGCACATGGAGGAGCTGCTCGCCGCCGAGTTCGTCCGCCAGGCGGTCGCCGTCAGTTCCTTGCCCCACACGCCCGTCCACGTCACCGAACGGGCGGAGCTGGCCCTGATCCGTGGTGACCGGCGTCGCCTCGCCCGGGTGATCGCCAACCTGATCGACAACGCCCGCGCCTACGGCGGCGGCCAGCCCGAGGTGTCGATCACCGTGCTCAATCCCGACGACGAGCCGATGTCACACATCTTGATCGCCGTCGAGGATCGCGGACCGGGTGTCGCCGAGGAGGAGCGCGATCTCGTCTTCGAACGATTCGCCCGTGGCGGCGGTGCCGGTCGCCGGACGGGCAGCGAGGGCGCCGGCCTGGGGCTCTCGTTGGTCGACGAGCACGTACGAATGCACGGCGGGCGGGTGTGGGTCGAGGACCGTCCCGACGGTGAATCGGGCGCCCGGTTCGTCATCGAGCTGATGGCTGCGGAGCTCGACGAATGAGGCGCCCACTGGCGGTCCTGCTGGCAGCGTGTGCAGCGTTGGTCGGCTGTTCGATCCAGCCCGACGCGTCGCCCAGCAACCTCCCGGCCGAGCGCGCCGAGGTGTTCGGAGAAGTCGCCACGGGCGACGAGGCAGCGGGCACCAACCGGATCTACCTGCTGTCGCCGACCGAGCCGGAAGAGGCCCAGCGCCTTCGTTCGGTGCAACGCGACGTTCCCACCGCGCCTGCATCGGTGCTCGGGTCGCTGTTCGCCGGTCCGAACCCTGCCGAACGCGATGCGCAGCTCGATTCAGCGATCCCGGCCGACGTGCGGCTGCGCGCGGCTCGCCCTGTCGGCTCGGTACTCACCGTCGACCTCAACGACGTGTTCGACGAGTTGACGCCCGATGGCCTCCGCCTCGCCGTGGCCCAGATCGTGTCGACCGCCACCGACATCGAAGGCGTCGAGGCGGTACAACTGCGTATCGAGGGCGAGCCGAGGGTGTGGCCGCTCGGCAACGGCGAGCTCACCGACCGCCCGCTGACGCGGTACGACTATCCCGGCCTGGTCGAGTCGAGCCAACCGCCCTTCCCGGCGATCCCGTCTCCGATCCCGTGAATCCGTGCCAGACAGGCCGGTCGGTGTTGGACGACGAGCGCCTTCGCTGGTAGCACTTGCGCATGGCATGGGACAGCAGTCGACCGGTTCCCTGGCAACGGCTGGTCCGTGAGTGGTTGATCTACGCGGCGATCATGTCCGTGATCTTCCTGCTGTTCTTCCGCAGCGACAACGTGATCGGGGCGATCGCCGGCGTCTTGATCAGCGGACCGCTCTACCTCGGCTTCGGTGCCGTGATGGCCAAGTTCGGCTACCAGCGGACTCGACTGAAGGACGTCCGCGGCGCCTCCGGGAAACGAGCCGCGGCGGCCGAGAAGGGTACGGACGACGCCGAGACCGACTCGGCCGATCCCGTGGTGCGGCCGAAGCCGGCACCGACCAGCAGAACCGCCGGCGGGGGCAACCGCCCGAAGTCGACCAACCGGAGGAAGCGCTGATGGCTGATTCGATCGACGACCGATGCGTGATCGCGATCGACGCGGGAACCACCGGCGTGCGCAGCCGCGCCGTGTTCGTCGACGGCCGGCCGACCCCTGCGGCGTATCGCGAGTTCACCCAGCACTACCCCTCGCCCGGTTGGGTCGAGCACGATGCCACCGAGATCTGGAACGTTGCCGCCGAGACGTTGCGGAAGGTCGTCGACGAGGTCGGTGCGGTCAACGTTGCCGCCATCGGCATCACCAACCAGCGCGAGACCGTGTTGGCATGGAACCGGGCCACCGGCGAGCCCTACGGCACGGCGATCGTGTGGCAGGACCGGCGAACCGCCGAACGCTGCGACGAGTTGGCCACCGCCGGGCACCTCCCGCTGATCCGCGAACGGACCGGCCTGGTGCTCGACCCGTACTTCTCGGGCACGAAGGCGGCTTGGCTGCTGGAGCACCGCGACATCCCGATCGACGACGACCTGGCCATCGGCACCATCGACTCGTGGCTCGTGTGGAATCTCACCGGTGGTCGCCGCTTCGTCACCGATGTCACCAACGCCAGCCGGACGATGCTGTGCGACATCCGCACCTGCAGCTGGGACCCGGAATTGTGCGAGCTGCTGGGGGTGCCGATCGACGCGCTGGGCGAGATCGTGCCGTCGAGCGGGCGCATCGACGTCACCGCGCCCGATTGCGGGGTCCCGGAGGGCATCGCCATCAGCGGCATCGCCGGCGATCAGCAGGCAGCCCTGTTCGGTCAGGCGTGCGTGCGACCCGGCATGGCCAAGAACACCTACGGCACGGGCTCGTTCGTGCTGCTCAACGTCGGCGAGACGTGTCCCGAGGTCACCGAGGGGATGCTCACCACCGTTGCCTGGAAGCTGTCCGACGGCACGATCCACTACGCCCTCGAAGGGTCGATCTTCGTCACCGGCGCCGCCGTGCAGTGGTTGCGCGACGGACTCGGGATCATCGAGGAGGCCGCCGAGACCGGGCCGCTCGCCGAGTCGGTCGACGACACGGGCGGGGTGTTCGTGGTCCCTGCGTTCACCGGTCTGGGTTCGCCGTGGTGGGATCCCTACGCACGCGGGGCGATCGTGGGCATCACCCGCGGCACCGGTCGCGCCGAGATCACGCGGGCCGTGGTCGAGTCGATGGCGTACCAGACGCGCGACGTCGTCGACGCGATGACTGCTGCGAGCGGGACGCCCCTCATCGAGCTGCGGGTCGACGGTGGGGCGTCGGTGATGGACCTGCTGTGTCAGCTCCAGGCCGATCAGCTCGGTGTCCCGGTACAACGACCTCTCGATCAGGAGACCACGGCGCTCGGCGCTGCGTACCTGGCCGGACTCGCCGAAGGAGTTTGGCCGTCGGTCGCGGCGGTCGGCGAGCAGTGGGCTCTCGATGCCGAATTCACACCCACCGTCGATCGCAGCGCCGCAGACTCGCTCCACGGACAGTGGCTCCGCGCCGTCGAGCGTTCACGCCACTGGGTGAGCTGACACCAGCGCGTCCGCCAGACGCAGCAACAGCGAGAACCGCACCCGTTCGCGTTCGTGGATCGGGTTGTCCCTGCGGCCGGCGGCGACGGTGAGCGCCGACGTGCCCATGTGACCCCAGAGCAGGTCGCTCGGTGCCGAGTCATCCAGACCGTCGAGGTGGCCGCTCCCGGCGAGGAAGGCCTCGAGCCATCCGAGGTCGGGTGGGGAGCCGACCTGGGTGACCGCCTCGCCGTCGCTGATCACGACGACCCAGTCGGTCTCGGCGAAGCGTCGAACCCCCTGGATCATCACCTCGAGCCGTTCCGCGGCTGGGCTCTCGGCGATCGCCGCCCCGACGGCGAGCGCCGACAGGCTCGCATCCGTACGATCGGGATCGACGAGGCGGATGCTCTCGACCGACACGCCGTCGACGGCGTCGATCTCGGCGGTCAGCAACGGCATCAAATCGGCATCCGGCAGTTCGACGGTGAGCTCGTCGATCGCCCGACCGGCCCCCTGTTCGAGGATCTCGATCGACAGCACGTCGCCGCGCACCGCACCGATCCGACTGGCCACCTGCCCGAGCGCACCAGGGCGGTCGGGCATCCACACCCGCACGACGATCGTGATCACGGCCGGCACGGTACAAGCGACGACATCGTCCCCGATGACCACCTCGTGACCATCGCGTTACATCCCCGCACTGTCGCACGGGGCGGCGCCCACCGGCGGTTCAGCCGAGTTTGGGCAGTCCGCGCTTGAGGTTGCGGATCGCCTGCTGGATCCGCTTCTCGTTCTCGATCAGCGCGAACCGCACGAAGCCTTCGCCTCCCGGGCCGAAACCGACACCCGGTGACAGTGCCACGTCGGCGTCGCGCACCATCAACGAGCAGAACTCGACCGAGTCCATCTCGGAGTAGGGCTCGGGGATGGGCGCCCACACGAACATCGAGCCGCCCGGCTTGGGGATGTCCCAGCCGATCCGACCGAGCCCCTCGATCAACGCGTCGCACCTGGATTCGTACGTGGCCCGGATCTGATCAGGGAAGTCGGGGCGTTCGTTGATCGTGACGGTGGAGGCGATCTGCACCGGCTGGAACATCCCGTAGTCGAGGTAGCTCTTGAGCTTCACCAGCGCCTGCACGACCTCGGCGTTGCCGAGCAGGAACGCGCTGCGCCAGCCGGCCATCGAGAAACTCTTGGTCATCGAGTACAGCTCGACGGCGCATTCCTTGGCACCTTCGGCCTGCAGGATGCTCGGTGGCTGGTGGCCGTCGAAGCCGACGTCGGCGTAGGCGAAGTCGTGCACCACGATCATCTCGTGCTCTCGACAGAAGTCCACCACACGCTGCATGAACGCCAGATCCACGGTGGCACCGGTGGGGTTGTGCGGGAACGAGATCACCAGCACCCGCGGCTTGGGCCAGCCGACATCCCAAGCGGTCTGCAGGCTGTCCATGAAGTCGTCGGCGAAGTGCTGACGCTGGTCGGGGTCGGCCAGGAACTTCATCGGCACCTGCCGAAGGTCGGCACCGGCGAACAGCGGTCCGTAGATGTGGATCGGATAGCTGGGGCTGGGCACGATCGCTGCGTCGTCGTGATCGAGCAACACCCACATCAGGTGGCTGAAGCCCTCCTTCGAGCCGATCGTGTTGGTGATCTCGAGTTCGGGGTCGAGGTCGACGTCCCACTTGTGCTTGTAGTAGCCCGCGATCGCTTCGCGCAGCTTCGGCAGGCCACGGCTGAGCGAGTAGCGGTGGTTCTTCGGGTTCTGGGCGGCTTCGGCGAGTTTGTCGACGGCGATCTGCGGCGAGGGGATGTCAGGATTGCCGAATCCGAGGTCGACCACATCGGCACCGGCGCGACGTGCCTCGATCTTCAAGCCGTTGATGATCGAGAAGACGTACGGGGGCAGGTTTTCGATGCGCCGGAACTCCATCGTCGCGAGGGTATCTGGCTCTCCTGGCAACCAACGTGCGATGCTGGCGGCGATGCCCAAGACTCCTTCCCCCGATTGCATCCACGTCGTCATCGAGATTCCCCGTGGAAGCCGCAACAAGTACGAGATCGACCACGAGGACGGCAAGGTCTACCTCGACCGACGGCTCTTCACGGCCACGACCTACCCAGCCGACTACGGGTTCCTGCCCGACACGCTCGCCGGTGACGGCGACCCGCTCGACGCGCTCGTGCTGCTGGAGGACCCGGTGTACCCAGGGGTGATCGTCGAGTGCCGACCGATCGGCGTGCTGTACATGCACGACGAGGCCGGCCAGGACGCCAAGCTGATCTGCGTACCGCCCCGCGAGCCCCGCTACGAGAACGTCAACGAGCTGTCCGGTCTCCCCCACCAGCTGGTCGAGGAGATCGAACACTTCTTCAACGTGTACAAGGCACTCGAGCCCGAGAAGCACTCCTCCAGTGAAGGCATGGGCGACCGGGCGGCCGCCTGGCGAGAGATCAATCAGGCACGGGCGAACTTCGTCCCCCACTGACGTCCGGCACATCGCGCCGGCAGTTCACGCCCGCGATCAGGAGGCGAGTTCGGGGAGCAAGGCGGCGCCGACCGCCCCGGCCAGCGGCCCCCAACGAGCGAACTCGATCCTCGGTACCGGGCGCAGGTCGGGCTGGTAGAGCAGCTCGCCGTACCAGCGTCGGACCGGGTCGAGATAGAGATCGGACGCAGCGGCGAGCCCACCACCGAGAACGAAGAGTTCGGGGTCGAGCGCGTTGGTGAGGTTGGCCAGCCCCAGGGCAACCCAGCGGGCGAAGTCGTCGATCACGGCCAACGCCTCGACGTCGCCGTCGCGCGCTGCCGCCTGGACCTGCTCGCCGCGCACGGATTGGGCGTCGCCGCCGGCCTGGCGGACCACGTCGCTGAGCCGATGACCCGTCGCCGCTTCCCGGGCCAGCATCGCCAGGCCGGAGCCGGATGCATAACGCTCCCAACATCCGCGACGCCCGCACGGGCACAACGGTCCTGACGGCTCGATCACCATGTGGCCGAACTCACCGGCGAACCTGTTGGCACCTCGCTGGAGGGCCCCG
>CAZJUC010000028.1:0-2386 GCA_964549065.1 uncultured Ilumatobacteraceae bacterium
GATGTCCCAGTTCCAAACCTGGTTCGGGGCCCGAGCGATCAGCTCGGGTCGCTTGCGGGACGGATGGGTGCGTTGCCGGCGGCGTTCCCGGCTCTCCCCGGCGATGCGCAGCAGCCGATACATCGTGGAGATCGAACACAGATGTACGCCGTCATCGAGGAGTTGGGCCCACACCTGCGCCGGTGCCAGATCGCAGAACTCCGGTGACCGCAAAACCGACAGCACGTGTTGACGTTCGGGTTCGGTCAGCTTGTTCGGCGGTGCCGGACGAGGTGGCGGTGGGCTCAGCACCGTTGGGCGGCGGCGGCGCAGCACCGTGGCACGACTCGCGCCCAACAGCTCACACGCCCGCTTCGTCGACGTCACCTCCTCGAGCGTCCCCAGGTGCTCGGCCATCACGGCTTCGACCTCGGATCGGTGTCCGCGCTCTCGGAGAGCTGCTCCAAGAGCGCGTGCACTTTTCCCGTGATCTCCAACGCCGTCTGCGTCCGCTCGAGCTCCCGGGCCATGTGCGACGTGTACAAACCCTCACGGCGCAGAATCGCACCGCGCTCCTCGGAACCTTTCGGATGAGAGTCGTACTCGGCAACAATCTCGGCCTTGTACTCGGCGCTGAACGTTCGTCGCGTCGGGCGCGCGGCGGGGTCGATGTCGTCGTCAGTCACGCCGCCAGTGTGGGCGCGGCCGTTCAACAATGCAGTCGTCATGGTCATGGTTCAGGTGTTCCTGTCTCGCCCCGTCGGGTCAGATGATCGGGTACCGCAGGTGTCTCACCCCACCCTGACAGACAGGGAGGAGGGCGATCCTCCCTACTCATCCCTAGTACTGACCGGGTTGTGCAACACCATTCGGATACGCGAATCGTGAAATCCCTGGTCAGCGGGACGTGGCAACACTGAACGTCACTCACAAACCCAGGGAGTCCAGCAGCTGGTCATCAACAGGTCCATCTCGGGCCTGCGGATCGAGTAGTCCTCTACAAGGGGTTTCTGCAAGGGGTTTCGCAGCCGCGTGCCTCCTACCGCGCGGCGTCACCACGACCGTCGGTGGAGCGATCGCTCGGAGCGGCGCAACGCCATCCGCGTGGCGACGACGGTCACCACGAACGCGATCACGACGACGGCGATCCACCAAGCGGCGAAGGCCGGCACGCCGACGGTGAGCTCGATCCACAACAGCCCGAGCAGGGCTGCCCACGCGCCCGTCCAGAACACGGCTGCCTCCCGGGTCAGCCGCCGGCTCCAGGTCGGACCGTCGGTCGTGATCAAGATGGCGACGGCGG
This sequence comes from uncultured Ilumatobacteraceae bacterium, assembly GCA_964549065.1. Lineage (GTDB taxonomy): Bacteria > Actinomycetota > Acidimicrobiia > Acidimicrobiales > Ilumatobacteraceae > Sva-07. Next base: position 1,283 of record CAZJUC010000028.1, read on the forward strand.
GCAACGGGCCACCGATCCATCCCAGGATCCACGCCGCAGCAGTGAGCTGGCGGTCACGGTCCTCCGCCGGCGACACCGGTTGGTCCGGCGCGGTCGACGAGTCCGTCTCACTCACTCGGCGCGAGCGCCGATCTGCGTTGCGGCTCATTGCACTCCCGTCGTCGTCCGTCGGGTGGACACTGCCCGCACTCGCCGAGGCTCGAAACGCCCGGGCTGCATGTCGAGTGATCCTGGTCCCGGCTCGGGTCGGCTCGGCCCGGCGGCGATCCTGTTCCTCCGTGCCACGGTCGGTGGCTCGCGGCCACGCAGAGCGGGAAGTGATGACCGTGTCGGACCGGCTGCCGGCCGATTGCGAAGGAAAATCTGGGAGCGGTCTGGCTGTATGACCTCGAAACAGCCGTGACCGGGGCCCCTCGCCACGGTGGGTGGTCGATTTGTGCACTCCGTGTTGACTTTCCGTTGTCCTCAAGCTATCTTCTGGGTTCTGTCAAGGGTCACTCGGTCGCCGAACAGCGGCTTGCTGGCCAAGAAGGAGTTGCTCGTTCCCGGGCACTCAGAACGGAGATACACCATGACTGCTTCCACTCACTCCACTGCACACGGCGTTTCGTGGTTTGGCGTTTCCTGGTTCGGGGTCTCCTGGTTCTGAGCGCAACCACGTTGAACTCTCAAGGTCCCCGCGTCTGCGGACGATAGACGTTCGGGACCGTCCAGTTGGCGCTCCCGCGTTGGGAGTGCTCAGTGACGACGACGACCAAAATCGAGACGAGTGAAATGGGCGCCCCTTGGGTGCCCATTTCCGCGTCCGGTCCGTCGCACCCCGAACGACGAGTGACCGCGCTCGCGGTGCTCTTCGCGATGGTCGGTGCTGCGCTGTTGCTCACGAGTTCGAACTCCGGAGAAGCGGTCGTTCCCTCACCGACCTGGTTGCTGCCCGTGATCGTCATGGGCTTCATGGGTGCCGAGCTCAGCATCTTCCGGTTCATCTTCCGCCGGGAGTCGTTGGCGTTCTCGCTCTCGGAGATCCCGCTCGCCCTGTCCCTCGTGTACCTCGCCCCCGGCCCGGCGGTGGCGGCACGGGTGGTCGGCGCCATGGCTGTGATC
>CAZJUC010000028.1:2486-20449 GCA_964549065.1 uncultured Ilumatobacteraceae bacterium
CGTCGCCTGGTGGCTGTTCCTCGTCAACTCCACCCTCGCCGGCATGGTGCTGGCGCTCGCGCTGATCTCGCCCTATCTGGTGCTGGTCGCGCTGATCCCGCTCGGTCTGCTCTGGTACATCATCAAGGCCTACGGGGCGCTCGACCAGCGTCTCCGTGACCTCGATGCCGTCCACGGCTTCACCGGTCATGTCGGCAAATCGCTCGATCCCGACGAGATCATCCGATCCGCCCTCGTCCAGACGGCCGAGGTGCTGCGCACCGACGGCACTGCCGTGATCGTGTTCGACGACGGAGACGGAGCGACGCTCAAGGTCCACGGGGTCGTGGGCCTGCAGTTGCCCACCTACACCGGGGACCCGAACTGGCACAGCCTGATCACCTCGGAGCGAGCCCTGCTCGTGCCCGGCGCGGAGCTCGGTGCCCTCAAGTCGTCCGGGTCGACGATCACGGAGATGATGGTCGCTCCGATGCGCGACGAGTCCGGCGTGATCGGCTTGCTCGTCGTCGCCGGACGCACCGGAGCGAGTCGGAGATTCCAGCCGGACGACCTCGGGCGGCTCCAGAACCTCACCGAGCAACTGGTGGTGAGCTTGCGCAAGGGGATGCTCCACCAGCGGATCGAGCGCGAGGCGCGCCACGACAGCCTCACCGGTTTGCCGAATCGGAGCTCGTTCGAGCGGTCGCTCATCGACGTCGCCGCCCGTCACCGAGGTGATGGCCTGTTGTTCGTCGTGATGCTCGACCTGGATCGCTTCAAGGAGGTCAACGACACCCTCGGCCATCATGCGGGCGACCAGTTGCTCGTCGAGGTCGCCGAGCGCCTCGGTCCGCTCCTCGGCCCCGATGACGTGTTGGCCCGGCTCGCCGGCGACGAGTTCGCCATCGTCGGTCACCGCCCCGGCCGCGAGGAGATGCTCGAGCTCGCATGGGCGTGCGTGCGCGAAGTGGGTCGTCCGGTGACGCTCGACGGTCTCGAGATCGTGGTCACCGCCAGCGCTGGACTCGCGATCGTAGAGGACGACTTCGACGAGGGTGCCCCGTTGCGGTTCGCCGACATCGCGATGTTCAATGCAAAGACCCAGCGTTTGGGCGTGGAGGTCTATCGCGACGAGATCGATCGCCGTACTCCTGCCCGACTGTCGATGCTCGGCGATCTCCGTGCCGCGATCGAAGACGATCAGCTGCACCTGCACCTCCAACCGAAGCTCGATCTGGAGACCGGCACGGTGGTCGGCGCCGAAGCGCTGGTTCGCTGGACCCATCCGGTTCGTGGCATGGTGCCGCCCGGGCAGTTCGTGCGCATCGCCGAGGACACCGGGCTGATCAAGCAACTCACCGACCTGATGTTGCACAAGGGCATCTCGAACCTCCGTGAGATCCACGACCGTGGTCACCACCTCGGTCTGTCGGTGAACCTGTCGACTCATGACCTGCTCGACCGTCGCCTCGCCGAGCGGGTGCAGCAGCACCTCACGTCCAACGATGTCGCCCCCGAACTGCTCACACTGGAGATCACCGAATCGTCACTGCTGATCGATGCGCCTCGTGCCCGTGCCACGATCAACGAACTCCACGAAGTCGGCGTGGCACTCTCGATCGACGATTTCGGCACCGGCTACTCGTCGCTGAGCTATCTTCGCCGTCTTCCCGTCGGCGAGTTGAAGATCGACCAGAGCTTCGTCGCCAACGTCTTGCTCGACGAGCAGGACGAGGTGATCGTGCGCTCGACGATCGATCTCGGCCACAACCTCGGTCTGGTCGTGGTGGCCGAGGGTGTCGAGAACAACGAAGTCCTCGAACGGCTCCGCGCCCTCGGCTGTGACATCGCACAGGGCTATTGCATCTCGCGGCCGCTCGCACCGGAACACTTCCGCTCGTGGCTCGCGACCACCGGTCATCCCAGCCGGAAGATCGATCCTCTCGACTTCTCCCGGTGGGTCGACGCCGGCCCAGGGCAGATCACCCGAATGTCCGATCCGGCACTCGACTGACGGATCGATCCGTTCGGCCCTACCGGGGTGATCACCGCCTGGGTGATACTGGCGTGGTGAGTACCAGACTCCCGCTCCAGCACGTCTCGATCCATGGCCACTCGGTCGGCTACCGGCGCGCCGGATCGGGCCAGACGATCCTGTTGATCCATGGTCTCGCCGGGAGCTCCAAGACGTGGGACGACGTTCTGCCGTTCCTCACCCCGCACGCCGACGTGATCGCCGTCGATCTGCTCGGCCACGGTGAGTCGGCCAAGCCGACCGGCGACTATTCGCTCGGGGCATTCGCCAGTGGACTGCGTGACTTCCTGTCGATCCTCGGCGTCGACAGCGTCACCATCGTCGGGCACTCGTTCGGTGGTGGGGTCGCCATGCAGCTCGCCTATCAGCATCCCCATCTCGTCGACCGGTTGGTGTTGGTCGGCAGCGGTGGTCTCGGTCGCGAGGTGTCCTGGCTGCTGCGGTTGCTCACCCTTCCCGGTGCCGAGTACCTGATGCCGTTCGCCTTCCCGAAGCCGATCGTCGATCGAGCCACCGATGTCGGCAGACAGCTCGGTCGGCGCAACATTCGCTCGCCCAGGCTCGCAGAGATGTGGCGTGCCTACAGCTCACTCGCCGGTGCCACCAACCGCAAGGCGTTCGTGCGCACGATGCGGGGGGTGATCGAGCCGAGCGGCCAGACCGTCGACGCCAGCGACCGGCTGTATCTGGCGGCGCACGTGCCGACGATGATCATCTGGGGCGACCAGGACGGCATCATCCCGGTCGAGCACGGATTCGCGGCGCACGAGTTGATCCCTACGAGCCGCCTGGAGATCCTCGAGGGGGTCGGCCACTTCCCGCACGTCGAGCAGCCCGACACCATCGCCAACCTGCTGGTCGACTTCGTGGAGACGACCGATCCGGCGTCGACCCGCCACGAGGCGCTCCGCGAGGTGCTGCTCGAAGGTTCCTGACCGCGTCAGCGCCGTCTGACCACCGCGTGCGCGAGCCCGTCGCCTTCTTCGTGACGGAGCACATCGCATCGAGCATCGCTGCCGAACGCCCCAGAGAGTTCGCCGGGCGCAGCCCGATGAGTGCCGCCGTCACGACCGCTGCGGGCGCCGCCCTCGGTGCGGCCCACTGTCGACAACACGGTCACGAGAGCGACACCACCCGGACGCAGCGCTGTGACGAGGTCGGCGTAGAGCGCCGGGTCACGGAACCGCTGGCAGACGACGAGGTCCAGTTCGTCGAGGCCGGCAGGGAGACCGTCGTCGAGATCGACGACGTGAGCGGTGACGCGCTCGGCGAGACCAGCCCCGGCGACGGCCTGCTCGAGCAGTGCGATCGCGACGTCGGAGACGTCGAGCGAGCACACCGCGAGTCCTCGTCGGGCGAGCCACAGCGTGACTCCACCGGCCCCGCACGCGAGGTCGAGGCTGCGACCGGTCGACGGCACCAACGTCGCCAGTTCCGGCCACCGCTCGAGCACCTCCGGCGCACGGGCGGTCACGGTCGCCGTCGAGGTGTATCGCTCGTTCCAGCGTCGGACGTCTGCTTCCACCTGATCATCCTGTCATCCGTCGCGCGGCGACGGACCGACGTCACAGAGTGCGCCGGTGTGCGAATGTGGGGGCAGGGGCCGCCCGCGTGAGATCATCGGGGCCGTGAACGACATCGACGAAGGCTCCAGCACCCAGACCTCGACCGGTTGGCTGTCGCCCGAAGACCTCGAACTGGTGCGGGCCCATGTGCCCATCGTCTACGTCGACGCCGTGCCCGTGCGCGTCGACGAGCTCGGCAACGTCACCAAGGTCGGCATGCTGCTGCGGGTCGCCTCGGACGGATCGATCAGCCGAATGGTCGTGACCGGACGCGTGCTCTTCGGCGAGAAGGTGCGTGAAGCACTGATGCGCCACTGCGAGAAGGACCTGGGACCGATGGCCCTGCCCCGGGTGCCACCGAATCCGACGCCGTTCACCGTGGTCGAGTACTTCCCGAACCCCGAGCGCTCAGGGTTCTACGATCCTCGCCACCACGCGGTCAGCCTCGCCTACGTGGTCCCGGTCGAAGGCGATTGCGAGCCGACCCAGGAGGCGCTCGACCTCTCGTGGTTCACCCCGGAGGAAGCCGTCAGCACCGAGGTGAAGGCGCAGATGACGAGCGGCCACGACCGTCTCATCCGGCTGGCGCTGGCCCACGTCGGCAAACTGCCCTGATCGGGCCGGTACAACGGCCGTCCACGCGTTCAGAGCAGCCAGAGCAGGAGCCAGAGCGTCGTCATACCGACCGCGAGCGCGGCGATCAGGTTGCGCGCCAGCGCAGCCACGACGATCGACGTGGCGAGCGCGGCGACTTCGACCAACTCGACGCCACCGACTCCGTCGCCGCCGGCGATCAGGTTGACCGTCAGCGCCGACAGCACCGCAGGGCCGACGTAGCGGAGCGCTCTGGTGATGTTGGGCGGCAGCGGTCGGTCGGCGAGGAACACGATGAGGCCGGCACGCGACGCGTAGGTGATCATCCCCACCGAGACCACGGCACTGATCGCGGCGACGCCGTTCACCGTCGTCCCACCGCAGCGGCCCGCCGGTCGGCACGTCGTGACTCGCCGACGTCGGCCAGGTAGCCCGCGATCACGCCGCTGACCGCACCGATCAGAATCCCACCGTTGTTGGGGACCTCGAGCGAGAGCAGGCACACCGCTGCGCCGACGACCGCGGCGACGACACCTGGCCGGTTCGTGAGCCCCAGCACCACGAGCCCGGCGAACATGATCGCCGGCGCGACGTCGAGGCGCCACTCGGTCGGAATCGACGAGCCGACCACCATGCCGACCGTGACCGTGGTCGTCCACGCCACGAAGTAGAAGATGCCGGCGCTCAGGTAGAAGCGTCGCCAGTGGGCTGTCGGCATGGTGGCCCGAACGCTGGTCAGTGCGAAGAGCTGGTCGATCAGGAAGAACGGGCCGACCCAGCGGAACCAGCGCGGCTGGTCGCTGAAGCGGGGGGCCATGGCGGCGCTGTACATCACGTGGCGCAGGTTGATCACCGCGGCGGTCGCGACCAGCGTCAGCCAGGTGGCTGTCGCCGCCAAGCTCACCGTTGCGAGCTGTGCTGCCCCTGCGAAGATGGCGAGATTCGTCGACCAGGCCACCGCCGTGGGCATCGCCGAGTCGGTGATCGCCACGCCGAGCACGAGCCCGAACGGGATCGCCGGGACGAACAGCGGGATCGCAGCTCGGATCGCCGTCAGGGCGGTGCTGCGGTCATCGTCGTGCGCAGGGCCGTCGGGCATCGTGCATCGAGGCTACGAGCGCGAGGATGCATCCCGGCTGCGTGGCAGTTTGTGTCCTACGATCTGTCTCCGATGCCCGACGGCGACACGATCCATCGATCGGCCAGCGCCATGAGAACAGCGCTCGCCGGCAAGCCGATGCTCCGTTTCGATGCGCCTCGGCTCATCGGGCCGGTGCCGCAGGCCGGCCGTGTCGTCGAAGCCGTCGAGAGTCACGGCAAGCATCTCGAGATCGAATGGGACGACGGGCTCGTACTCGACACCAACATGCGCATGACCGGCGCCTGGCACCTCTACCGGCGCGGCGACAATTGGCGTCGCCCCTACGCCCAGATGCGCGCCGCGATCGAGGTCGACGACTGGGTGGCGGTGTGTTTCGGTGCCCCCCACGTCGAGGCGTACCGCAAGCCCGACAAGCGACGCCACCCGGGTATGGGTCGACTGGGTCCCGACCTGTGCGCTTCCGACACGGATCTCGGCACCGTCGTGAACCTGTTGCTCACCTACCCGGACCCGACTGCCCGGCTCGCTGAGGTACTGCTCGACCAGCGAGTGATGCGCAGCGTCGGCAACGTCTACCGGTGTGAGGTGCTCTGGGCGACGGAGCTGAGCCCCTTCGCGCGGGTCGGTGCGTTGACCGAGCACGACGCCATCCGCGTGGTCAACACTGCAGCACGGATGCTGCGGTCGAACCTGCACCAGGCGAAGCGGGTCACCGAGCCGTCGGTCAAGGACGGCCTCGCGGTGTACGGCCGCAACGTGCAGCGGTGCACTCGGTGCTCCGACACGATCGAGTGCCGCCGTGTGGGCGAGCAGAAGCGGATTCTCTACTGGTGCCCGGGCTGCCAGACCCACCTCGATCCGAAGCTCGATCGTACGAGCGACGACACCCCGATGGATCCGCATCCTGCGGCCCAGCGCTGGCTCGCGGAGCTGCCCTGGAACCGTGACGCCATGTAACGATTGGTGTCAGACACCAATCGTTACATCAGCCGCGTCCGAGTATTCGTTCCACGGCGATCTCGATCACGACGCGGTCGTCGCGTTGCTTCGGTTGGCGGTAGCGGGCGGCGTAGCCCTCGACGCCGGCGAGGACGCCCTCGGCGTCGCTGACCAACCGCACAGGGCCTTCGAGGCTCAACCATCGTCCACCGTCGACCTGGCACACCGCCGCGCGTTGTCCGCGTTCTTCCATCCGTGCAGCGTTCAGCGCCTTCTGCGAAGCGGCCCAGGTGATCACTCGGGCAACTCGGGCATCGGTGTCGTAGCTGAACCCCACCGCCACGACGTGCGGGGAGAGGTCGTCTCTGAGTGTGGTGAGCGTGGCGAGGTGGTATTCGCCGAGGAATGTCACGACCTCGTCGGGCAGGTTCGTGGGATCGAGCGCCATCGGCCCAGTCTCGCCGATGTGACGATCGGTGTCCGCCACCGATCGTCACATCACTCGGTGGCGATGGCCTCCAGCACGTTCATGTTCGACGCCTTGTACGAGGGGTAGAGCGCAGCGACGAGCCCGGCGATCACCGCGCCGACGAGGATCGCCACGATGATGCCGGGGTTGAACGCCAATTCGCTGATCACGTCGTCGGGCACAGCGATCGTCAGGATCACGCCGAGGAACGTGCCGACGACGATGCCGATCAGCGCACCGAACAGCGACACGATCACGGCCTCCCAGCGCACCGAGCGGCGGGTCTGGCGCTTGTTCATCCCGACGGCGCGTAGCAGGCCGATCTCTCTCGTGCGTTCGAACACCCCGAGCGCCAGGGTGATGGAAATGCCGAGGATCGCGATGATGATCGCGAAGCCGAGCAGCAACGAGATGATCACGAGGAGCTGGTTGATCTGTCCCTCCTGCTCATCGCGGAACTCGGCGTTGGTCTGCACGTTCGCCTGCGGGAACGGATCCATTGCCTCCGTCACGGCGGCATCGCCGGTCCCCGCGTCGACACCGTCGGCCAACTTCGCGATCACGAAGAAGTCCCGCGCTGGAGCGTCGCTGACCTCTTCGAGTGTGTCGAGGGTGATCAGCCAGTTACCGAATGTGGCGTCGGCGTAGACAGCCCCGACAGTGAGCGTTCGCTCGGCGCCGTTCTGGAATGTGACGTCGATCGTCGAGCCGACCTCGGCGTCGAGGTCGGTTGCCGGATCCTGCTGGAGAGCGACCTCGTCGATGCCCAGCTCGGCGATCGAGCCGTCCTGGACGTCGGCGTCGACCAATTGGTCGAACGCAGCTGCATCGACGGCGCCGAAGTTCTTGGTACCGCCATCGACCTGTCCGACGATGCCACGGATCGGTGTGACGGCAGCGAGTTCGGGTAGCTCGGTGAGTGTTTCCGACACAACGGGAGAGAGACCTTGGAAGCTGGCGTCGGTGACGATGTAGTCGGCGGAGATCGCCGTTTCCAACGTGGACACCAGGCTGGCGCGCAGCGACGACGCGAACACCGCTGCACTGCTCACGAGCGCCACGCCGATCATCAGCGCCGATGCGCTCGACGACGTCCGCCTCGGGGCACGCGCCACGTTCTGGCGGGCCAACGCTCCCGGCACCTTCAGCAGTTTCTCGATCGGCCATCCGAGCGCGCGGGTGACCGGCGTTGCCACCGTGGAGGACAGGCTCGCCACGCCGAGGAAGAGCAGCAGCGCGCCGCCGCCGGCGAAGGCGATCAGACCCGTCGTGCCACCCGGCCTGGCGAACAGGCCGACGACGAACATGGCGAGGCCGATGACGGTGACCACGACGCCTCCGACCAGACGGCGAGCCCGCATGGCGACGAAGCCGATCTCCGGTCGCATGGCGGCGACCGGAGGGATGCGGGAGGCCTTACGCGCCGGAACGATCACCGACAGCATCGTGATGCCCACACCGACGAGCGCGGCGACGATGATCGTGCGGGTCGCCAACACGGTCGAGGTGTCCGGGAAGCCGGCGCCTGCCGCATCGAAGGCGAAGATGAGGAGGCGGGCGACGCCGACGCCACCGGCGACGCCGAGCGCGGTGGCGATCACGCCGAGCGCCAGTGCCTCGATCGTGATCATCCGACGGACCTGCCTGCCCGATGCCCCCACCGCTCGCATCAACGCCAGCTCGCGCAGGCGCTGACCGATCGTGATCTGGAACACGTTGTTGATGATGAACGCGCTGACGAAGGCGGTGATGAAGGCGAAGGTCAACAGGCCGGTGCCGAACACGCCGATGAACTCGTTGACGCCGTCGGCGGTCTCCTGGGCAACCTGCTCGCCGGTGACCACCTCGGTGCGTGGCGGCAGCACGTCGGCGACCGCGTCCTGAACGGTGGGAACGTCGGCACCCTCGCTGACCTGGATGTCGATCACGTCGACGTTGCCGTCGGCGCCGAGGCGGTCGAGCGCCGTCGCAAGATCCATCGCGATCAGCTGCGCCCCACCGAAACTGTCGGCGCTGCCCAGCCCGACGAGGCCCACGATCGTGGCGTCGAACGTGCCGATGTCGGTGAGGTAGGCAACACGATCACCCACCTCGAAACCCTGCGTGTCGGCCGTGGCCTTGTCGATTGCGATCTCGTCGGGGCCCGACGGTGCGCGACCGTCCTTGAGGGTGACGCCGGCGATGCCGCCCTCGCCCTCCCACGACACGCCGAGCGTCGGGGCTCCAGCGGCGGCGATGACCTGGCCTTCGTCGTCGAGCAGTTGCGCGTACCGCTGCAGCGCCGGCTCGACGATGCCGACACCTTCGACGGCGCTGACGACCTCGACGAGCTCGACCGGAATCGGGTCGCGCGGATCGTTGGTCTCGAACTCCTGTGATGCTCGAACCTCCAGGTCGATGTTCTCGTTCAGCTCGGTGAACAGGTTGTCGAACGTGGCACGCAAGCTGTCGGCGAGCACGAACGAGCCGACCACGAACGACACGCTGGCCGTGATCGCGAAGAGGATGGCGAGCGTTCGCCCCCAGCGGGCGCGGATGCTCTTGCGAGCGATGAGGGTGCCGGCGCTCATGTCAGTCCCAGTGCTTGAGGTGGTCGATGACCTGGTCGGTCGTCGGTTCGACCATCTCACCGTTGACCTGGCCGTCGCCGACGAAGACGATCCGGTCGGCGTACGAGGCGGCGACCGGGTCATGGGTGACCATCACGATCGTCTGGCCGAAGTCGTTGACGGCCGACCGCATGAACGTCAGGATCTCGGAACCGGTCACCGAGTCGAGGTTGCCGGTGGGTTCGTCGGCGAAGATGATCTGCGGTCGCGAAGCGAGCGCCCGAGCGACGGCGACACGTTGCTGCTGACCACCGGAGAGCTCGCTCGGCCGATGCTTCAGTCGGTCGCCGAGTCCGACGGTGTCGATTACGTGGTCGATCCACTGCTTGTCACCCGATTCGCCACCGAGCATCATCGGCAGGCGGATGTTCTCCTCGGCGGTCAGCGTCGGGATCAGGTTGAAGGCCTGGAAGATGAAACCGACCTTGGTGCGCCGGAGCTCGGTGATCTTCTTGTCGTCGAGCGTGGCGAGGTAGGTGTCGCCGATGAACGTGGCACCCGACGTCAACGTGTCGAGCCCGGCCAGGCAGTGCAGCAGCGTCGACTTGCCGGAACCCGACGGTCCCATGATCGCGCTGAACTTGCCCGTCTCGAACGACACGGTGACACCGTCGAGGGCGTGAACCTGGGCGTCGCCGATGCCGTAGGTCTTGCGGGCATCGATCGCGCCGGCGGCGGCGACGGCGGTTGCGGCGGCCGGAACCCGCACGTCGTGGGATACGGATGGATCGGGCAATTCCATGTATTCATGTCTACTCGGCAGTGAACGCCGCTGCGCAACACCTCACGGTCCTCTCCGCAGCCTGCAGCACCGAACTGCCGGCCCGTGCAGCCACCCGTGCAGGCAGTGTGTCTGTGGTGCCGTACCATCGGTCGCTGATGGCAACTTGCGCCTCCTGCCTGCTCCCACTTCCCGACGGCGCACGATTCTGCCCGTCGTGCGGTCTCGAGGTCGCTCCGTCGGTGGCCGAGGAGCGACGCGTCGTCACCGTCGTGTTCGCCGATCTCGTCGGGTACACGGCCCTGTCCGAGCATCTCGACCCCGAGCGGGTGAAGCGGCTGATCGACGCGAGTTTCGAACGGTTGATCGCCGACATCACCGCGTTCGGTGGTCGCGTCGACAAGGTGCTCGGCGATGGGATCCTGGCGCTCTTCGGTGCACCGATCGCCCACGAGGACGACGCCGACCGTGCCATCAGGGCGGCCATGCAGATGCACGACTCGCTCGCACGATTCGTGGCGGAACAGCCCGATCTCGACGGGCCCTTGCAATTGCGGATCGGCGTGAACACCGGCGAGGTGGTCGTCGGCAACGTGTCGGGCACCACCGAGTACACAGCGATGGGCGACGTCGTGAACGTCGCGTCGAGGCTGCAGGTCCTGGCACCGCCGGGCGGGATCCTCATCGGCGACAGCACAGCTGCGCTCGCATCAGACGAGATCCTGCGTGAAGCGGTCGACAACCTCGACGTTCGCGGGCGCGAGCAGACCGAGCGCGTGTGGCGGGTGACGGGACGACGCCGCAATGCTCCTCGGATCGGGTCACGGTTCGACGACGTGCCGTTCGTCGGTCGTTCCACGCAGTGGGAGCTGCTCGCGTCGGTGATGGCGATGGTGGCCAATGGTCGCAGCGCGATCGTGTCGGTCACGGGCGAGGCGGGTGCGGGCAAGACCCGGCTGGTGTCCGAGGCGCTCGACGCCTTCCCCAGCCGTGCGGTCACCGTGTTCTCCGGAGCATGTGCCCCCTACGGCGAGACCAACGTGTGGTCGCCGATCGCCACTGCGTTGTTCCGTCGGCTCGAACTCGACCAGGCCGCGCCGCCCGAACTGCTCAGGAAGGTCAGCCGTGACAAGGGGGTCGAACTCTACGAGTTCGAGCACGACGACCCGGTGCTCGACCGGTTCGTCGAAGCGGTCCTCCACCTGCTCGGTCATCCGTCCGAACTCGACGAGGTCGCCCCGGCGCAGGCGCGTGAGCTGTTGTTCGCATTCATCGTGGAAGGTCTCCGCCGTCGCACCCATGGCGGCCCGGTGGTGTTGTGGATCGACGACCTCCAGTGGGCCGACGTTCTCATCATCGAGCTGCTGCATCGCATTGCTCGGTCGCTCGTCGACCGCCCCGTGTTGATCATCACCGCCCAGCGCGACGACTCGGACATCGATTGGCCGCCGTCGTCCGATCATCCGATCACGGTGCGGATGCCGCTCGATCCGCTCACCCGCGACGACGCCGATCGGGTGGTCCGTGCGGTGCTCGGGGTCTCGGCGAGCGAACTCCTCGTCGACCGTCTGTACGAGCGCAGCGGTGGCAGCCCGCTGTTCCTCATCGAGCTGGCGAAGCTGGCGAAGTCGAATCCGGCGAGCACCGCGCTGCCGGGGTCGTTGCGGGCGCTCATCTCAGCGCGTCTCGACCAGTTGCCGTCGACGCAGCGGGCGATCATCGACAACGCTGCGGTGCTCGGCACGTCGGGGCCCGTGGAGTCGCTCGAGAAGTTCGCCGACGAGATGCACCAGGGGTTCTCCGCTCTCGATCTCACGGAACTCGACGAAGTCGGGCTGCTCGACGTGGACGGGACCTCGTGGAGGTTCCGCAGCGACGTGGTCCGCGAGGTCGCCTATCAGACCCTCACGAAACTGGTGCGAGCGCAGCGCCATGCCGGCACGGCGGCGGTGATGAGCCGCAACCCGATGATCGCCGTCGACCAGGTGGCTCACCACGCGTCGTGCGCAGCGGAGCTGGTCGCCGAGGTCGGTTCGGTGCCGGGGGTGCCCGACGACATCGCCGATCGTGCAGTTGCGCTGCTGTTCGATGCCGCCAGTCGGTCGATGGACGTCGGCGCGTTCAATCAGGTGCGCCGCCAGACCACGAGGGCGCTCGACCTCGGTCCGAGCGACCCCGGCCTCGCTCGCGAACTCCTGCTGCTGCGAGCGCAGGCACAAGCCGAGCGTCGCTCGATCGAGCCCGCTCGCGGCGACGCAGAAGACGCGCTCGATGCGTCCATCGCAGCGGGCGACCGCCGCCAGGAAGGAATCGCGCGCCGGTTGCTCGGCACCTTGCACCAACGTGACGGTGACCTCGCCGGTGCTCGTCGCGAACTGGGCGAGAGCGTCGAGATCTTCCGGGAACTCGGCGACGAGATCGATCTCGCTTCGTCGTTGCGAGAGCGTGGTCTGGCCGAGGTGTTCGGCGGGTCGCTGCACGACGCCGAATGGTTGCTCGGCGAAGCCGAAGCCCTCACCGAACGGCTGGGAGACCTCCGTGGGCGGGCGTGGGTGCGCCAACACCAGGCCTGGGTGGCATTCCTCTCCGGTGACACGGCGCTGGCAGAGGCCCGCTTGCTGACCGCGTCGCAGGAGTTCGGTCTCCTCGGCGACCGGTTCGGCCGTGGGTGGGCGTTGGGGCTGTTGGCCTACGTGCGCTTCTACCAGCGCCGGTTCGACGAGGCGGAATCGTTGGCCGTTCAGGTTCGTACCGATTCGCTCGAACTGGGCGACCCGTGGGCGCCGGCGATGATGGACTCGTTGATCGCCGGAATCCGCTTGTGGCAATCCCGGTTCGCCGAGGCAGAGGAGTTGTCGCGTCGGGCGCTCACCAGCTTCCGTCGGATCGGCGACAAGTTCGGCGCGGTGCAGGCGCTGGCACCGAGAATGCGGGCGCTCGTCGCCCTGGGTCGCACCCACGAGGCCGAGCGCAGCATCGAGGAGTCGCTCGCGATGAGCGAGTCGTTCGGGGACCTCTCGTTCCCGATGATGGCAGCCGCCGGCGTCGCCGTGCATCTCGGCCTCGGACAGCGAGCCCTGACCATCGGTGAGCTGGCCCTCGAGCGCAACACGGCGATGGGGGCTGACGGCTCCGAGTCGAGGATCACGCTCGCGCTCGCGCACTGTCAGATCGGCCAGCCCGACGAGGCTTTGGCGCTGCTCGAGGAGGTCGCTGTCGAGACGCCGTACTGCTGCTCGGTGCGAGCGCTGGCGCAGGCCCTCACGGGCGACCACGACGGTGCCGTCGCCGACGCGCAGGCGGTTGCCGACGATGCAGGATCGAGCTATCTCGACTGCGTGATCGCCGACATTGCAGCTGCCGGCGCCGAGATCGGCGCCGGCGACGCTGATGCGGCCACTCGATATCTCGGTCGGGCGCGAGCGACCGCACTCGAGGCGGGCGACGTGGTCGCCCGGGAGCTGGTCACCGCAGCGCACGAGGCGATGCTCGCCGAGCCCCATCGTAACGAGAGCGATCATCTGGGCGTCGGATGGCGTTCCGTGGTGGAGGCGCTGGGTGTGGGCTCGGCCGAGCGCGTCACCGCCGCAACCGACGAACCGGTGCGCTGAGCGGGTCGGTGCACGTGGTCGAAGAGTCCGAGCAGTCGTCGTCGAAGATTCCGACCGGGCTGATCGTCGGCCGGTTCGACCCCCCGCACCTCGGTCATTCCCACATGATCGAGTGGGCTGCGCAGCGTTGCGACAGGCTGGTGGTGTACGTCAATACGTCCCCCGAGCGCGACGTGACCCCGGGCTCGCTGCGTGCGGGCTGGCTCGCCGAACTGCATCCCGACGTGACCGTGGTCGAGGTGGACCATCGGCTCGGCACCGACTTCGACGACGAGGAACTGTGGGCGAAGTGGATGTCGCTGTTCACCGAGCGGTGGCCGCATGCAGAGGGCCCGCACGCCGTGTTCTCGTCGGACCCGTACGTGGTCGAGTTGGCCAGCCGTTTCGGAGCGCAACATGTGGTGGTCGATGCCGACCGTACGGCCGTACCGATCTCGGCAACGCAGATCCGCGAGTCGCCTGCTCTCCATCTCGACCGCCTCGCCAGGCCGGTGCGCGCATGGGTCGAGACCAACTGGCTCTGAATGGCGCGAGTCCGTCACCTCCGATTTGCCGCTCCCCATCCGAAAAATGGCGCCAGTGTTGCGGTCAGCGCAACATCGGCGCGCCATTTCGGCGGATGACCCGCTTTTTCGATGTCGGTGGTGGCGGTCCGTTCGAAGCGCAACCCAAGACGGGGTTGGTGGGGCCGTCTACGCTCGGGGAATGAGCATCCCCGTTGCCATCGGCGACCTCGCGGCGGCCATCGACGGCTACGGCTGGGCGTACCTCTTGACGGTGCGTGACGATCTGCGTCCGCACGTCGTGGCGGTCACCCCGACGTGGGACGGCGGTCAGCTGGTGATCGAGGTCGGCCAGGGCACGGCGCGCAACGCTTCGGCGCGCCCGTCGATCTCGCTGTGCTACCCGCCGGTGAAGGAGGGCGGCTACAGCCTGATCGTCGACGGCGATGCCAGTGTCGATGCCGAGGCAACGGTGCGGTTCGTCCCGTCAGGTGCAGTCCTGCACCGCCCGGCGCCCGAAGGGTTCACCGGGTCGGCGACGGGGTGCGGCAACGATTGCGAGCCGGTCGGTCCATCGGGGGGCTGAGGACCGACCGGCTGCACTCGCAGCCGCTACAGGCGGCGATCAGGCGGCCCGGTCGACGAGGTCGAGCCGGACCGTGTTGAGTGGGCCCCGCCGTACCGTTGCGAGGGCCTCGCGGCGCTGTCCGCCGAGCCAGACCGCTACGTTCGAGTCGGCCTCGGCATTGCGGATCCACTGAGAGTCGGCGCGGACCGTGCTGACCGTGAGTGTGTCGCCGGCACGGGTGGAGAGCACCGGTACGAGCCGCGGGAGCCGCGACTTCCTGCCGGTCGTTTCGAGCACCACAGGACCCGCACCGAAGCGGAACGGATTGCCGAGGCCGGCTTTGACGGCCGGGCGCACCACGGCGTTCAATGCCGAGAACGCTCGGCGTGTGGTGGCGTCGGTGAGGCTGCGCATGCGGTGTTGAACCCGACCGACCTCCGTGCTATTCCGGCGCTGGTCCCGATCGTGGTTCCGTGAGGTCCAGGCGGGGGGAAGCGACGACCGCTTTGTCGGCCTACAGGCCGGCATACCAGTCGTAGCTGCGTTCGGCCCAGTAGTCCGCCGGGCGCTCGCGCTCGTAGCGGATCACGCCGATTCGCTTCAGACACTTGATGCCGTACTTGTTCGGTGTGGCCAGGCGCAGCGGGGCCCCGTGGTCCTGATCGAGCGGCTGATCGTCGAGGCGCAGTGCGAGCATCGTCTGCGGGTGCATGATCGACGCCTTGTCCCAGCCGACGTAGTACAGCCCATCGGGGGTCTCGAGGCTCACGTAGGGGACGTTGCCGACGCCCCGGTCGGCGTGACGGGCGTGGAAGTCGCTGAAGCGGACGCCGCCCCAGTGTGTGATGTTGGACCAGCCTTCGATGCACTTGTGCTCGATCACCATGTCGCGCTGCGGGAGTGCCTCGAACGCGGAGATCTCGAGTTCGTCGATCAGTTCACCGTCGGGTCCCTCGACGCGCACGGTCCATTCAGCGAGGTCGATTTCGTTGCGGATGCCGATGCGACCGTTGACCGGAATCGGTGTTGCCTCCGACACAGCGAACTCGGGGGCCGATCGGTTCTCCGACAGGGTTCGCCACAGGTCCTCGTTGAATTCGAGTGTGTCGCGGAGCGGCTTCGGGATTCCGTCGACGTCGGGCTGGTCCTGGAGCCACCGCCAACCGAGGTAGCCGGCGCCGAGGCCGGCTGCGCCAGTCAGGAACGAACGTCGTGAGCGCTTGCGGAACTCGGCAACGGGAATCGTCGGGGCGTCGTCGAGTTGCGCCCGCAGCTCCTCCTCGCGGGGGCTGGATTCAGGAGGGGTGCGGTCGATCATCGTGGGCCGTCCTCTCCGATCGCCGAGTTCGACGGACGGCGTTCGATCACGTAGCCGGTGACCATCGAGCGGAAGTTGCCCCATCCGGAGCGAGCGACCTGCAGCAGGTGCACGACGAAGAACAGCAGCAGGCCGATCGTCATCCAGAAGTGCACGAGTCGGGCACCCTGATAGCCGCCGAACAGCAGCGGTAGCGGATGGAGTTGCGTGGGCTTGTAGATGGCGAAGCCGCTCAGCACGATCACGAGAGCCATCGCCAGGACCGCCGTGTACGAGACGCGTTGGGCGGCGTTGTACTTGCCCTGCGGCGGAGCGTCCTTGCGGAGGTGCAGATCGTGGAGGACCACGTCCGTCGCTTCGCGAGCCGCGTGACGATCGGGAAGGAGGTGGCGCCACTCACGTGTGGCGAGCAGGTAGGCCGCGTACATGGCGCCGTTGATCACGAACAGCCATCCGAACGCGAAGTGGAACGCCATGCCGCGCGCCAGGCGCCGTTCGAGCCCCAGAGTCTCATAGACGGCGTCGGGGAAGAAGGCGAACCATTGCCAACTGCCGATGCCGAGGGCGTAGACGTCCTCGGCCCAGTAGATTCGCAGCCCGCTCCAGATCAGGATGAACAGCAGCGGGAAGTTGATCCAGTGGAGCCAGCGGATCGCTCGTGGGTGCACGAGGCGTACGACAGTGTCGTCCGGCGAAGGGTCGGCGGGCGAGCTGCGCCGGGCCGGGTCGTCGGGTGGCTCAGCGCCGGACGCTGGTTCGGTGGTGTCGATCGACATGTCGGCGACCGTAGGCCCGTGAGACCGGGTGATCGATGGTGACGGCGGTGAGTTTCGGTTGCGTTCCCAAGCGTTTCGCATTCGGTCACACGAGTCGCACGGATCGAGCCGGGTGGTACGTTCGGCCGTCGACGAGGGGAGCGTTCATGGTGGATCGAATCGAGGTCGAGCGCAAGATCGCAGCGACACCGGACGTCGTGTGGTCGATGGTGTCCGACCTGCCCCGGATGGGCGAGTGGTCGCCCGAGAACAACGGGGGTGAGTGGAAGAGGGGCGCCAAAGGCCCGGCGCCCGGAGCAAAATTCAAGGGTCGCAACGCCAACGGCTCGAATCGCTGGTCGACGGCCGTGACCGTGGTCGATGCGACACCCGGCGAGCATTTCTCGTTCCGGGTCACCGTCGGATTGTTCAAGATTGCCGAATGGTCGTTCGACATCGAGGCCACCGAGGGCGGATGCCGGGTCGTGCAGACCTGGGTCGACCAACGCAGCGAGTTCATGAAGCAACTGGGTGCCCGGGCGAGTGGCGTCGACGATCGGATCGCGCACAACCGGGCCGGCATGAAGCAGACGCTCGCCGCCGTCGCTGCCGCAGCAGAGTCGACGTCGTCACCCTGATGGCGTGGTTCCCCGAGACCTGGTCTCGGGGAACCACGACGGTGGGTCAGGGGGCGAGAACGGTGTCGATCACGTGGATCACACCGTTGGTGGCGAAGACGTCGGCGTCGACGATCTCTGCGCCACCGATCGTGATCGTTTCGCCGTCGACGGTCACCGGGAGTTCGGTGCCGGCGAGGCTGACGAACGGGTTGTCGACCATGCCGGCCACCATCGACGAGTCATCGGCTGCTTCGACGACGTGTCCTTGCAGCAGCGTCGAGAGGAACGTGGTGTCGGCGAGTGCGTCCTCGACCGTCATGCCCATCTCGCCGAGGTAGTCCTCGAACGCAGCGTTGCTCGGGGCAAACACGGTGAAGGGGCCGTCGCTCGAGAGCGTGCTCGTGAGTCCGGCTGCTTCGATTGCGGCGACGAGCGTCGTCAGATCGTCGCGTCCGGCCGCAACGATCACGATGTCACCCTCGGCGTCGGCCACCTCGTCGTCGGCCATCTCGTCGTCGGCCATCTCGTCGTCGGACATCTCGTCGTCGGACATCTCGTCGTCGGACATCTCGTCG
>CAZJUC010000028.1:20549-22464 GCA_964549065.1 uncultured Ilumatobacteraceae bacterium
CATCTCGTCGTCGGACATCTCGTCGTCGGACATCTCGTCGTCGGACATCTCGTCGTCGGACATCTCGTCGTCGGACATGACCTCGGTGGTGGCGGCAGCGGGCGTTGCGTCGTCGGAGGAGTTGTCGTCGCTGCCGCACGCTGCGAGGGCGAGGGCGCCGACGATGACAACTGCGGCTGGGGTTCGGGTTCGCATGATGGGTCTCCTTGGTGTCGTGGTCCCGGGTCGGGACGCAGCGCAAGGTACGGCGCGCCGAAGGTCGGCCACGGACGTGTCAGCGACTGTTTCCGAAGCCGCTCGCAGCCGTTGCGCATGCGTTTCCCGCCACGAAACGATTCGGGAACAGTGGGTACGGATGGCCGGGTGGCGAGCAATCCGAGGTGACTGCCTTACTGTCGAGCCATGGGCTTCTCGTTCGAAGCGACCGCCGACGACGTCCCCGACGGGATCGATCTGTCCGGCCAACGGTTCGTGACCACCGGTGCCACAAGCGGCGTCGGTGAGGAGGCGACGCGTTCCCTCGCTGCGCACGGGGCCTCGATCCTCATGCTCGCTCGCGATCCGTCGAACGCGGACGCTGCGGCACGTGTTCGTACGTCGGTTCCTGGTGCCGACCTGTCGCTCGGCACCGTCGACCTCGACGATCTCGATTTCGAGCGGACCGATTACGACCCGTGGATTGCGTACGGTCGCTCGAAGCCGGCCAACGCTCTGCACGCGCTCGCACTGTCGCAGCGCCGCGGTGGCGTGCAGTTCGAGTCGATCCCGCAGGGTGCGGCCGCCCAGGTCCGGGCCGCGACATCGCCGGAACTGGTCGATCACGTCGGCGCCTACCTGGCCGATTGTGGTCTGGGTGTGCGAGGCGGCGACATCGACCGCAACGGGTTCGCCCCGTACATCGCCGACACTGCCCGCGCAGGTCGTCTGTGGGGAGGCCAGTGAGCGACTCGTGGCCCGCTGAAACAGGGCACGATCGGCGACGTCACGTGGAACAGACGACAGCCGCCCAGTTGGCGACGTGGACCGCCGGTCGAGCGCACGGCCGCGATCGATATCTCCTGGGGGTGACGGGACCGCCCGGGAGTGGCAAGTCAACGGTGGCGGCAACGCTCGGCGTCGACCTGGACGCACCGGTGGTGCCCATGGACGGTTTCCACCTCCCCAATTCCACCCTGGACGCACATGGCGTGCGGGAGGTGAAGGGTGCGCCGGAAACGTTCGCTGCGGACGACTTTGTCAGGCTCGTTCGTCGGCTCCGCCAGAACACCGAGACCGTCTGGTGTCCGACGTTCGACCGGATCGTCGATGAGCCGATTCCGGACCAGGTGCGGGTGGGGGCCGACGCGACGGTCGTGATCGTCGAGGGCAACTACCTTCTGCTCGACGAGCCGCCGTGGGCCGAACTGGTCGAGCTCCTCGATGATGTGGTGTATCTGGAGGTGCCCACCGCGCTGCGCCTCGGACGCCTCGTTGATCGGCACGTCCAGTTCGGTCGCAGTCGATTCGAGGCGCTCGATTTCGTACACCGATCCGACGAGACGAACACCACTCGGATCGAGCACAGCCGCCATCGAGCTCGGCTGCTGGTCGTGTAGCTGTCGCCCGAGCGCCGCGCCCCCGCCGTCCTGCCGGGCCTGGCCCTAGAATCGGCCGGCAATCGCCGGGGCGGATTCGACCTCGCGCCGGCCCAGCCTCTGTAGCTCAGTGGATAGAGCATCGGTTTCCTAAACCGTGTGTCGCAGGTTCGATCCCTGCCAGGGGCGCTGAAAAATACCTGGTAGATGGCCGTCTCGCCGGATCCGTCAGACAGTGAATCGCCCGTTGTCCCATATTTGTCCCATATCAGCTAGCGTGTCGGAGGTGGCACGAGGGAGCATGCGCCTCAAGCGAGAGCCCGACTACTGGGAGCTTCGTG
>CAZJUC010000029.1:0-5039 GCA_964549065.1 uncultured Ilumatobacteraceae bacterium
CGTTCTCGTAGGAACCGAAGGGCATGTCGGCGATCACGAGCGCCCGCTTGGCGCCACGCACCACGGCGGCGGTCAGCGGGATCAACTCGTCGACGGTGACCGGGATGGTCGTGTCGTAGCCGAACACCGTGTTGCCGGCGGAATCGCCAACGAGCAGGAAGTCGATGCCGGCGTCGTCGAAGATCGATGCGGAGAGGAAGTCGTAGCTGGTGAGTCCGGTGATCTTGATGCCCTGTTCCTTGGCCCGCTGGAAGTGGCGGGTGCGGACTCGCTTGAGCGCAGGATCGGCCTGGCCGGCCCCGTAGGGCCGCTGTTCGTCGGTCACCCGACCACCGTAGACCGTTCATCGGTTCGGCCCAAGTGGCCGGTCCGCTGTCAGCCCGCTCGGGTCAGTCGTCGCTCCACGGGATGGGCGGCAGCTCGCCCAGGGCCTCGAACAGGTGCTGGACGAACCGTTGCTGGATGTCGGTGAGGTAGTCGGAGTCGGCCTCGATGCGATGCTCGTCGATGGCCAGCGCATCGTTGCGGTAGATCGCCAGGTCGAACGGCGGCCCGACCGACAGGTTGGCTCGAGTGGTGCTCAGCATCGAACCGAGCGCGATTTGCGTGGCGACATCGAGGTCGACGCCGGGCTGCACGGCCAGCTCCAACCAGAACTTGCCGAACTTGGTCTCGCCGATCTGCAGGAACGGGCGGGTCTTCGACGCCCGGATGTAGTTGCCCTCCGGGTAGACGAGGAAGATCTCCGGCGTCTCACCGGTGATCTGGCCACCGAGGATGAACGTGGCGCTGCCGTCGGCGCCCGAAGCCGTCAGGGCATCGCGGTGGCTGGCCACCACCGCACGGCTGACGCGGCCGACGTAGAGGGCGGCCTCGAACAGGTGGTCGACCGTGGCGAGCGTCTCGCGTCCGTCGTCGGCTCGCAGATCTCGGTCGATGCGGTCGAGCACCTCCTGTGTGGTCGCCAGGTTGCCGGCCGACTGGATCACGAAGGTCCGGTCGGGTGTCGGTGCCAGCACGTGCATCTTGCGGTAGATGCTGATGTTGTCGACACCGGCGCTCGTGCGGGTGTCGGACAGGAACACGATGCCCTCGTCGAGCCGGATCGCAAGGCAATAGGTCATCGCGTCGGGCCGATCGCGTCAGATCCGACCGGCGGCCCGAGCGGCCTCCTCCGCAGCGGTCAGCTGATTCTCCACGATCTTCAGTCCGTTGCGCCAGAAGTCGGGGTCGGCGAGATCGCAGCCGACGATGCGGGCCAGGTTCTCAGGTGTGTCGGATCCGCCGGCGCGCAGCAGGTCGAGGTAGGCGGGCACGAAGGCATCACCCTGCTCTCGGTACTGGGCGTAGACCGACAGCGCGAGCAGCTGACCGTATGCGTAGGCGTACACGTAGCCGGGCGAGCCGATGAAGTGGGGGACATAGCTCCACCAGCTGCGATAGCCATCGGTGATCTCGACCGAATCGCCGAGCATCGCCTGCTGACTCTCGACCCACAGATCGCCGAACCGTTCGACGCTGAGCTCGCCCTCGGTGCGCCGCGCGGTGTGCACGGCGTGTTCGAAGCGGTTCATCGCGATCTGACGGAACACGGTGGCGATCGAATCCTCCAACGACGACGCCAGCAGGGCGAAGCGTTCGTTCGGGTCGTCGATCATCGACAGCAGCCGGTTGCTGGTGACGGTCTCGCCGAACACCGACGCCGTCTCGGCGAGCGTGAGCGGGGTGTCCTGATGGAAGATGCCCTGCTCGCGAGCGAGATAGAAGTGCACGCCGTGGCCGAGTTCGTGGGCGAGGGTGGCGACGTCGCGCGTCTTCGAGGTCCAGTTGAGCAGCACGTACGGGTGGTGACCCGGCGAGACGCCGGCGGCGAACGCCCCGCCGCGTTTGCCGGGACGGACAGGAGCGTCGATCCACGACTCGTCGATGAAGCGACCCACGATGTCGGCCAATTCCGGCGAGAACGATGCGTAGGCGTCGCGTACGATTTGGGTGCCCTCGGCCCAGCCGATGTCGCGGTCGGTGGTGGCGACCGACGCCATGCGGTCGTAGTCGGCGAGCTGGTCGAGGCCCAGCACCTGCGCCTTGAGCGCGTACCAGCGTTGCGCGATCGAGTAGTTGTCGACGACGGCGTCGACGAGGGCCTGGACCGATTCGTCGGAGGCCTCGTTCGCAAGGTTGCGCGACGAGATCCACGACGGGTAGCCGCGCAGCCGGTCGTCGATGGCCTTGTCGTGCAGGAGCGTGTTGAAGAGGTACGCGCGCGTGCGCAATCCGGGCTCGAGGCCAGCGGTGACTGCTGATGCCAACTGTCTGCGCACCTCCCGGTCCGGGCGCTGCATCATCGACAGGGCCTGCATGAGAGGGAGGCCACTGCCGCCGAGCTCGTCGGGAAGATCAATCGTGATCGCCGATGTGAGCTCGTCGAACAGCCGAGTCCATGCCGCGAAACCTGTCTGACTCTTCTCGGCCACGATGGTCTCCTCGGCTTCTGACAGCAGGTAGGGCCGGCTGAGTCGAAGGTTGTCGAGGTGGTGACGGCAGAAGTCGAGGCGGGGGTCGGCCAGCACTGCTGCGGCGTGGTCGTCGCTCGCAGCGGCCCACTCGAGGTCGAAGAAGATCAGCTTGGTACCGATTGCGGTCGAGCGTTCCTGGGCTGCGGCCATCGCTGCACCCCGGGCCGGGTCGTCGGTGGCGGTCGAGAACGCGAGCATTGCGTGGTAGACGGCGCGCGACACCAGGTCCTGGAGTTCAGCCACGGTGTGCATCGCCTCGGCCAGTTCGCCGGCGTCGAGTTCGCCCACCCGTCCGCGCAGCCCGGTGAGGCTGTCGGCGATCACGTCGGCCTCGTCGAACAGTTCGGCCGGGGTCCTGCCGTCGGGCAGGATCGAGTCGATGTTCCACGCCACGTCGGCGGCGGTGAGATCGGTCGTGTCGGTCGTGGTGTCGTCGACGCTCATGGTGGAAGTCTGCCCGACCTGGTCGCCACGCGCACCTTGGGCCCGGGCCGGCGGCCGGTCGACGACGCTCCGTGGTGTGCGATGTCATCGGCGTCGTGGTCGTCGTGGGGGAGCACGACGCGGTCGGCGACCTCGCCCATGTCGGGATGCAGGATCCGGATCAGTGCGGTCGCAGCGACGACGGCGATCAGCTGGGCGGCGATGAAGGCGGGTGCGTCGGTGGGCCGTATGCCGGCGAACGTGTCGGAGAAGATTCGAGCGACGGTGACCGCGGGGTTCGCGAAGCTGGTCGACGACGTGAAGTAGTACGCGCCGGCGATGTACGCGCCCACGGCGAAGGCCACCACGGAGGTGCGGCCCGATCGGACCACGCCGAAGATCACGAGCAGGAGGCCGAGCGTCGCGACGCCCTCGGCGAACACCAGGTTGAGTGACGAACGGTCCCTCGTCGACCAGTTGACGGCGTCGAGGTCGAACATGACGTTTGCAACGATCACGCCGACGGTGCCGCCGACGACCTGAGCTGCCACGTACCAGCACGCCGTCGGCGTGTCGATCCCTCCGAACCAGCGGTCGGTGAGGGTGACGGCCGGGTTGAAGTGGGCGCCCGACACCGAGCCGAACGCGAGGATCAATGCCGTCAGCACCCCAGCGGTGGCGAACGCGTTCTGGAGCAGCTGGAGACCGACGTCGTCGGTGAGGTTCTCGGCCATGATGCCCGATCCGACCACGGCCGCGAGCAGGAATGCGGTGCCGACGAACTCTCCGGTGAGGCGGCGGACGTCCGGCGCCCACCGGCTGCTGTCGGTCATCGCGCGTCGAGGCTCTCGATCAGCTGCTCGACGCGCTCGCGGATCTCGTCGCGAACGGTCCGGACGAACTCGACGGGCTTGCCCGCGGGATCGGTGAGTTCCCAGTCCTCGTAGCGTTTGCCGGGATACACCGGGCAGACGTCGCCGCAGCCCATCGTGATCACCACGTCGGCGGCCCGGGCGTCGTCTTCGGTCCAGCGCTGCGGTTGTTCGCCGCCGATGTCGATGCCCACATCGGCCATCGCTTCGACGGCCGCGGGGTTGACCTGCTCGGCCGGCTCGGATCCACCGGAGAAGACGTCGACACGATCGCCCGCGAGATGGCGCAGCCAGGCGGCGGCCATCTGCGAGCGGCCGGCGTTGTGGACACACAGGAACAGGACGGCGGGGTGTTGCTCGGACATCACGAACTCCTGGCTGGGACGGTGGGGACGGCGGTGGGAAGGGGCGAGGGTGGAGCAAGGAGGGCGCTGAGCTCGCCGAGGCGGTCGTGACGGAGACGGAACCAGGCCCACTTTCCTCGCTGCTCGCGCTCGAGGAGGCCAGCGGCGACGAGCAGGCCGAGGTGATGGCTGACGGTGGGCTGGCTGCGATCGAGCGACTCGGGCAGGTCGCAGGCGCACACCTCACCAGTGGGAGAGGTGGCGATGATCGACACGAGTCGGAGACGTACCGGGTCGGCGAGCGTCTTGAGTGCCGCTGCAAGTTCGTCGGCCTGCGCCTCGGTGAGCGCGTCACCGCTGATGGATCCGCAGCACGTGGTGATCATCGGATTCGAGTTCATATCGACGTTCATCGATTCGAGACGATAACGTATCGATCAACGTCAATACAACCTTGGAGGAAACCCATGCGTCTGCAGCTCGCACTCAACGTCGACGACCTCGACACCGCCGTCGACTTCTACACCAGGATGTTCGACACGCCGCCGGCGAAGGTGCGCGAGGGCTACGCCAACTTCGCGATCGAGAACCCACCACTCAAGCTGGTGCTGTTCGCCGGTTCCGGCGAAGCGGGGTCGATCAACCATCTCGGCGTCGAGGTCGAGACATCGGCGCAGGTCACGGCGGCCGAATCCCGCCTCACCGATTCGGGCATCGACACCACGGGCGTCGACGAAACGGTGTGTTGCTACGCCGAGAAGACCGAGACCTGGGTCGAGGCGCCCGACGGCAACCGGTGGGAGTGGTACGTGAAGAACGCCGACGCCGACCAGATCGACCACCTGGTGGTCAGCTCCGCCTCCGAATCGACCTGCTGTCCCTGA
>CAZJUC010000029.1:5139-21952 GCA_964549065.1 uncultured Ilumatobacteraceae bacterium
GTCAGCCCGACGACTGCCAGGGCCAGCGACCGGTGATCTCCAGTTCGAGGGTGAACGACAGGAATGTCCGGATCGCCACCACGATGGCGAGCACGCCGACCGAAGTGAACGTCGGATCGACGGCGACCGTGCGGATGATGTCGCCGGCCACGAGCACCTCCAGTCCGAGCAGGATCGAGCGTCCGATCGAGCGGCGCGTCGCTGCATAGACACTGGTCTGATCGTCTCGAAACGAGTTCACCACGAACGCTCCGAGCGCCAGCGTCAGTCCGACGACGATGATGACGACACCACCGACTTCGACGAGTTCGCCCACCCGGTCGATCGTCTCGGTCAATCCGTCCATGAAGAGGTCATTGCCGAGCGGCCACGGCACCAAACCGATGGAATCAGCCCGCCGGCCGCGCCGACGAGCAGTTCAGCGCAGGACCAGGCCGGGTGTACCAGCGGCACAGCGACCGATGTGGGCGGCCCGGTGGCCGGTGGCGGCGAGTTCGGCGAGGACGTCGGCGGTCGCAGCCGGATCGACACCGAACACGAGGCCACCGGAGGTCTGCGCGTCGGCCAGCAGCAACTGGCGTACCTCGTCGTGGCCGCCCACGTCGACGAAGCCGAGCGCCCAGCTGAGGTTCCGCCGGCTCCCGCCCGGCATCACGCCGTCGGCGGCGAGCGCCAGGGCCCCCGGCAGGAACGGCACCGCGTCGAACTGGATCGTGGCGGACACGCGCGACTCGAGCGCCATGCGTCCGAGGTGGCCGAGCAGTCCGAAACCGGTGACGTCCGTGCAGCCCGTTGCGCCCGCTCCCAGCGCGAGGCGCGCCGCGACATCGTTCAGCCGCACCATCGACGCCACGGCAGCCTCGGCCTGTTCGCCGCTGGCCCGTTCGTTCTTGATCGCAGTCGTCAGCACTCCGACACCGAGGGCCTTCGTGAGCACGATGTCCTGTCCGGCACGCAGTCCGGCGTTGGTGAGCAGCCGGTCGGGATGGGCCTCGCCGGTGACCGCCATGCCGTACTTGGGTTCGGGGTCGTCGATCGTGTGCCCGCCTGCGACCACGAAGCCGGCCTCGTCGGCGATGTCCTGGCCGCCGGCGAGCACCTCGGCGAGCAGCGAAGTCGGCAGTGCGTCGGTGTTCCATCCGACGAGGTTGAGCGAGAACAGCGGGCGCCCGCCCATTGCGTAGATGTCGGACACGCTGTTGGCAGCGGCCACTCGCCCCCAGGTGCGCGCGTCATCGACCACCGGTGTGATGAAGTCGGCGGTGGAGATGAGCGCCCGGTCGTCGTCGAGCTTCCACACGGCGGCGTCGTCGCCGGTGTCGGGGCCGACCAGCAACCGGTCGGATCGGGCGGAGTTCAAGTGGCGCACCACGTGCGCCAGCTCGCCTGGGGCGAGCTTGCAGCCTCAACCGGCGCCGTGGCTGAACTGGGTCAGCCGGATCCGCTCTCGGTCGTTGCCGGGTTCGTCAGGGTCAGTCATCGTCACCCCCGTTCGGTGTGCCGGGCTCGACGTGGCGCTCGGTCACGTCGAGATCCACCATCAGCTCGTTGGCGATGTCCTCGAGCGCCGAGCGCAGGTCGTCCGGATCGGTGCCGGCCGGCACGCGGAGCGTGGCGGATGCCTCGAACAGCAGCTCGCCGGACATCGGTGCGGACGCTGCGGAGGTCTCGAGTTCCTCGATGCTGACATCCCGTCGAGCGAGCGCACTGGCGACGTCGCGAATGATGCCCGGTCGGTCCTGGCCGACGAGGTGGAGTTCGAGGAGCGTGTCGGGCGATGCGGGTGCGTCAGCGGATGCGATGGCCACCGTGACCTCGAGGAGGCCCCGTTCGCTGAGCATGCCGAGCTCGACGGTGAGCTCGTGGGCGCGTTCGTCCGGTACCGACACGACGACGATCCCGGCGAACTCACCGGCGAGACGTGCCATGTGGCTGCGATCCCAGCTGCCCCCGTGTGCAGCGATCGGTTCGGCCAGCGCGTCGACGAGGCCGGCGCGGTCCTTGCCGATCACGGTGAGCACGAGCGTTGCCATGCCCGGAGTCTGGCACGCCCGGCGCGTGATACTCAGAAGCGACCGACCAGTGAAGTCGGCAACGTGACGGCGGAGGGCGCGAAGGTGTCCTGGTGCACTCCGACATCGACTGGGGTTCGCGCCTGCACCGACCGGTTCGGGATCCAGGGTGACCCGCATCCCCGGGCCCACTCCGACGTGATGACATCTTGACAATGACGCACGACAGTCCGGATGACCAGGGATGATGGCGGTGGTCGTCCGGGCGGCGCGGACGGCGGATCGTCCGACCACGGCATCAGGCGCGCTACCGTCTCGGTGTGGCGGTGCTGAAGAGCGAGCGGATGAGTCGTTGGTGACCATGGCGGAGTTGACGGGTGGTGCGGAGCGGACGTTCGACGCCACCACGGACGCGATCGGGCGTGCTCGACGCTTCGTGCGGGCGTCGGCCAGCAACGCGCTCGAGCGTGCGGATCGGGGTCGCGATCTTGCCGGCGACCTCGAACTGGCGGTCAGCGAACTCGTCACCAACGCGATCGAGTACGGACGTGCGGAGCCGGTCACGGTGAGCATCGTCGAACACGTCGCACCGGCGCGTGTCGTGGTGTCGGTGCGCTCTGCGCGGACCTCCTCGGGGATCACCGACCCCACGACGTGGTCATCACCGCTGCCGGCAGTGCGCACGGGGCGGGGCCTCGCGATCGTGCGATCGGTGAGCGACGAGGTGGAGGTCGAGGCCGACGCGTCGACCGTCACCGTGCGCTGCGTGTTCCACCTCGAGTGATCGTTCCCGACCACCGGACGTCCCGGCGGCGCGGTTGACCGAGAGGTTTTGCGGGTAGTTCAGGCACCGATGGAACCAGCGAAACCCGTATCGCCCGATTCGCCGACCGGGCCGATGTCGCGGGCCACGGTCCCGCGATTCCTCGAGGACGGGGCCAGATGGGCATGGCGCTTCGTGGTCGTCGCCGCGGCGATCGTGATCCTCGTCTGGCTCACGGTCCGGCTCACCGTCGTCATCATCCCCGTGGCCGTCGCGTTGGTGCTGGCGGCACTGTTCTCGCCGCTGGTCGAGCGATTCGCTCGTCGGATTCCGCGCCTGCTCGCCACTTGGGTGGTGCTCCTCACGGCGACCGCACTGCTCGTCGGGGGCGGGTTCCTGCTGGGCACGTCGATCGCGAGCGCATTCGACGACATCTCGTCGGAGCTCGAGACTGCGGTGGAGGACATCGAGGAGTGGTTGCGCGACGGCCCGCTCGGGCTCAGCGACGACACCGTCCAGTCGATCTCCGACTCCGGCGCCGACCTGGTCGAACGGGCGGGGTCGGGCCTGCTCGACGAACCGGCCAGCACGGTACGTCTCGCCGTCGAGATCGTCGGTGGGCTGTTCCTGATGGTGGTGCTGCTGTTCTTCTTCCTGAAGGACGGCCCCCAACTGTGGTCCTGGGTGCTCTCGCGGCTTCGCCCGGTGCGTCGCGCCACAGTCGACGTGTCGGGCCGGGCAGCGATCTCCAGCCTGCAGGGTTGGATCCGTGGTGTGGCGATCACCGGCCTCGTCGACGGGTTGCTGATCGGTGGAGCGATGCTGATCCTCGGCGTCCCCGCCGCAGTGCCCGTCGCAGTGCTCACCGTCGCAGCCTCGTTCTTCCCCATCGTGGGCGCCACCGTGGCCGGTGCGTTGGCGGTGGCGATCGCACTCACGTCGAATGGGTTGGTGACCGCGATCATCCTCGGGTTCGTGGTGTTGGCGGTGCAGCAGATCGAGGGCGACGTGATCCTGCCCCTCGTCATGCGCCGACAGGTGAGGCTGCACCCGATCGTGATCCTCGTCAGTCTCGCCGTCGGTGGGGCGTTGGGAGGCATCGTCGGAGCGCTCGTCGCGGTCCCGTTGACCGCCTCGGTCAGCGCAGCCGTTCGCGCCGCCTCCGAGATGTCTCTCGCCGACGATCCGGACGATGGGACGATCGTGATCGCCAAGGCCGGTTCGATCACCGCGACGCCGGGTACCGACTCCCCATGACGCAGCCGAATGCCGACATTCCGACCGGGGCGAATCAACTCGCCGACGTGATCGAACTCGCAGCCGAGGACGGCTTCTCGGTCGAGTTCGTCGTCGCCGATGAGCCCAGCAGCGGCGACGACGCACTTCGATGTCCTCGTTGCGAGACGGACAGTCCGGCCGACAGTTTCGTTCGAACCTGGACCGAACGGTTGGAAGGTGCGAGCGACCCGGCCGACATGTTGCACGTCTCGGCTCTCACATGCCCGAATTGTTCGGCCCGAGGACTGTTCATCGCTCCGTTCGGGCCGTCGGCGACCGAGCGGCAGGCAGCCGTACTCCGAGCGTTGCCCGAGCCCCGACGCGAAAGTCCCCCCTCGTCGAGCTGACGAAGGGGATCTCCGAACGCCCGAGGCAATCGGACACCGCACGTCTCGTCGCTGGGGTCGGCGGGCGACCGAGTGGGTTTGTGCTCGACGGTGGTCGGAAAGGATCGACCCCATGAGCGAGACCGTTATCCTGTGACCCTCATGCCCGAAGAAGCGACGTCCAGCCCCTCCTCCCGTTCGGAACAGGTCGAGATGTCGGTGCCGTTGCGCACCGAGTTCATCGCCACCCTCCGCACGGTCGCGGCGTCGATCGGCGCTGATGCCGGCTTCTCCATCGACGAGATCGACGACCTCCGGTTGGCGATCAGTGAGGTCGTCTCATCGCTCGCGGAATCAGGCGATGGTTCCGACGACCGGGTCGAAACGGTCTTCGAGGTCGGCGCCGCTCGCGTGGCGGTCACCATCACCACCCAGCACGGCGAACGTGACATCGAACTCGACGATCTCGCGGCGAGCATCCTGAACTCCGTGGTCGACGAGTTCCGCGTCGACGGTTCGGTCGTGGTGTTGGTCAAGACGGCATCCGAAGCGGAGGGTGCGGCTGGATCGAGCGACGAGTCGGCACCGTCACGCGCATGAGTGACACGTCCACCGCGGGCGATCTCGACGACCTCGAGCTGTTTCGCGAGTTCACTGCATCGAGGAGCCGCCGGCTGCGCAACCAGCTCGTCGAACGCCACATGGGCCTGGCGGCCCACATCGCGAACCGGTTCCGCCGCCAGGGTGGAAGCGACGACGACCTCCGCCAGGTGGCCATGGTCGGCCTGGTGAAGGCGGTCGACCGATTCGATCCGGACTACGGGGCAGCGTTCTCGGCGTTCGCCGGCCGAACGATCGAAGGCGAGCTGAAGCGCTACTTCCGTGACCGCTCGTGGGCGGTGCGCGTCCCGCGGGGAGCGAAGGAGCTTCACCTCCTGGTCCGCAACGCCTCCGAGGAGCTGTCGCAGCGCAACGGACGTGCCCCTTCGGTCGACGAGATCGCCGGCCACCTGCAGGTCGAACGCGACGACGTGCTGCGTGGCCTCTCGGCGACCGCTGCGTACAGCGTCGGGACGCTCGACGGAGCCAATGGCGACGACGATTCGGACGCGCTCGGCGACCGTCAGGGCGCGCTCGCCACCGACGAGGACGGGTACGGGCACGTCGACGACCGCGATCTGGTCGTACAACTGATCGCCCGACTTCCCGAGCGTGAGCAGGAGATCGTTCGGTTGCGCTTCTACGAGCGCCGCTCGCAGACCGAGATCGCCGAGGCGGTCGGCATTTCGCAGATGCACGTGTCCAGGCTCCTGCGCAAGTCGTTCGAGCAGATGCGCGAGTGGCTGGAGGACACGCCGGGTGCCACCGAGGGTCTCGGCGCTCTGCTCGACTGAGTCCCCGTCCCGACGGGTGGCGTCAGCCGGCGTCGTCGAGCGCTTCGAGTGCCCGGCTGTAGAGCGGGCCCAGGAGTTCGCCGACCGTCGGGAACGGCCACATCGACGTTGCGAGACGATCCACCGGAACCCGACCGTCGATCGCCGTCACCAGTGCGGCGGCCAGTTCGTCGAACCGGGCGCCGGCACCGTGGGCAGCGACCACGCAGCGGGTCTCGTGGTCGACGGCGATGGTGAGGAAACCGTCCCCGAGCCGGTCGGTGCTCCATCGCGCGACCTCCGCCAGCCCGGCGCTGACCCATGTGGCGGTGTCGCCCAGCTCGTCCGGGGTCGGCCCGATCGTCATCACCGGTGGGCGAGTGAAGATGCACGCCGGCGTCACGCGGTCGTCGAACCGGCGTCGACCGTTGCCCACGAGATGGTCGGCGACCACGCCTGCCTGGAAGTTGGCGAGATGGGTGTACTGCCCCCGACCGGCGACGTCGCCGATCGCCCAGACCGAGCCCGGGCAGCTGATCCGTCCGGTGTCGTCGATCGGGAGGGGGTTGTCCGGATCGAGTCCGAGCTGCTCGACGCCCATCCCGTCGAGTGCCGGTGTGCGTCCTGCAGCGACGAGTATCCGATCGGTGGCGAGGGACCCTTCGTTGTCGAGGGTGATCTGCACGTTGCCACCGCGTTGCTCCACGTGGACGGCGGAGCGACCTCGGCAGACCCGTACGCCGGCTGAGCGAAGGCCGTCGTCGACGATCTCTCCGATCTCGGGCGGGAGCTCGGGAAAGGCCCGTTCGGCGACGTCGATCAGGTGCACTTCGGTGTCGAACCCGGCGAAGAGTTGAGCGAGTTCGCAACCGACCGGCCCGCCACCGATCACCATCAGCCGGACCGGCCGGTGATCGGTGGTGAGTGCGTCCTCGCTCGTCCACAGGCGTTCGCCGAGGTCGTCGATACCGTCGATCGGGGGAATCGTGGGCTGTGAGCCGGTTGCGAGCACGAGGTGCTCGGTACGAACCCGCGTGCCGTCGACGTCGACGGTCCAGGGGTCGACGATTTGTGCGTGGCCGCGCACGAGGTGAGCACCCTGGCGATCGAGTTGCTCGACATGTCGGTGATCGTCGAGGTCGTCGACGACGTCGTCGCGACGTTCGACAGCCTCGCTCCAGCGGATCGAGCCGTGTGCGTCGTGCAGCATCGACTTGCTCGGCATGCAGGCCACGAACGGACACTCGCCGCCGACGCGGTGCTGCTCGACGACCAGCACACGACGACCACTTCCGTCGAGTGCGGCGACCAGCGCCTCGCCGGCGCCACCGCCTCCGATGATGACGACGTCGACGTCGGTGATGTCGACGGGGTCGGCGGTCGGGGCATGCGCGTCCATGTGTCGCCACTACCCGTGTCAGCCCGGTGCCAATCGTGCGAGCACCGCGCAGTGTGCGGCGCTGGCAGCGGTGCGGTGGAGATGCGGGCACGAGAGGTTGAGCCCCGCACGAGCGGGCATGATGGACGGATGGAACATCGACAGCGGGTTCTCGTACTCGGCGCGACGGGCTACGTGGGTGGGAGGCTCGTCCCCGAACTCATCCGAGCCGGCTGTGTCGTACGCTGCATGACCCGTACTCCCGCGGGTCTGGGCGGCACCCGATGGGCTGGAGACGTCGAGGTCGTCGAGGGTGACCTGTCCGATCTCTCGTCGATCGGCCCTGCCTTCGAGGGCATCGATCAGGTCGTCTACCTCGTTCACTCGCTCGGCGTCGGCGACGACTTCATGCAGCAGGAGCGGGTGACCGCTCGGAACGCGCGCAAGGCTGCCGAGCACGCCGGAGTTCGTCACCTGGTCTACGTGGGCGGGCTCGGCGACGACAGCGACGATCTGTCGCCGCATCTGCAGTCGCGCCATGACGTGGGCAGGGAACTCGCATCGGGACCGACGCCGGTGACCGAGCTTCGGGCCGCGATCATCCTGGGGGCAGGTTCGGCGTCGTTCGAGATGCTCCGCAGCCTGGTCGAGGTGCTCCCGGCGATGATCGCGCCTCGTTGGGTGACGGAGACGCGGGTCCAACCGATCGCGATCTCGGACCTGCTGACCTATCTCGTCGCTGCCGTCGTGAGGGGCCCCGGCGACGACCACCACGACATCGTCGAAGTCGGAGGGCCCGACGATTTCAGCTATCGCGACTTGATGGACGTCTACGCCGAGGTCGCCGGTCTGCGTCGTCGGCTGATCATCGCCGTGCCGGTCCTCACGCCGCATCTCTCCTCGCACTGGGTGAATCTGGTGACACCGTTGCCGAGAGCGCTCGCCGACAGCCTGATCGACAGTCTGAAGAACGACGTCGTCGTGACGGACGCCAGCGCCCGATCGTTGTCCGACCACGCGCCCATCAGCGTGCGCGACGCGATCGAGGCGGCCCTGTCGGCGGTGGAGGACCTCGACATCCCAACTCGTTGGTCGGGGTTCTCGTCTCGTCAGATGGCCGCTCGGCCCGCACCGTGGGACCCCGATTGGGCAGGCGGGACCGTCTACGAGGACCGTCGCACGATGGTCGTCGATGCTGCCTCGGCTGATGTGCAGCGAGTGGTGCGCGGGGTCGGTGGCGAACGCGGCTGGTACGGATTCGGGCCGCTCTGGGCGATTCGCGGCGCCATCGACAAGTTGTTCGGTGGCGTCGGCCTCCGTCGGGGTCGACGCCACCCCGACGACATCGCAGTGGGCGAGGCACTCGACTTCTGGCGGGTCGACGCGCTCGACGACGGGTTGTTCCGGTTGCACGCCGAGATGAAACTGCCAGGTGATGCCTGGCTCGAGTGGCGCACGTCACCGGGCCCCGACGGAGCGGGGACGACGGTGACCCAACGAGCCCGATTCGTGCCGCGCGGGATCATCGGGCGTGCGTACTGGTGGATGCTGGTGCCGTTCCACGTGGTGATCTTCCCGGCGATGCTGCGCCGAATGATGCGCTCCGTGAGCTGAGCCGTGAGTGAGGCGAGGTTGTCGATCCGTACCTCGCCCACCGCGCAGCCACGTGGTACCAGGCGCTAGGAGATGCTGCCTTCGCCCTTTGCGTCGGCGCCCTTTTCGTTCATCTCCTGATAATGCTCGTCGACCTCGTCGAGGTCGACGTCGTCGGCCGACCGTTCTGCGGCCCGTTCCTCTTCGTCGGTCGGAACCGGCCCCGCACTCGGCTCGGTGAACTCATCGGCCCGCTGGTTGTCGGTGTCGGTGTTGAAGTCGGTCATGGCACGGTCGTACCCGAGCTCGGAACACCGAAACGCCGACCTTCGAATGGCCAGGGACACGAATCGGCCGGTGCACGAGCGCCTGCGTCGAAAAACGGCCGCCACACGTTTGGGCCGGCGCGGCGCGGGTACCGCGGCGCCATGACCAACGTGACGAACCTGAAGACCACCGTCCCTGCCATGAGCGAGGAGGCTTCGGCTGACGTGATCAACGCCCTCCAGGAGCGACTGGTTGCGTTGATCGACCTGCAGCTGACCCTGAAGCACGTTCACTGGAACGTCGTCGGCATGAACTTCATCGCGATTCACGAGATGCTCGACCCGCAGGTCGATGCGGTGCGGCTGCAGACCGACGCAGTCGCCGAACGGATCGCCACGCTGGGCGGCGAACCACAGGGCACGCCCGGTGCCGTGGTCGAGATGCGCAGCTGGAACGACTACGACTTGACCCGGGCACCGAGCGTGCAGCACCTGGTGGAGGTCGACAAGGTGTATTCCGGCGTGATCGCCGACCATCGTGAGGCGATCTCGACGGTCGGCGAAATCGATCCGGTCACCGAGGATCTCCTCATCGGCCACGTCGCCGATCTCGAACTCTTCCAGTGGTTCGTGCGGGCGCACCTCAAGGATGCCACGGGCGACGTCGTCCATCGAAGCGACCACGACAAGTCCTGATCACCACGACCAGATCGTCGAATCTCCCGACCACCGATTGCGCCTGGCGCGGTCGCTGCCCTCACCGGCGGCGACCTCGTCAGGCGTTCGTCGTTTGCCGACCTACCCGCTCGTCGGAGGTCGTCACGGATCGGAGGGCTATGCTCTGCGCGCATGTCCGAGCACCCGGTGCGCCTCGTCGCGACCGACATCGATCCGTCCACCGTTGCGTTGGAGGGCGAGATCGACGCCCACACCGCCCCGGAACTCGCAGCTCGCTATGCCGAACTCCCCGAGGGTGACGGCGATTTCTCGATCGACATGTCGCGGGTCGGTTTCATGGACTCGAGTGGCCTCCGTGTGGTGATCGAACTGCACCAGCGTGCCGAAGAGGCCCAACGGCGGCTGGTCCTGCGTTCGCCGAGCCAGCCCGTTTCCCGGTTGATCGAGGTGTCCGGGCTCACCGGTCACCTCCACGTCGACTGAACGAACGGTCCTCGGCGCCGGCACGCCGGAGCGAGTCGAGCATGGCGTCGAGCGGGCCGGTCGGTCCGGCCAGCTCGCGTCGGTCGATCTCGGAACGCAACAGTTGCAGCACGCTGAGCAGCGTCTCGCGCACCTGTCGGTCAGCGTCGCCGTAGTGGATGATCGGTGAGAACGCCCGGTCGAGCAGGTCCGCGTGCGTGGGACGGTGTCGCACGAGCGTTCGTGACCCGGATCGTTGGGTGGTCGACAGCGCCGGATGCTGCCACAAGGCGGTCATCACCGTGCCGAGTTGCACCACGACGTCGGACGCTGTGGTGGGATCGTTGACACCGGGCGAGAGCGCACGCACGGCGATGTCGGTCAGCTGGATGACGCCGAACTCGACGTCTTGCTGCATCGTGCGGTTGTCGCCGACGGCGATGGCACCGAGGAGGGACGACCGGTACGAATCGGTCTCCCGCGGGGGCGGCGCGATCCACATCAGGGGGCTGTCCTGGGTGACGAAGCTGCCGACCGTCGCCGTGAGGTAGCCGGTGCTGTGCTCGGGAAGCGACGCGAGGACGCGGTCGTCGTCCACCTGCTGGACCCAGCCGGACGAGGGCGCCTCGAGCGCGGCGGATCCGATCGGCACGTCGATGGTTCCATCGGGTCGCAGCGCTCCCGAATCGGGAGCGACGTCGAGTTGGTCCGGTTCGGCTCCGAAGTTGCGATGCACGATGCCGATCGTCTCGTTGGCGATCCGTTCGGCGACGGAGCCGACCTGCAGGCTGTGGGTGATGTGATCGACGGTGCGAACGACCGCGACGAGCGACAGCACGCCGAGCGCCACGGCGCCGAGAACGGTGAGATGGGGGATCACGGCGATGTCGTCCTCGCCGAAACTTCGTGTCGATCTCAGCGCCAACAGGCAGTAGACGGTGGTGCCGAGCACGAATCCCACGGCGTTCTGCACGGTGCGGTTGCCGAGCCAGTTGCGAAGCGTGCGCGGAGAGAACTGCGAACTCGCGAGCTGTACGGCCACCAACATCATCGACAGCAGCAGGGTGGTCGACGTGATCAGACCGCCGGCAATCGAGGCGAACACCGATCGGGCCCCGTCGACACTGGTCTCGAGCAAGTCGGGCAGCGACCTGTCGGTGAGCTGGCGGTCGACCCAGAGCAGGAACTGGCTGAGGACGATCGCACCGAGAACGTACAGCGTCGGGATGAACGACAGCCGATGTCGCATCCCGTCTGCGATCTGGCGCAGACGGACCTCGCCGATCACAGCCAGCCGCTGACGGCGTCGGCGGCCTTCTCCGCAACGCGCTGCACGATGCCTCGCTCGGCCCACGCTGTCGGATCGATGAGCGTGCTGTGGCGGTGGTCGTCATCGAGGTGACGGTCGAGCACGGCGACGAGGTCCGGATCGAAGAGGATCACGTTGGTCTCCTCGTCGAACTGGGTCGAGCGCTGGTTCATGTTGGCCGACCCGACGGTGGCCACGGCGCCGTCGACGGTGACGACCTTGGCGTGCATCATGGAGACGTCGTAGGTGCGGATGTCGACCCCGGCGTCGAGCAGCGACGCGTAGACCGACTCGCCTGCGATCTGGACGAACCGTTTGTCGGCGTGCTCGCCGGGGACCAGGATCGACACCTCGACACCGCGTGCCACCGCGTCGCGGAGTACGTCGCAGAGTCGATCGTCGGGGTTGAAGTAGGCGGTGGCGACCCGGACGCGATGCTGGGCGCACGTGATGAGGGTGAGCATCAGTCGCCACAATTCGCTCGCGCCGGTTTCGGCCGAGCCACGAATCACCGCAACGGTGCTCGAGCCCGCCGCCGACTGGTCGGCGACCGCCTCGGAGCTGGGGTCGAAGCCGTCGTCGTTCTGGTCGGCCCAGTTGTCGATGAACCCGGCGAGCAGACCGGCAACGGCTGGACCGCGGATCGCGAGGTGGGTGTCACGCCACTCGCATTCGTTGCGGGCATCGCCATCCCACTCGTCGGCGATGCCGACCCCGCCGGTGAACCCGATCGTCGCATCGCACACGAGGATCTTGCGGTGGGTGCGATGGTCGACGTCGCCGATCTGCGGCACGCTGTCCTCGATCGGTCGGAACCACCGCACGTCGCACCCGGCCGCCGTCATCGCGTCGACGAGGTCGGATCGCATCTTGCGGGCTCCCACGGCGTCGAGCAGGACGCGTACCCGACAGCCCCTCCGTGCAGCTGCTGCGAGCGAGTCGGCGAACCGTTCGGCGATGTCGCCCTGCCAGTAGACGAAGGTGACCAGGTCGACGTTGTGCTCCGCCGCGTCGATCGCGGTGAGCATCGCCGGAAAGATCTGAGCGCCGTTTCGCAGCACACGGACCTCGTTGTCCGTCGTGGCGGGGCTGCCGAGCAGGCTCTGCAACCGCAGTTGCCAGTCTCTCGTCGGGGAGTCGCTGGGTTCGTCGAGCCGGCCCCGTCGTGGTGCGGCACCTGCTCGGGCAGCCGAATCTGCCGCGGTTCCGCCGTCGTCTTTCATGCGCTCGTGATGCCCTGCTGTGGTCCCCGTCAAACTCGCTCAGGCGGCTCCTGGCGGCACCGAAACTGTACCGATGGACACCGACGGCACACCGATGATGGTTTGCCGGAGGACGGCCCCGGGCACCCCGACACCGACAGATCCACTTCAGGAGGTTTCCATGTCCACCACGTACGAGAACGCCGTCGACACGCTGCGCGAGGTCGGTGAACGTCTGACGAACGAGCTGCCCTCGTCGCTGCCCAGCACTCCGACGCTTCCGGACTGGCCGGACGGCCTCGTCGACCGAGTCACCGGCCGTCAGTCGAACCGCCGGAACACGATGCTCTACATCGGTGGTGGCGTCGCGCTGGTCCTTGCCCTTGCCTGGCTCGTGCGACGTCGCCGAACAGCGTCCGACGACCAGCAGACCGGCGCAGCCGGCACGGAGGCGAGCCGGCCGTTCAGCGCTGCTTGACGGTGGACTCCA
This sequence comes from uncultured Ilumatobacteraceae bacterium, assembly GCA_964549065.1. Classification (GTDB taxonomy): domain Bacteria; phylum Actinomycetota; class Acidimicrobiia; order Acidimicrobiales; family Ilumatobacteraceae; genus Sva-07. Next base: position 18,270 of record CAZJUC010000029.1, read on the forward strand.
GGGCGAAGCAGCGGTCGAGCATCCGGGTTCCGGGCGGTTTCGCCCTCCGGGTCGGTGGGCACTCCTCCCACATGGACACCACCGACTTCAACTCCGAGATCTCCCGCCGCCTCGATGAACTCACCGAGCGACTCGACCGGCTCGAATCCGAACTCCCACCCATCCCGGCTCGGGCCATCGGTCTCACGCGAGCGACTGCCCACCGGGTGAACGCCACGGCGAGCGATGTGGCCAACGACGTCGGGCGACAACTCGATCGACTCTCGTCGACAGCCGGCAACGCGATGTCGACCACGCTCGGCCAAGCCCGGTCCGCCGTCGGCCGCACTTCGGGCACTGCTCGACGTACGGGCAACGAGACCATCGGCCAGGCCCGATCGGCGGTCGACCGCACGTCCGGCACGGCTCGACGCACGAGCAACGAGACGATCGGTCAGGCGCGAGCGCAGACCCGACGGACCGGCGAGCAGGCCGAGCGCTCCGCAACGGCGCTCCTCGATGACGCCACCCGCGCCGTCGAACCCGATGGCGACGGCAAGCCGGCATCACTCGACGACTTGACCAAGGCCGACCTCTACGAACGGGCACAGGAGCTCGACATCGAGGGCCGCAGCTCGATGAGCAAGAGCCAGCTCGTGCGTGCGCTGCGGTCGGCATGAGCAGCGCCGGCGAATTCGGCGACCTGCGCGAGCTGGCCACTGCGGATGGGCCGTTCGTCACCATCGCCATCCCGACCCCGAGCGGACTCGACGATGCCCAGCATCGTTTCGACGTCCGTTGGAAGAACGCCCGACGTGAGCTGGAAGGCTCGCGTTGGACCGACGACGACATCGCCGAACTCGACTCGTTCGTCTCGGCCCTGCCGCACGACGCCGGTGCCGCCCTCGTGCTGTTCCGCGCCGCCGACGGCACGACGCTGGCCGAGTTCCTGGACGAGCCGGTCGGCGAACTGGTGGTCGTGGAGAGCACGCTGCCACGCCTGGCGCTCGTGATCGAAGCGCGCCAGCGAGTCGTACCGCACCTCGTGGTCGAGGCCGACCGGGCCGGTGCCGACATCCACGTCTTCGACGGTGGTCGAGTGCTCGACACCGACCAGGTCGACGGGGACACCGAGCACATCCATCGCGGTCACCCCGGTGGTTGGTCGCAACGGCGCTTCCAGCAGCGTGCGGAGAACACGTGGGAACGCAATGCCGACGACGTCGCCGCCCAGATCGTGGAGATGGCCGACCAGTACGGATCCGAGATCGTGTTCGTCGCCGGTGATGTCAGGGCTCAGCATCTGGTGCGCGACTCGCTCCCCGAGCGACTGCGCGAACGGACCGTCTTGATCGACGCCGGGTCCCCTGATGGTGTGTCCGACGAGATCGTTCGCCTGCTCAACGATCATGTCGCCCGTCATGTCCGTGATCTCCTCGATCGCGTACGTCAACGCATGGGAACAGGCACCGCTTCGACCGATGTCGACGACATCCTCGCCTGTCTGGCGCAAGGTCGGGTCGAGCACCTACTCGTGCACGACGACGGGACCGATGACGCCGTCACGAAGGAACCGCACGGAGACATCCCTGCCGGGACCCGTCTGGTCGACGCCGCCATCGCAGCGTCGCTCGGATCGGATGCCGACATCACCGTGGTCCCCAACGCGGCAGTGCTCGACGGGCCGATCGCGGCGCTGTACCGCTGGTGACTCGCGCGCTGAACGCGCCGAAGCGCCGGCTCCTCGGGGCGACTGGCTGGTGACCAGCCACGCTCGCTAGCGTGCGCAGCGACGGCACCCCCGCCGCCCGTTCGTCACAGGAGAACCATGACCACCAGTGCATCGCGACTGATCGAGCCCATGTTCTGGACCCAGACGCTCGAGGAGCGGATGGCCGAGTTCGCGGAGATCCGTGAGCTCGGCGCCGTGCTCCCCGTCGAGGTCCACAACGCCATGACCGACGCGACCGAACAATTCCATGCGCTGACCCGTTACGACGAGATCGTCGAGGTCAGCAAGCGGCCCGACGACTTCTGTTCCGGCAAGGGCGCCGTCTCGGTCTTCGACATGCCGATGGAGATGCTCGAATTCTTCGGCAGTTTCATCAACATGGACAACCCGCGCCATGCGAAGCAACGCCGAATCGTGGCGCACAGCTTCACACCGACGCAGCTCCAGGGTGTCCTCGACTCGGTCGAGACGATCTGCACCGAAGTGATCGACGGCTTCTGCGAACGCGGCGAGGTCGACCTCGTCGAGGTGCTCTCCCAGCCGTTCCCGCTGCTCGTGATCTGCGACATGATGGGGATCCCCCGGAGCCAGTTCCGAACAGTGCTCGACGCCACGAACGTCATCCTCAGCGGTGGTGACCCCGAGTTCATCGGCGACGGCGATCCGATGGGCGCCTACCTGACAGCCGGTATCTCGCTGAGCGAGCTGATGGGTGATCTCATCGAGGAGCGTCGGAAGAATCCCACCGACGACCTCACGTCGAAGCTGGTGCACCACGATCTGCCCGAGGACGAGCTCACCCCGGCCGAGATCACCTCGTTCTTCGTTCTGCTGGCGGTGGCCGGCAACGACACGACACGCACCGCCATCAGCCACGGTGTCGACCTGTTGTCGAAGAATCCCGAGCAGCGGGCGATCTGGCAGGCCGACGTCGACGGCGTCACCAGCAGCGCAGTCGAGGAAATCGTTCGTGCGGCGTCGCCGGTCACCTTCATGCGCCGCACCGCCACGGGTGACGTCACCCTGGCCGGCCAGGAATTCCACGAGGGCGACAAGTTCGTGATGCTCTACGGCGCGGCCAACCGCGATCCCCGAGTGTTCGAGCAGCCCGAGGTGTTCGACGTGCGTCGTCAGCCGAACCCCCATGTCGGGTTCGGCGGTCCCGGGCCGCACTTCTGTCTGGGCGCGAACTTGGCGCGACGCGAGGTCGCGATCGTGTTCCGTGAGCTGTTCCGGCGACTCCCCGACCTCGAGGTGACCGGCCCCGCCGTGCCGCTCGACACCGCTGGCCTGCCGCTCGTCAGTGGTATCAAGCGTCTGCCGGTGCGCTTCACCCCGACGGCCACATCGACCGCCTGAGCCGTCAGCTCGACAGCTCTTCGAGCATCGCCTTCATCTGCGCATGCACGGCGTTGATCGCCTGGAGCGGGCGCATCATCACCTTGAACTCGATGATCATGCCGTGGTCGTCGCAGGTGATGATGTCGACACCGTTGGCGTACTTGCCGTCGACGGTGGTCTCGAACTCGAGCATCGCGTGGTTGCCCTGCAAGATCTCCTTGACGTAGCGGAACCCGCCCTCCGACGACGGTGAGCCGACCGCGTCGACCACGTCGCCGTCGGTGCCACCGAGGGTGCCGCCCGCTGCGGTCAGGTAGAGCTTGGTGACCTCACGTCCCTCCTGCGGCGTGAACACGATGGGGGAGAGGAACCTGCAGTCCTCGTGGAGGAGTGCATCGAGCCCGCCGGGCAGGTCGCCGCGCATGTGGCGGTGCCAGTTGTGAATACAGATCTCGATTGGTTCGGTGGTGCTCATGCCCCGAACGTAGCGTGGTGCCGACCGTTCACACCGGGGTGTGGCAGGCCGGCGACGACGCTGCGATGCCTACCGGCTTCGCCCTGTGACTCGGCGTCGCGTCTGACGGGTCGCCGGCGAGGCCGGTTCAGTCGGACCGAGCGGCCAGCCCAGCAC
>CAZJUC010000030.1:0-21431 GCA_964549065.1 uncultured Ilumatobacteraceae bacterium
ACAGCAGCTTCGGTCTCACCGGTGGACTGCACTCGCTCGACGCCGACGAGATCGCCCGCTGGGTCGAGCGGGTCGAGGTCGGCAACGCCTACGTCAACCGCGGCATCACCGGGGCGGTCGTCCGTCGCCAGCCGTTCGGTGGCTGGAAGCAGTCGAGCATCGGTGGCGGATCCAAGGCTGGTGGCCCCGGCTACGTGATGACGCTCGCGGCGATCACCGACCCGACGATCGGCGGTGGTGACGGTGCCGACACGATCACGCGGGCGACGTGCTCCTACGAGCAGGCGTGGGGCGAGGTGTTCTCACGTGACCACGACGAGTCGGGTCTGCGATCCGAGTCGAACATCCTGCGCTACCGGCCACTCTCGTCGGTGATCGTGCGCTACGACCCCGAACGTACGGTGGAGATCGAGCTGGTGCGCCGGGCCGCTCGCGTCGCCGGCGTCGCGCTGACCGAGTCGTCGATCGGCGGCGAGTCCGACGAGGCGTTCGCCGCTCGGCTCCGACGAGGCATCGACCGGGTCCGCTTGCTCGCTCCGATCAGCAACGACACCCGACGGGTCTGCCATCGAGTGGGCGTCGCCATCGACGACGCACCACCAGTGGTCGACGGGTTCGTGGAGATGTACCGGTGGGTACGCGAGCAGGCGGTCTCGCAATCGATGCATCGTCACGGCCGACTCCTCTGGCCGGCCGATCTCGCCGGTCAGCACCCGAGCGCGTAGCTGATCGCCGAACACTCTGAATGCCGGCTACGCCATCCACGAACGACGCAGGGCTCAGCGCGTCGAGGCGATCGAGTCGACCTGCCGGGCGATCGCTGCGGGATCGAAGTAGGCGCACGACCGCACGATGCGACCGTCGTCGAACTCGAGCACCGTCACCCCGCGATAGGTGAGCGACTCGTCGTCGATGGTCGCCTCCGACTGCCATTCGAGTGTGGCGCTGGTTTCGCCGGCGACCACCGCTTCGTAGGTGGAGGTGATGTCGGCGAACTGCGAGCGGTAGGCGCCCCAGAACGCGCCGGCGCCCTCGGGACCCTCGAAGCGCTCGGGTTCGATGACGTTGCCGCAACGCGCCGTCTCGGAATACAGCGCGGCGATCGGGTCGGTATCGCCATCTCGCTCGAGGGCGGCGATGGCGGCGATGAACTCGTCGACGACCTCGCTCCCCGAGGTCATCTCGTCGGCGGTGCGTTGAAAATCGGGCATGCAGCGGAACTACCCACGTCGCCGCCCGCTCATGCACGCTCGACGGAGCCGTCTGCGCGCGAACGGCTCCTCACATGGCGACGAGGAATGCGACGGCACCGAAGACGGCGATGCCGACCGCCAACAGCAGCACGGCGCGCTTGTCGCCCGCGCCGGGCTTCATGTGCGGACCGCCGGCGCCCTGGTCCCCGGCCTGTCGGGCCTGTATCCGGTAGTTGCCACCGGGAGAGTTCGTCATACCGGCACTCTATGGATCAGCGGCGGCCGAATCAGCGGCGGCCGATGGAGACCGGGACCCGCTCCGGATCGGCGACGCGCACCGGCTTCGAGTGGTCCATCATCGGACGGGGCCGTTCACCGGCCGACGCTTCGAGTATCGCCGCTTCGCCGTAGCCGCCGACGCACTCGGGGTCGGGACCGTCGAGGGGGATGCCGACGAAGAACTTCGCCGCCATGCAGCCTCCCTGGCAGGCGTCGTAGCTTCCACACGAGGCGCACGCGCCCGCCGACTGCGGCTCGCGTAGTTCGGCGAACAGATCGCTGTGCTTCCAGACCAGGGTGAAGCCACCCTCGTCGCGGACCGAGCCGGCCTTGAACTCGTCATGGATCACGAACGGGCACGCGTACACGTCACCGACCGGGTCGATCAGGCACACCACCCGGCCGGCCCCGCACATGTTCAATCCGGGCAGCGGCTCCTCGCCGAGGGCGTTGAGGTGGAAGAACGAGTCGCCCGTGAGCACGTTGTCGCCATGGGCGAGCAACCACTCGTAGATCTGGCGCTGTTGCGCCTGTGTGGGGTGGAGATCGTGCCACGAATCGGCCCCGCGGCCCGACGGGCGCAGCCGGGTGATGCGCAACTGCGCGCCGAACGAGTCGGCCAGCGACTTGAACTCGTCGAGCTGGTCGACGTTGTGGCGGGTGACGACCACCGAGATCTTGAACTCGCCGAAGCCGGCGTCGCGAAGATGGTTCATCGCCCGGATGGCGGTGTCGTACGACCCCTCGCCGCGCACGGCGTCGTTGGTGACGGCGTCGGTGCCGTCGAGTGAGATCTGGATGTCGAGAGAGTCCATCGCCGCCAGGCGCTCGGCCTTGTCGGCGTCGATGAACGCGCCGTTCGTGGAGAACTTCACGCCGATGCCCCGGCTGATCGAATACTCGAGCAGCTCGAAGAAGTCGCGGCGGATCATCGGTTCGCCGCCACCGATGTTGATGTAGAAGACCTGCAGTTCGTGGAGCTCGTCGAGCACGGCCTTGGCTTCGTCGGTGGTCAGCTCACGAGGGTCGCGGCGACCCGACGACGACAGACAGTGCACGCACTCGAGGTTGCAGGCGTAAGTGAGTTCCCAGGTGAGACAGATCGGGGCGTCGAGGCCACCCTTGAGTTGCTCAACCAGTGGTGAGGTACTGCTCATGGAGCATCTCCGATTCGGTGAGGGCGCGCAGGGCCCGCTCGAACGCCGGCCAACGAGACTCGTCGATCTCGCAGTCTTCCAGCGTCTGGGCGAGGGTGCGATCACCGTCGAGCGAGCGCACGACGCGCACCACGTCGGGGTGTCTGAGGAAGATCAGCTTGCGGTTGCCGTAGTGGTAGGCGAGTGCACCGAACGGCTCCGGGCGGAGCGCAACTCGGGTGTCGAGCGCGAGGCGGGAATCGAGCACGGTGCGAGATGGGGATGTCCGGGCGTCAGTAGACGCCGCACATGCCGTCGATCGAGATCTCCTCGACGAGCAGCTCGTCCTCGATGAGTTCCGGTGCGGCGGTGTCGGTGGTCGCGGTGTCGGTGGTCGCAATGTCGGTGGTCGCAATGTCGTCGAGGGTGGCGGCCGTGGTGTCGTCCATTCGTCGAGACTAACCGAGCTGCTCCGGCCACACCATTTGCGCCGCCAGTCCCGATCAGGTGGTCAGCGCACCGGGGTGATCGACGCGAACAGGCCCGGTTCGTCGTCCCGCCAGCGCCGGGCGGCGACGGCGACACCGCCGCGGAACACGAGCAGCCCTGCGCCGAGGGTGAACACCGCGAAGAGTGTGACCAGCCCGAGCGACTGTCGGCTGACCGCCCAGAACAAGGCGAGTGCCACCGGCAGGGTGAGCACCGCGAGCCCCGCGAGGACCAGCGCCAACGCGAACGCGGCGAACCATCCCTTGTTCGAGTCGCCGCCGGCGAGCGGGTTGTCGCTCTCGGGAATCGCGATCGGCACCAGGATCGACTGCACCATCGCACCGCCGGCACCGGCGAACAGTCCGCCGATACCGACCATCACCCCGGCAGGCAGGTAGTTCCACTCGCCGGCAACACCGGCGGCGATCAGCGGCCCCAGGATCGCGATGGGCGCTGCCACGATGGCAACCGATCGGGCCTTGCCCCGAACGAGCACGGCCGGGTCGACGCCGGTCAGGATCTCGGTGGCGGTCGCCGGGCCGTCGGAGCCGAAGCTGTTCCCGGCCATGAACAACACGGCGAGCTGCACGGCGCCGCCGACGAGCACCGCTCCCGCACCGACATCGTCGATCGTCAGCGCAGGCACGAGCACGATCGCCAGCCCGACGCCGGCACCCGTGAACGTCTCGAGGGCGGTGCGGGGCGTGCGGAGCCGGGTGAGCACGCCCCGCCAGGCCACGGCACCGGCCGCACCCGAACCACACGCGCGACGCGCCACTGCGCTCACCGGATGCCATCGTTCGGACCGGGCGCGCCGGCGTTGTTCGCGCGGTGTGGCGACGAGGAGCCGTCGCGTCGACCAGGCGAAGACCCACGCGAGTGGTGCGAGCCACAACGAACCCAGTGCGACGTGGCCGATCGCCGCCAGCGGCTCGGCCGCGGCGCTGCCGAACGCTCGGCCGAGCTGGCCCATCGGGGTCCACCGCAACCCGTCCGCGAGTTGGGCGCGCTCGTCGGCGCTGAAGTCGGCGACGACGCGGGGGACGACCTGGAACGCAGCGTAGAACGCCAGGCTGGCGATGCCGACGGCGAGCTGGCCGGCCCTCGGGAACCTGACCGCCACCAGGCCGAGTGCGTTCACGGTCGTCCGCGACACGAGCAGCAGGGTGACGAGCAAGGCGAGTACGGCGAGCGCGATCGCCGGGATCGAGTCGGTTCCGCGGACGGCCCCTGCGAAGATGCCGACGCCGACCAGGCCGGCGGAGAGTCCGGGTGGGCCGGACGCCGAAGCCGCGAGGACCCCGAGGCCGAGTTGGCGTTCGGCGAGGGGCTCCGTCGCCACGACGCGCGGGTCGATCGGCTGCGTCAAGCCGGCGATCACACCGATCATCACCACCGCCGACGTGATCGCGAAGGTGGCCAGCACGAACAGCGTTTCCGGGTCGTCGACGGTGCGACCCGCCACGAACAACACTGCTGCCGCAACGGCGCCGAGGAGCACCGAGCCGACCAGTCCGACAGCGACCGCCCACTTCTGGGCGCCGTCGCTGTTCAGCGCCCCGCGCAGTACCTTCCACCGCAGCTGGGCGAACAGCCGGGCGACGGCGACGTTCGACACCCGGCCTCAGCTCAGCCAGTCGAGCGCGTCATCGGCGACATCGGCGGCGCCACCGACCACGTCGATGAATGCGTCCTCGAGGCGGCGTCCGCCTCGCAGTTCGTCGATCGGCCCGGATGCGACGAGACGGCCGTGGTGGATCACGCCGACGTGGTCGCAGACACGCTCGACGATGTCCATGACGTGGGTCGACAGCACCACGGTGCCTCCACCGGAGCGGAACCGGTCGAGCATCAGCCGCATCGCCCTGGTCGACACGGGGTCGACACCCTCGAACGGTTCGTCGAGCATCACGAGGCGCGGACGTGCCAGCATCGCTGCAGCGAGCGCCGTCTTCTTGCGCATCCCATGGCTGTAGCCCGCAATCGGACGGTCGGCGTGGTCGATGATGTCGAGCACGGTGAACAGCTCGGTTGCGCGCCGTTCGATCGTGTCGGTGTCGAGTTCGCGCAGTCGCCCGATCGTGGTGACATGCTCCCAGGCGGTCAATCGATCGAACAACTGCAGCGGATCGAGCATCACTCCCATCGACGCGCGCACGGAGAGGACGTCGTCGCTCACCCGCGTGCCGCACACCTCGATGTGGCCGGCGTCGGGACGCACCAGGCCCACCACGGCGCGCATCGTGGTCGACTTGCCGCTGCCGTTCGGCCCGACCAGGCCGTAGCAGGCGCCGAATGGCACCTCGAGCGTGAGACCGTCGATCGCTGTGGTCGCGCCGTAGATCTTGGTCAACCCATGAATGCGCAGCGGCGCGTCGGCGAGTGGCGCCGCCAGCGTCGAGGCGACCGCACGAAGCACGCCGTTCGGTTGCGGCGGTGGGAGATCCACGGGCCCCAGTCTGCCGCCTCGAGGCCCGAGCGGTGAGCGAAACCCCACGATGCGGTGGTTTCGCTCATCGCTCGGGCGACCGCAGCGGGCGAACGGCAGTGGACGTCGGGCCCGCAGGCGGGCGGCGAGTCCACCGAGGACATCGACTCGACCGGGCGAGTGCGCACCGACATCGCCGAAGCGACTGCCGGCCGTAGTCTCACGGCGTGACCAACCCACGTCGATCTCGACGCCCCTCGATGGCGCTCGCGGTCGCCGTCGCTGTGCTGCTTGCTGCGTGCACCTCGACCTCGGACGTCGAAGTCAGGGCACCGTCGACCGACACGGTCGCACCTGCGAGCACCAGCGCCCCGGCGTCGGTCGACGGATCCACACCGATCACCGCCCCCGACCCCAACGGCCTGCCGTTGCTCGGTCAGCCCGATCCGGCGATCGTGATCGGCGAACTCGACAACGGCTTGCGCTACTTCGTGCGCGAGAACGACAACCCGGGCGGGCGCGTCGAGATGCGCCTGGCGGTCGACGCGGGCTCCGCGCTGCAGGACGACAGCCAGGTCGGCGGCGCGCACTTCCTCGAGCACATGTTGTTCAACGGCACCGAACAGTTCCCCGAGAACGAGCTGATCGCCGTGTTGCGCAGTTTCGGCGCGGCATTCGGCGCCGACATCAACGCCTACACGAGCTACGACGAGACCGTCTACCAACTCACCATGCCCACCGAGGACCCCGAGGTGGTCGCCACCGGCCTCGACGTGCTCGAACAGTGGCTCACGTCAGCGACGATCGACCAGACCCAGGTGGAAGCCGAACGCGGCGTGGTGCTCGACGAGTGGCGGGGTTCGGCAGCGAGTTCGAACGGGCGGATCTTCGATGCGCTCGAAGCGCTGATGCTCGGCGGGTCGCCCTACGAGGGCCAGGACCCGATCGGCACCGACGAGGCGATCAGGGCCACCGAGAGCGAACCGTTGCGGGCCTTCTACGACGACTGGTACCGCCCCGACAACGTGGCGGTGGTGGTTGTCGGCGACGTCGACCCCGACGCGATCGAAGCGGCCATCGCCGAGCGTTTCGGTCCGGTGGTGGCCAGGGGAACGTCCCCGGAACGGCCCGAGCTCGTCGTCGAACCATCGAGCCGACCGCAGGTGGAGATCGTCACTGACCCCGACGTCGCCGAGGGGTTCGCCACGGTGAGCCTGCCGCTCACCGCGGTCGATGCCGAGTCGGTCGAGGCCGAGTACCAGAACACGCTCCTCGACTCGATGGCCTTCGACATGATCGCCACCCGACTCGCCAACGACGCACTACGGGGCGAGGCGCCGTTCGACGACGCGTACGTCGACTCCAGCGGATTCGTGCGCAGCCTCGATGCGCCCGAGATCGTCGTGTCCGCCGACGGCGACGCCCTCGAGGCATCGACGCAGGCGGTGTTCGACGAGTACGAGCGGGTCCGCCGATTCGGATTCTCCCAGGCAGAGGTCGATCGGGTGGTGGCCACGTACCGGTCAGCCGCCGAGTCCACCTACCAGGCGCGCGAGTCCCGCCAGGACGCCGACTTCGCCGACGAGTACGTACGCCATTTCTTCGTCGACGAGCCGATCCCCACCTCCGACGCCCAGTTCCTGTTCACGAGCGCGGTTCTCGACCGTGTCACGCCCGAGACCGTCGCCTACCGATTCGTGCAGCGCCTCGACACCGCTGCGCCGCACCTGCTCGTCGTCGTCCCCGAGAGCGAGAAGGCCGACCTTCCCGGTGAAGAGACCTTCCTCGCCCAAGCCGCGTCGATGGGTGAGCGTTCCCTCGATGCCCGTCCCGACGACGCCGGCATCGACGGTGATCTGATGGTGGCGCCCGACCGCGTCGCTGCGGTGTCGACCTCGGCGCTGGCCGAGGACCCGATGACGGGCTTCATCGATCCGGTGGTGCTCCAATTCGACAATGGCGTGCGGGTGTCGCTCAACACCACCGAGATCGTCGAGGGTCAGGTGCTGCTGGAAGCACGCAGCCCCGGTGGCCTCGCCGTCCTCGCCGACGCCGACGTACCCGCCGCCGCTGGCGCTGGAGCGGTCGTCGGCCAGAGCGGGGTCGCCACATACGGCCCGGTCGAACTCGACGACTTCCTGTCCGACAAGGACGTGTCGCTGCGGGGCCGTATCGACGGGTTCACCGAGGCGTTGTTCGGCAGCGCCGCCAGCGCCGACCTCGAAACGCTGTTCCAGCTGATCCACCTCTCGATGACACAACCGCGGGTTGATCCGATCGCCCTCGAGCAGTACCTCGACGACGAACTCGTCCTCGCCGCCGACCCGGCGATCGACCCTGGCTACGCCGAGTTCGACGCGCTCCTCGATGCCCGCTACGACGATCCCCGGTTCCTCCTGCCCACCGTGGAGTCGCTGAACTCGGTGACCGTCGACGACATCGAGCGGGTGGTCCGCGACCGCTTCGGCGACGCGTCCGATTTCTCGTTCTCCTTCAGCGGTGACTTCGACGTCGACGAGGCGATCGAGCTGTCGGAGCGCTACCTCGCCACGTTGCCGGCCACCGGTCGCGCCGAATCGGTCGACTACGTCGAGCCGCCGCCGCCCACCGGCATCGTCGCCGAGCAGGTGACCGCCGGCGACGGGGAGCAGGCCTCGGTCGCATTGTTGTTCACTGCGCCGGCGAGCGCCGACCGACGAGATGACGTCGAGGCTGCGATCCTCCAAGAGGTGGTGACCGCCCGGCTCACCGACGTGGTGCGCGAGGAACTCGGCGACTCGTACTCGCCGTTCGCGTTCGTCCAGTTGACGGCGGGTGGGTCGCCGAACGCCGAGACCTACATCTCGAACACGACAGGTGTGGAGCTGGTCGACAAGGTGCTCGCTGCCGTGCTCGAACAGCTCGACGACCTGCGGTCGAACGGACCGACCTCGGCTGAGTTCTCCGCTGCCGGCGAGACGATCCGTCAGCAGTTCGACCTGTTCAGCAACGAACAGATCAACGACGAGGTGCTGGCGGTGCTCACCGATCCGGCCGGTAACGACTCGTTCGACGAGTTCCTCGGCCGGCGCCGCCTCGTGGACACCATCAGCGGCACCGACATCCGTGACGCCGCGGGTCGCTGGCTCCCCGCCGACCGATACATCGAGATCCGGGTCCTCCCGCGCTGATGCGACGACTGGGGTCGGACACCAACCGTCACATCAGCGCATGTTCGCGGGGGTGACGGTGCGCTGGCCGACCTCGACGAGGTCGCCGCCGCGCACCTCGTAGCTCACCACGTGGTCGACGGAGTGCTGGCCGCCGCGGGCCTTGCCGGTGACCACGTCGAGTTCGGTGCCGTCGACCAGCGGCACGAGCGCGATCGCCCGGAAGCCGTCGGTCGTGCCGGGCGACGATCGCTTGTCCTCGCGCAGCAGCAGTCCCGAGTCCCACACCCACACGTCGTCGATGCTGACGAACCGACAGCGGTGGTTCGTCTTCGACTTCGACACCATGCCGCCGGGGCACACGATCACGCTGCCCTCCACCCACGGCAGCATCCCGAGACCGTCACGGCCGAAGCCCGACTCGAATCCGGCGGCGATGATCGCATCGTGATCACCGCTGTCGATCGCCCGCTCGATCTGCACCTGGCGGACCATTTCGGCGAGGTGGTGCAGGTCGTCGTCGGACATCGATCGGACCTGTTCGACGACGGTCTCGGGATCGGTCTCAGCGGCGCCCACGGCGCCAGTGTGTCCGATGCCAGCACGGGTTCACACCTGACCTACAGTCCGGTTCATGCAGACCAAGGCAGCAATCTTGCGAGGACGAAACCAACCGTGGAGCGTCGAGGACATCGAGCTCGATCCGCCGAAGGCGGGCGAGGTGCTGATCAAGATGGTGGCGAGCGGTATCTGCCACAGCCAGGAGCACATGGTCACTGGTGATCTCGCCGGCCTGACGCCCGACCCTCCGGTGATCGGTGGCCACGAAGGATCGGGCATCGTGCTCGAGGTGGGAGAGGGTGTCTTCAGCGTCGAACCCGGCGATCACGTCGTGCTCGGATTCATCCCGGCCTGTGGTCGTTGCGCCTCGTGCGCGTCGGGGCACTCGAACGTCTGCGACACCGGCGGCGCGGCGCTGCCCACCGGCATGCAGATCACCGACCTGACCGCCCGGCACCACTCGCTCGCCGGGGAGGACCTGGCGCTCGACTGCCTGATCGGGACGTTCTCGCACCACACGGTGGCCAACGAGGCCAGCGTCGTGAAGATCGAGAAGGATCTGCCCCTCGACAAGGCGGCGCTGCTCGGCTGCGGTGTCGTCACAGGATGGGGCTCGGCCGTGTACGCAGCCGAGACCAAGCCGGGCGACTTCGCGGCGGTGGTCGGCGTCGGTGGCGTCGGCTCGAACGCCGTGCAGGGTGCCAAGCTCGCGGGAGCCCGAGTGGTCGCCGCCATCGATCCCGTGGAGTGGAAGCGCGAGAAGGCGATGGAGCTCGGCGCGACCCACTCGTATGCGTCGATCGCCGAAGCGATGGAGGATCTCGGCGAATCGACGTACGGCCGCGGCTTCGACAAGGTCATCATGACGGCGGGGGTCGGCAACGGTGACGTGCTGGGCGAGGCGTTCCACCTCGCCGGCAAGCGCGGGCGCATCGTCGTCACCAACATCCATTCCGTGACCGAGCAGTCGATCGCGATCCCCGGCTCGTTCCTGACGTTGTTCGAGAAGCAGATCATCGGATCGCTGTTCGGGTCGGCCAACATCCGCAAGGACATCCCGCAGCTGCTCGAGCTGTACACGCAGGGACAACTCGATCTCGACGGCTTGGTGACCAAGACGTACACCCTCGACGAGATCAACGAGGGCTTCCAGGACATGCGCGACGACAAGAACATCCGCGGCGTCCTCGTCTACGACTGAGCTGTAACGATTGGTGTCTGACACCAATCGTTACATCGGTGATGGCGATGTTGATCCGGTCGGCGACGGCTGCTGACGAAGCGTTCCTCCGCGAGATGCAGTACCTCGCGCTGTTCGTGCCGCCCGGTGGCGAACCGTTGCCGTCTTCGGTGGTCGATGATCCCTCGATTGCCCGCTACTACCTCCGATTCGGGAGTCGACCCGGTGATCTCGGTCGGGTCGCCGAGTCGTCGGCGGGGACACCGATCGGTGCGGCGTGGGTGCGGTACTCGACGGCCGCCGATCCGAGCTACGGGTACGTCGACGACGACACGCCCGAGCTCGGAGTCGCTGTGGTCGACGGTGCACGCGGCGGCGGAGTTGGTGGCGCACTGCTCGACTCGCTGCTCGCCGAACTCCCACGGTGCAGCCTGAGCGTCGACTGCCGCAACCCGGCGATGCGGCTCTACGAACGCCATGGATTTGCCGAAGTCCGCCGTGAGGACCACTCGGTACTGATGCTCCGCGTCCGACCCGATCCGGTCGCGGCCACGACGGGTCGCTAGGTTCGATCCGGCATGACCACCACACCACCCGGCTCCGCTTCGATGCTCGTCGATGCCGTACGCGACAGCGTCGTCGGCCGACGACGCGAGATCGAGCTGGTGGTCGCTGCGCTGCTGGCCGATCGTCACGTCGTGATCGAAGGTCCGCCGGGCACCGGCAAGTCGACGTTGTTGCGCACCGTCGCACACGAGCTCGGTGTCGGCTTCGAGTTCGTCGAGGGCAACGCCGAGCTGACACCGGCGCGCCTCGTCGGACACTTCGATCCGGCACGGGTGCTGGCCGAGGGCTATGACACCGACGTGTTCGTCGACGGGCCGCTGGCGACGGCACTGCGCGACGGTGCACTGCTCTACGTCGAGGAGATCAACCGGGTCCCCGAGGAGACGCTCAACGTGCTGATCACGGTGATGAGCGAAGGCGAACTGCACGTCCCGCGCCTCGGCCGGCTCGCGGCGGCGCCTGGCTTCCGGCTCGTCGCAGCGATGAACCCGTTCGACGCGATCGGCACCGCCCGCATCTCCGGCGCGGTGTACGACCGCGTGTGCCGCCTCGCCGTCGACTACCAGTCGGCCGACGACGAGCGCAGCATCACCGAGCGCGCCGGCGGCGGCCACGACCTCGACCCGGAGTGGGTCGCCAAGGTCGTCGAGCTGATCCGCCTGACCCGCACCCATCCCGACCTGCGGGTCGGGTCGTCGGTGCGCGGGGCGATCGACATGTGCGCGGTCGCGACATCGCTCGCCGACGTACGCGGCAGCAAGGTGACCAACGGTGACGTGTCGCTCGACGCTGCGCTCGTGGCACTGTCCGGGCGAGTTCGGCTCCGTGAGGGGACGACCCGCTCGTCCGAGGAGATCGTCCAAGAGTTGTGGGCATCGGTCTTCCAACGTCCCGACGACGCGTCGGACGACGAGGGAAAAGCGAACGCCCCGAGCGGGGCGACTCCGGCTCACTGAACGCTCCTCCTGCGACCAAGGAGGGTGACGAGGCCGACGAGGAGGTCACGAAGGCCCGCCGGAAGACGACCGCGCGTCGGACGCTGGAGCGCCAGGAGCACTTCGACGAGATCTCCCCCGAGGTCGGTGAACTCGACGAAGACGCCGTCTCCGAGGCCCTCGACGAGAACCCGGACGACACCTTGGCGCTCCTCGCCGACCTGACGGGCGCCACCGATCCGAAGCTGCGCGAGCTGGCCCGCAGCCTGGCGGGCCGGCTGTTCCTCGATCTCGCGAAACGCGGCCCGGCAGCGCCTCGCGGCGTCGGACAGTTGCGCACGCAGCGCTACCGGCCCGACGGGGGAGACCTCGACGTCGACGCCAGCCTCGACGCGCTCGTCACGGCGACCGCCGCGGGTGCTGCGGTCGACCCGGACGACCTCCGGGTCCGCTCGTGGTCCACGCCCGGCACGGCGATCTGCCTGCTCGTCGATCGCAGCGGGTCGATGACCGGTCGGCCGTTGGCGACGGCCGCTGTGGCCGCCTCCGCCGTCGCCTGGCGGAGCCCCGACGACTACTCGGTGCTGTCGTTCGGAAAGGACGTGGTGGCGGCCAAGAGTCAGGACGGCACGAAGTCGAACGAGGACGTGGTCGACTCGGTGCTGGCGCTGCGCGGCTTCGGCACCACCGACGTCGCCAGGGCGCTCGCCGCGGCCGCCGACCAGTTGTCACGGTCCAGAGCAGGGCGCAAGATCACCGTGTTGTTGTCCGACTGTCGCGCGACGGCGCCGGGCGACGTGGCGGGCGCAGCACGTCGGCTCGACGAGCTGGTGATCGTCGCCCCGGAGTCCGATGCGGAAGAAGCGCGCGAACTGGCCGGGCAGGTGGGCGCCCGGTTGACGACGGTGTCGGGGCCGTCGGACGCAGCAGCTGCGTTGGCCCGGGTGCTCGACGCCTGACGCCTGGGCGGGTCAGCAGGAGACGTTCTTGTCGGGGACCACGCCGAACAGGTTCTCGTCCGGTTGCACGTTCGGCAGGGTGGTGGCCGTCGTCGGTTCGGGCGTGTCGGGTGTGTCGGTTTCCGCACCGTCGGTGGCTCCCGAGGTGGTCGTCGGGCTGGTGTCGCGGGTGGCGTCGGCGGGATCGCCGAACACTTGTGCCGGAGCGTCGCCGAGCGCAGCCTGGCCACGGAACACGGCCAGGATCGCCTGCATGTTGTCGCCACCAAGTGAGGGCACGAGTACGGCGTTGCCCTGAATGGTTCGTGGATCGGCGGTGATCTGATAGGTGGTGATCCCGGCGGGGTCGACGCCGCTGAGCACCCCGGCGAACTCGAGCATCCGGCGTGGGGTCAGGTCAGGATCGGCGACGATGTATTCCGACAGGGTCTCGATGAGGCCGCCGGCGACGTCGGGGTTGTAGGCGCCCTTCGACAGCAGGGCCGACACCGTCCGTCGGATGAAGTCCTGCTGCCGCGAGATGCGACCGAGGTCGGACGTCGGATCCTGGCGCCACTCGCCGCTCGGGTCGAGGAACTGCAACTTGCGTGACCGGACGTAGGCGAGCGCGTGGTCGCCGTCGAAGGTGAAACAGCCCGCTGCTGTCACATTCAGTCCCGTGTTCGGATCGCGGACCGGTGTGTCGAAGGGTACGGCCACGCCGCCGACGGCGTTGACCAGGGTGCGGAACGCGCAAAAGTCGACCTGGACGAAGTGGTCGGTGTTGATCCCGAAGTTCTGGAAGATCGTGTCGATCAACTTCTGCGGATTGTCCCGCTCGTACGCCTCGTTGATCCTCCCCTTGCGCGAGGTCCCGGCGATGTCGACGAACAGGTCCCGCGGAAACGACAGGACCGCGACCTGCGACGTGCTCGGATTGACCCGCCACATCATGATCGTGTCGCTGCGTTCGCCGAAGTTCGCTCGGTCACCGAAGGCGGGGGCGTAGGGCGAGTCGGGGTCGATGCACGAGTTGTTGTCGGCGCCGGTGACCAGGAAGTTCTTCGCGTCCGGTTCTGCCGGAGGGAAGGTCTCGGGTGGAGCGGTCGGCTCAGGCGACTCGCCGCCCGAGTCCGACGGGGTGGGAACCGGTGCAGGCTGGGCCGGATCGACGATCGCTGGCGCGATGTTGCGGTCCTCCACGACGCGCTGGCCCGCGTAGAGTGCGCCCGCAGCACCGAATGCCCCGATCGCCAACAAGAACACGACGGCGACGGTGATCCGCTGCGGCCAGGTGCGCGGGATCTTCTTGGCGGACGTCGGCGTGTCGGTCGGCGCCGATGGTGTGGGCGGTGGGGGCACCGTCGTCGGCGGCAGTGGCGCTCGATCGGGCGTCGGATCGTCTGTTTCGCTCGACGTCGGCTCCGACGTCGACTCGGGTTCGGACGCTTCTGACATGACAGGGTGACATTATCGGCCTCGCCGATGCGCTCGAGGTCGGGTGTGCACAGGCTGTGCGGTCACGGTGTGCGGTCACGGTGTGACGACGACGACGGTACCGATCTGGGCCCAGTTCCACATCCAGATCGCATCGGCAGGCGCTTGGCGGACGCAGCCGCCGGAGAGTGCCTGGCCGAGCTGATCGATCGACTGCACCGGCGCGCCGTACTGGTAGGGGATCTCGTGGAAGCCGATGTTGCCGCCTTGATCGCCCTTGGCGAAGCGGACCATGTAGTTCCAGGTGATCGACGGATTGTTGATCGAAAAGGTCGTTATCGAGCGTGACCAGACCCGGTAGGTGCCGGGGGTCGGGTCGTGGGGATCCCGGCGGCCGGACACACGATGCATCTTGATGATCGTGTTGTTCGCGTCGTAGGCCCACACCGTCTGCTGGGACTTCGAGTACACGACGCGGCGGCCGGTTCCGCTGTTGACGGGGGGATCGAATGGGCTGGGGGGTGGCGGCGGTGGCGGTGGCGGTGGTGGGGTGAGCTGGCGTTGGGCGCCGCGTGTCGCTCGGTTGGCGCCGATGGCCGGGTCCATGAGCCCCATCGGCGTCTCGCTCACCTCGACGATCGTCGTGCTGGGCGTCGGTTCACCGACCGGTGCGGCGTCGTCTGAGGCGATCGTCGAAGCGACCGTGGTGGTCGGCTCGACCGTGGTGGTCGGCTCGACCGTGGTGGTCGACTCGACCGTGGTGGTCGACTCGACCGTGGTGGTCGACTCGGCCGTGGTGGTCGGCTCGGACCCGGGGCCGGCGAGCACAGGCCCGCCGACTGCCAGTAGACACGCGACGATCATCGCCGTCAGGCCCGACTTCGCTGGCACCTGGAAGATTGTAATCGCCGGGCGCGCGTCGACAAGAGGTTCGTGGCTCGAGGCCGAGCCGGCTCAGTCGTCGTCGGCGAGAACGACGACGGTGGACACCGAGTCGCCATCGACGAGCTGCAGGTCGCGGATCGACCCGGCGTCGACGAGATCGGCTCGTCCGGCATCGATGGCCGAATGCAGCTCGGCCGGCGCGGCGATGACGAGCGATTCGACCACTGCTCGCTGGCTGCGCTTGGCCTCGGTCTTGGCTCGTCGCACCTGGGTGAGCACCTCGATCGCGGCGTCGGCCAGCATCGGATCGCCGAACGACCCGTCCTGGCCACCCGACAGGGTCGGCCATTCGGCGCGGTGCACGCTGGTGTCGTGCCACCAGCTCCAGGCCTCTTCGGCTGCGAACGGCAGGATCGGCGCGAACAAGCGCTGCAGCGTTCCCAGTGCTTCGCGGAGCGCACGTTTCGCCGAGTCGGCGGCCTCCGGCCTGGCCTCGTCGTAGGTGCGGCCCTTGACGAGTTCGACGTAGTTGTCGCAGAACCACCAGAAGAACGACTCGGTGCGTTCGAGGGCTCGGGCGTAGTCGAACGCCTCGAAGGCGGTGGTGGCGTCGTCGATCACCGCGTCGAGCTTGGCCAGCATCGACCGGTCGACCGGGTCGGTCACGCCGTCGTCGAGTGAACGGTCGTCCGACGGTGCACCGAACTGCAAGACGAACTTGGTGACGTTGAGCAGCTTGTTCGCGAGTTTGCGGCCCACCTTCATCTGGTCTTCGCTGAACGCCGTGTCGACGCCGGGTCGGGCCGAGCCCGCCCAGTAGCGCACGGCGTCGGTGCCGTAGATCTCGAAGAGGTCCATCGGCGTGACGACGTTGCCCTTCGACTTCGACATCTTCTTGCGGTCGGGGTCGAGGATCCAGCCCGACAGCGCCGCGTGTTTCCATGGGGCACAGCCGAACTCGTGGTGGCTGCGCGTCATCGTGGCGAACAGCCAGGTACGGATGATGTCGTGGCCCTGCGGGCGCATGTCCATCGGGAACACCCGCTCGAACAGGTCGCCGTCCTCTTCCCAACCGCCGGCGATCTGCGGGGTGAGCGACGATGTGGCCCAGGTGTCGAGGATGTCGGGGTCGCCCATGAAGCCGCCCGGTCGGTCTCGCTGGTCCTCGGTGTAGCCGGCTGGAGCGTCGGTGGACGGGTCGATCGGGAGCTGCGCCTCGTCGGGCACCAACGGCTCGTCGTAGCGGGGCTCGCCGTTTTCGTCGAGTGGGTACCACACGGGGATGGGCACGCCGAAGAACCGTTGCCGGCTCACCAGCCAGTCGCCGTTGAGGCCTTCGACCCAGTTGTCGTAGCGGTGCTGCATGTGGGCGGGATGCCAGGTGACCTCAGCGCCGCGGGCGACCAACGCCGCCCGCAGGTCGGCGTCGCGACCGCCGTTGCGGATGTACCACTGGCGCGAGGTGACGATCTCGAGTGGGCGGTCGCCACGCTCGTAGAACTTCACCGGGTGTTGGATGGTGCGGGGTTCGCCGATCAGGAGCCCTGCTTCGACGAGTTGCTCGGCCACGGCCTTCTGCGCCTGTTTGGAGGTGAGGCCGGCGATCTTCGCGTAGGCGTCGACGTCGACGTCGCTCGGGGCGTCGGCGTGGAAGCGACCGTCGCGTCCGATGATGGCGCGCATCGGCAGGTTCAGTTCGCGCCACCACGTGACGTCGGTGGTGTCGCCGAAGGTACAGATCATGGCGATGCCGGTGCCCTTGTCGGGCTGGGCGAGTTCGTGGGCGCACACCTCGACCTCTTGGCCGTAGAGCGGCACGGTGACCGTGCTGCCGAACAACGGCTGGTAACGCTCGTCGTCTGGATGTGCCACGAGGGCGACACATGCGGCGAGCAGCTCGGGGCGGGTGGTGTCGATCTCGATCGCGCCGGTCCCGTCGGCGCGGGCGAATGGAATCTTGTGGTACGCGCCGGGCCGCTCGCGGTCCTCCATCTCGGCCTGGGCCACGGCGGTGCGGAAGTCGATGTCCCACAAGGTGGGTGCTTCCTGGCTGTAGGCCTCGCCGCGGGCGACGTTGCGCAGGAACGCCCGCTGGCTGGCTCGGCGCGATCGCTCGTCGATCGTGGCGTAGTGGTGGTCCCAGTCGACCGACAATCCGAGGCGCTTGAACAGGTTCTCGAAGACCTGCTCGTCCATTTCGACGAGTTCGTCGCAGAGTTCGAGGAAGTTGGGGCGCGAGATCGGGATCGCGTGGTGTTTCTTCGGTGGGTCGCCGCGGAAGGGCGGCTCGAATCCCTCGGTGTAGTGCTGGCCGGGGTCGCAGCGCACGCCGTAGTAGTTCTGCACGCGACGCTCCGTGGGCAGACCGTTGTCGTCCCACCCCATCGGGTAGAACACCGACTTGCCGCGCATGCGCTGGTAGCGCGCGATCGTGTCGGTGTGGGTGTAGCTGAACACGTGGCCCATGTGCAGCGAACCGCTCACGGTGGGTGGCGGGGTGTCGATGGAGAACACGTCCTCGCGGGGTGCCGACGGGTCGAAGCGGTACGTGCCGTCGGCGTCCCAGCGGGCAGCCCAGCGATCTTCGATGCCGTCGAGCGTCGGCTTGTCCGGGAGATTCGCCGCCGTGTCAGTCATAGGTCGCCGAGGCTACCGACCAACTCCCACCACCTTCCTCTCGGTTCTCACCACGTTTGCGTTGCACTCCGGGTGGCCCGCCCCACCGGAAATGCAGCGCACACGTGGGGTGTCGGCGGTCTCCGACGTTTGCGTTGCAGATTGGGCGGCCCGCCCCACCGGAAATGCAACCGAAACGGGAGTGAGCCGGCTCGTAGACTCGGACTTCGTGCTGCACCTCTACGACACCGCGACGCGATCCGTGCGCGAGCTGGCGCTTCGCGAGCCGGGCACGGTCAGCATCTACCTGTGCGGGCCGACGGTGTACGGGCCTCCACACCTGGGCCACGGCCGGGCCACGCTCGTGTACGACATCATGCGTCGCTATCTCGAGTGGACCGGCCTCGACGTCCGTCTGGTGTCCAACATCACCGACATCGAGGACAAGATCATCGAGCGGGCGATCCGCGAAGACCGACCGTGGAACGACATCACCACCAAGTGCGAAGCGATCTGGTGGCAGGCGATGGATGCCGTCAACTTCGAGCGTCCGAGCGACACCCCGCACGCCACCGACTACGTCGACGAGATGGTCGACATGATCGCCACGTTGATCGAGAGCGATCACGCGTACGTCACCGACGACGGCGTGTACATGTCGGTCGAGTCGGTCGGCGATTACGGCCTGCTCGCGCACCAGTCGGTCGACGACATGCGTTCGGGCGGCGGCGATCGCGAGGTCGTCGGCGCAGCCGGCAAACGCCACCCGGCCGATTTCGTGCTGTGGAAGTTCGTCACCGGTCCCGAGAGTGCGAGCGACCCGGCCTGGCCGTCGCCGTGGGGTGCCGGTCGCCCCGGCTGGCACTCCGAGTGCGTGGTGATGAGCCTCGACCTGCTGGGTGAGGGCTTCGACCTGCACTGCGGCGGGCAGGATCTGCGGTTCCCCCACCACGAGAACGAACGGGCCCAGGCCGTGGCGCTCGGCAAGACCTTCGCCAATCACTGGATGCACAACGGGTTCGTCGTCGACGCCGAGGGCGAGAAGATGTCGAAGAGCCTCGGCAACGTGTCGAACCTGCTCGACCTGATCGAGCACTACGACCCCCGCGCATACCGGATGGTGCTGCTGCAGTCGCACTACCGAAGCCCGGTGAAGATCACCCAGGACGGCATCGATGCCGCGGTCAAGTCGCTCGACGGGCTCGACGCGTTCGCCGCTCGGGTGGCGGGCGTCATCGCCGACCAACCCGATCCCGACGTGCTCGCCGAGTTCCGCACGGCAATGGACGACGACCTCGACACACCTCGCGCAACGGCGCTGCTGTTCGACACGGTGCGCCGTGCCAACGCCGCCCTCGACGCAGACGACGGCGCGGCTGGTCGGTTGGTCGCCGCCGTGCACGAGATCACCGACGCCGTCGGACTCACCCTCGGGTCCGACACCGAGGTCGACGCCGACGCCCTCGCCCGGGCGCGAGCCCTCGACGATGCGCGAACGGCGAAGGACTTCGCCACAGCGGATGCGCTGCGGGCCGAACTGCAGGCCGAGGGTTGGACGGTCGAGACCACCCGCGACGGCACATCGCTGCGCCGCTGAGGGCGCTTCAGCGGGGCGCGGCGGTGCAGGGGCCCGCGTCGCAGACGTCGATCAGCTCGCCGTCGAAGAGGAACGCCGCCTTCTGACGGCGGACCTCGATGTCGTTGCGCGGATCGGCGTGAGGGTCGCGGCTCGTGCGGGGTGCATCTGCCTCGATCGGGATCGGATCGGAGCCCGAGTCCCAGATGATCAGTGCGGAGCTGTCGTTCGAGTAGTCGAGTGTCCCGATGCCCCAACCAGCGTCGAGTTCGAGGCTCCGCCCGTCGGCGGTGACCGGCCGGTGGATCGGCACCCCCATCGTTCGCGCCGCGACCATCGCCGTCAGCTCAGACACCTGCCAGTCTCCGAATGCCACGTGCATGAGCACGGACGTGGGTGACGTGCCCGGGAGCGTGTCGCGAACCAGATGGCGAACGTAGCCGGCTCCTTCGGCCCGGTCCCACAGCATTTGCGCCACGGCGATGCCGATCGCCCGGTCGACAGGGTCCGGGTAGGCGGGCACGAACACCGTTTCGAACACGTCGAAGTCGACGGATCGCTGCAGCAGCGTCGAGTAGTTCATCCCAACCACCCCGAGCACGACTCGTTGGAGATCGGTCGACATCGCTGCCAGGGCCATCCCCATGATGCCGCCCTGGCTGTTGCCGTCGTAGTGCAGTGTCGAGTTGTCGAGCACCTTCGATCCATCAGGGCGGAGGAACGCCGGCTCTCCGACGAGGCCGTTGTCGGCCAACATCAACCGACCCAGCACCAGCTGGTTGACGAAGCCCTGACTCATCCGGTCGACGAAGGTGGGGAACTCGGAGAAGTCCTGCAGGGCGGCGATGGCGGTCGGGATGTCGTCGTCGCTGAACCCTGCCCACTTGGTCGCGCAATAGAGCGCGCTGTGTTCGTTGGACATCGCCACGATGTTCCCGGCGTCGACCTCGAGATGCGAGCCGAGCAGGCCGTGGCCGTACAGCACCGCGTGGGCGGGTTCGCTTCCGGCGAGCACTTCGTCGGCGATCGTGCAGGCGAACGGCGACTGCTGGACGCCGTTGAGCTCGGGCGCGCCGTCGTCGCCCCGGTTCAACGTGGTGCCCGGTCCACCGCCGAGCGTCATCCAATTCGGCACCGTGAAGGTGCCCTGCACGAGACGAGCGAGTCCCGGCTCGGGGTTCTCGGTGACGGACGTGATCGCGAACTCGGGCGCGGCGGCTTCGAGCCCGCCGAGGGTCTCGCCGCGCATCGCGAGGATGTCGTCGGTCGTGTTGGCCGTGCTGGCGGTGGTGAACGTCCAGGCCAGTTGCAGATCGTCGCGCGACGCTCCCGCGCGATCGAGTGCATCGAGGGCGCCGTCGAGGGCCGCACGCCGGTCCTCGATCTGTGCGATGTCGGTGCCGAGGCGGTCGCGTATCGCCCGGAAGGTCGGCGACGGTTGCACCGCCGTGCCGTCCGTGGTGACGAGGCCGCTGAGCCCGACGGTGTAGTTGGTGGCGGGCGCGAGGCTGATCGCCGGGCGGATCATCGGCAGCTCGCCGTCGGGACTGGACGAGTCGATGTCGACCTCGGCCCACAGCGGCACCCGCTCGCCGGTCTCGGTGTCGACGAGGACGACGGGTGTGTCGTGCTGGAGCGATGCGGCGAGATCGGTCCACGACGGCAAGCCCGAGCCGATCGGGTCGAGGTCGTCGACCCAGGTGAGCAACGGCGAGTTGGCACTGAACCCGTCGTTGAGGTTCCAGGCGGTCGGGTCGATTGCGACGCCCGACGAGTTGGTCGGCAGCCCACCTACGGGAAAGGCGATCCGACGACCGGTCTCGGACGATGTGTCGTCGACCGTGGTCGCGTCGCTGGGAAACGGGAGCACACAGGCACGGGTGTCCAGAGGGTCGCACTCGGGCGGCGAGGAGGCGAGCTGCACCCCGATGGCCTCGATCGTCGCTTCGTCGGCCGGCGTCAACTCCGGTTCGAAGGTCGTGGTGGCGGTGGGCGCCGGCGCCGCGGTGGTCGGAGGCGCGGTGGTCGGGGGCACGGTGGGCTGGGCGGCGGGCGGCGAGGT
>CAZJUC010000031.1:0-21361 GCA_964549065.1 uncultured Ilumatobacteraceae bacterium
GGCTGTTCGAACTCGGCAACGTCTACCGCTACGAACGCGCCGGCACCCTGCACGGATTGATGCGAATTCGCGGATTCACCCAGGACGACAGCCACATCTACTGCACCAAGGAACAGATGGCCGACGAGGTCGCCAGCCTGCTCGACTTCGTGTTGTCGGTGCTGCGGGCGTTCGGGTTCGACGACTTCACGTTCAACCTGTCCACCAAGGACCCCGAGAAGTACGTCGGCAGCGACGAGATCTGGGGCGAGGCCACCGAGGCGCTGCGGGAGGCGCTCGACGCGCACGGTCTCGAGTACGCCGTCAAGGAAGGTGACGCTGCCTTCTACGGCCCCAAGATCGACATCGACGTCAAGGACGCGATCGGGCGTTCGTGGCAGTTGTCGACCATCCAGGCCGACTTCCAGCTCCCCGAGCGGTTCGATCTCGAATACGTCGGTGCCGACAACGGCCGCCACCGGCCGATCATGTTGCACCGCGCGCTGTTCGGCTCGATCGAGCGGTTCTTCGGTGTGCTGATCGAGCACTACGCCGGTGCGTTCCCGACCTGGCTGGCACCGACGCAGGTGCGGGTCCTGGCGGTGGCCGAGGCGCACGAGCCGTACGCCGCCACGGTGCTCGAGGCACTCGAAGCGGTGGGAGCCCGCGTCGACACGTCGCCGGCCGACGACGGGCTCGGCAAGCGGATCCGCAACGCCAAGCTCGAGAAGATCCCCTATGTCCTGGTGGTCGGCGACGACGACGTGGCAGCCGGAACCGTGGGTGTGAATCCTCGGGGCGGTGACGTCGAGCGCGGCGTCGCCGTCGACAGCTTCGTCGAACTGTTCCTCCGTGAGATGGCCGACGCCCAGTCGGCGGCGCTGGGCGCCTGACGGAGGTCGGTGACGATGCTCGAGCGCATCTGGTCGGGGTGGCGATCGAGCTACGTCACGTCGGCACCCGTCCGCACGGGCGCGGCAACGGACCCCGGCCCGGCCGAGGCGGGCAGCGTGTTCAGCCGGCTGCTGCAGTCCGGGGCGCCTGACTCCGACACCCACATCGTGCACCGCGGGTCGACCTGCTTCGTCGTGGTCAACCTGTTCCCGTACACGACGGGCCACGTCCTGGTGGTGCCCTATCGGGAGGTGGCCGACCTCGACGGGCTCACCGGGGAGGAGACCGTCGATCTCTGGGCCACCGTCACCGAGGCTGTCGGAGTCGTCCGTTCGGTGTACGCGCCCGACGGCATGAACGTCGGACTCAACCTCGGGCGTCCGGCCGGCGGGTCGGTGCCGGACCACCTGCACGTGCACGTGGTGCCGAGATGGACCGGCGACTCGAACTTCATGTCGGCGATCTCGAACACCCAGACGTTGCCCGAAGCGCTCGTCGACACCGCCGCGAAACTCCGCGGCGCCTGGGCGAGCAGCGTGGGCCCGCATCAGTAGCCTGACCGTGATGACCGACGACATCCGCGACGAACTTCCCTCGGACCTGGACCCGTCCGCGTTCGTCGGCCCGT
This sequence comes from uncultured Ilumatobacteraceae bacterium, assembly GCA_964549065.1. Classification (GTDB taxonomy): domain Bacteria; phylum Actinomycetota; class Acidimicrobiia; order Acidimicrobiales; family Ilumatobacteraceae; genus Sva-07. The sequence goes on from CAZJUC010000031.1 coordinate 1,502, forward strand.
ACCAGTTTCCGGACAACAGTCGACGTCGGTGGCCTGGCGCGCTCTACCTCGTCGTCGCTGCCGTCTGTGTGGTTGTCTACGTCGCGCTCGACGGCTCGGCCGCCGTGAACGTGGGGTGGCTGGTCGCAGCTGCGGTCCTCGGTGCGGTCGGGTTGTTCTCGATCGCGAGCGGATGGCGAATGCATGTCGACGAGACCGAGGCGTTGGTCGTCGCGCAACAAGCTCTCGGCTTCCCGGTCGGTCACGCCTCCGCGCAGCAGGTGTGGCGGGGCGTGCGCAGCCGTCCCACGTGGCGGGTGCTGTGCTATTCGGCCGAGGATCCGCCGACCGAGCGTGGGCTCGTCCTCGTCGACGCCATCGACGGCCGCATCGTCGAGCACCTCCGGGAAGACAACCCCGAACTGCTCGCCGAGTCGCGATAGCGTCAGCTCGATGTTCGACGGCAAGTTCCGTACCCCGGTCGACAAGGCCGTCAAACCCGTCGGGGCTGCGCTGCGCAAGACCGGGCTGACGCCCGACCATCTGACCATCCTCGGAATGTTGGTCGGCGTGGGTGCCGCCGTCGCCATCGGTGCCGGCCAGCTGCGCCTCGGGTTGCTCCTCGTGATCCTCGCTGCGCTGCCCGACCTCCTCGACGGTGCGCTCGCCAAGGCCTCCGACACCGCCAGTCAGCGTGGGGCGTTCTTCGACTCCACCGTCGACCGCATCACCGACTCGCTGCTGCTGGGTGGTATCGCGTGGTACTTCGCGAGCGAAGAGTCGCCGCACATGGCGCTGTTGCCGTTCGCGGTGATGGCGGTGTCGAGCATCATCAGTTATCAGCGCGCCAAGGCCGAGTCGCTCGGCATCGACGCCAAGGGCGGTTTGATGGAGCGGGCGGAGCGCATCATCGCGCTCTGTGTCGGCTTGTTGTTCCCGGTACTGCTGATCCCGATCCTGTGGATCATGCTGGTGCTCACGTCGATCACGGCGATCCAGCGGTTCATCAAGGTGTGGACCCAGGCAGCCGTCGCTCCCGTCACGGCCGCCAAGATCGAGATGCGACGATCGCGGCGCCAGAGCCGCCGCGTCGCACGAACCGAGCGTCGACGCACCCGGGTGCCCCGGCGACCGACCTGACGGCATCGACCGTCGTGCCCGAACGTCCCCGCCTCCCGGACCCCTTCGGTGGTTCGCGTCGCCTGATCGATGCGGCCACGACGTCGTCGTACCGCCTCGGTGCTCGCGCCGCCCGGCGGCTGCCGGCGGCGGTCGCCGCGGGGATGGTCGCGCCGGCCGGATTCGGCGCCAACATCGCGAGCCCCGAACGACGATCGATGATCGAACGTCATCTTCGGCGCGCCGACCCGACGTTGCGCGGGCTCCGCCTTCGGCGAGCGGTGCAGGAGGCGTTCGATTCCTATGCGCGCTACTGGCTCGAGAGCTTCCGGCTGCCGAGTCTCTCGGTCGAGACCGTCGAGCGGGGGTTCGACGTCGACGGTTACGAGCACATCGTCGACGCCCTCGCTGCCGGCAACGGTGTGATCCTCGTGCTGCCCCATCTCGGCGGCTGGGAATGGGCGGGACGCTGGATCGTCGACCAGGGTCACCAGATCACCGTGGTCGTCGAGCAGATCGACCCGCCCGAGCTCTTCGACTGGTTCGTCGAGCTGCGGTCGGGGCTCGGGATGCAGGTCGTTGCGCTCGGACCCGACGCCGGCAAGACGGTGATGCGGGCGCTGCGCGACAACCACGTCGTGTGCCTGTTGGCCGATCGCGATCTGCAGGGCGGTGGACCCGAAGTCGAGTTCTTCGGCGAACGCACCACCTTGCCTGCCGGCCCCGCCACCTTGTCGTTGCGCACCGGCGCGCCGATCCTGCCCACGGGGGTGTACTTCACCGAGCGGGTCGACGGGCACTTCGCCTGGGTCCGGCCGCCGCTGCCCGTCGCGCGGTCCGGGCAACGCCTGCGTGACGACGTGCAGGCGATCACCCAGCTCCTGGCGCGCGACCTCGAGACGCTCATCCGGCGCGCGCCCTCACAATGGCACCTGTTCCAACCCAACTGGCCGACCGACCCGGGCTACGGGCACCAGCATCAAGTCGTCTGAGCGATCTGCCGAAGACACATCATCGAACCGGCGGACACATATCAGATGGCCAGTCGCGCTCGCGCGCTCGTCATTGCAGCGGTCGTGGTCACGGCCGTGTACTTCGTGCTGCCCCCGAGCGCGGCCGCCGAGACGCTGCGTGTCGTGGCGCCGGCGATCGGGGTCGGGGCGGTCTTGCTCGGGATCGCCGCCCACCAGCCCCGCCGTGTGCTGGCGTGGTCGCTGGTCGCCGGCTCGCTCGGTGTCCTCGCGGTCGCACAGTTGGTCTGGGCGCGGCTGCACTTCGGTGGCTCCGACACGTTCCCGTCGGCGAGCGATGCAGTTCACCTCGTCGCAACGGCACTCCTCGTGATCGCGGTTGCGATGCTCGGCCGGGAGACACCGACCGACGACGACTCGCTGGGTCCCATCGAGACGGCGATCGTCGGCATCGCCGTCGGGCTCGGGGTCTGGCTGGCCGTCGTCGAGCCGTACCTGGCAGACCGTGGGTTGGCCTTCGGCGACCGGGTCTGGGCGGTGCTCGTCCCGATGCTCGACGCGCTCGCGCTCGCCATCGTGCTGCGCACTGCGGCCCAGAACCGATTCCGCATCCCGTCGACCACGCTGTTGGCGCTCGGTGTCGGTCTGCTGCTCGTGTCGGACATGGCGCGTAGCATCGCCGAGCTGCGCGGCGCGCTCGGCGCCGGCGGGCTGATCGCAGCGCTGTCGATCGCTCCACCGCTGATCATCGGCGCCGCCGCCATCGACCCCACGATGACGCACCGCAACCGTCCGAGCGAGACCGCACCCATGCTGGGACTCGGCCGTGTCGTCTGGCTCAGCGTCGCCGCGCTCACCCCGTTGACGGTCCTCTTGACGCTCAGCGCCGCCGGCATCGGAACGCGCACCACGCGAACGATCGCTGCCGTGTCCGCCGTGGTCGTGGTCGTCCTGGCGCTGACGCAGATGTGGCGCCTGGTCGCCACGGTGCGCGAGCTCACCGAACGCAAGGGTCAGGATCGGCTCGCCGCCATGGTCGAGCACTCGAGCGACGTGGTGCTGCTCGTCGATGCCGCCGGCCTGATCAGCTACGCCAGTGCCGGTCTCGCCAGCACGCTCGGCCATCGCCCCGAGGACTGGACCGGCCGATCGCTGGTCGACCTGGTCGCCAGCGACGACCGTGACGCCGCAGCGACCGAACTCCGCAAGGCCGGTGCGCTCGCGCAAGGGGAGATGGTGCAGCTCGAGGCCAGTCTGGTCCGAGTCGACGGGCAGCGCCGTCGGATGGAAGCGACGATTGCGAACCTGCTCGGCGGGGATGCCGTCGACGGGATGGTCGCCACGTTCCGCGACGTCACCGAGCAGCGCAATCTCGAGCGCCAGCTCAGTCACCGTGCGTTCCACGACGAACTGACCGGTCTGGCCAACCGGGCGCTGTTCCTCGATCGGATGGACCACGCGCTCACGGTCGTGCGGCCCGACGACGATCCGGTGGTCGTGCTGTTCGTGGACCTCGACGACTTCAAGTCGGTGAACGACGCACTCGGCCACGGGGTGGGCGACCAGATGCTCCGTTCGATCGCCGACCGGATCCGTCGCGTCGCCGGTGCCGGAGACACCCCGGCACGCCTCGGCGGTGACGAGTTCGCACTGTTGCTCGAGGACCGCGGGGGCGTCGATCGTGCGCTCGATGTGGCCGAGGCGCTGCTCGAGTCACTCCGCCAACCCGTGTCGCTCGCCGGCTACGACCTCGCCGTGCTCGCCAGCGTCGGCGTGGCCGTGTCGGCGCCGGGGATGACGACCGCCGGACTCCTCCGCGACGCCGACATCGCGATGTACGAGGCGAAGCGGGCCGGCAAGAGCCAGATCAAGATCTTCGACCCGGCCATGCGACTCAGCGCCACCCGCCACCTCGAGTTCCGCGGCGACCTCGGATCGGCGATCGAACGAGACCAACTCCGGTTGGTCTTCCAGCCGATGGTCGATCTCCGCTCGCACCGGGTCGTGGGTGCCGAGGCACTGCTGCGCTGGGAGCACCCGACGCGGGGTTCGATTCCGCCGTCGGAGTTCATCCCGATCGCCGAACGCGCCGGCTTGATCGTCCCGATCGGCAAGTGGGTCGTCGAGGAGAGCATCCGATCGGCCTCCCGTTGGCAGGCGAGAGGGCCGCAGCGCATCAGCATCAACGTGTCGCCCCTGCAGGTCCGTTCGCCCGAATTCGTCGAACACGTGCGCACCTCGCTCGTCACCCACCGACTCGATCCGGCCCAGGTGGTCATCGAGATCACCGAGACGATGCTGGTCGAAGAGATCGAGTCCGGGTCCGACAACCTTGCCCCACTACGTGAACTTGGTGTACTCATTGCGATCGATGACTTCGGAACCGGCTACTGCTCGCTGTCGTACCTGCAGCAGTTCCCGGTCGACATCGTCAAGATCGACCGCCAGTTCGTCGACGAACTCGACCACCGAGCCCAATCGATGTCGTTGGCCAAGATGATCCTGCAACTGACCGCCGGCCTCGACGTGATGTCCGTCGCGGAGGGCATCGAACGTCCGGCACAGCTGCGGGTGCTGCAGGCGCTGGGCTGCGACATCGGGCAGGGTTTCCTGCTGTCGGGTCCGTTGGAGGCCGCCGAACTCGATCGCCGCTTCGGGGTGGCCTGAGTCGTGACCGTCACGTGATCGGACGAGCCCGATGAGGAACCGGACGGCATGAGGATCGGCATCGTCTGTCCGTACAGCCTGACCGTGCCCGGCGGTGTCCAGGCCCAGGTACTCGGGCTGGCCCGCGAACTGCGCCGACGCGGGCACGAGGCCCGCGTGCTGGGTCCGTGCGACGGTCCGCCACCGGAGCCGTTCGTGTCGCCGCTCGGCAATTCGCTGCCGCTGTCGGCGAACGGGTCGATCGCTCCGCTGGCCCCCGACCCGTCGGCGGCGCTGCGTACGCTGCGCGTCCTCGCCGACGAGGAGTTCGACGTCGTCCATCTCCACGAGCCGTTGGCGCCGGGCCCCACGGCGACGGCGCTGATGGTGCAGTCGGCGCCCACGGTCGCCACGTTCCATGCTGCAGGCACATCGGCGAGCTATCGACTGCTCGGGCCTGCGTTGTCGCGTCTGATCCGCCGCATCGACCGCAAGGTCGTGGTCTCGAAAGATGCGCTGGCGCTGGTGCAGGGCCAGCTCGGCGGGGAGTACGAGGTGCTGTTCAACGGTGTCGAACTCGACGCCATCCGGTCGGTTGCGCCGTGGCCGCGAGAGGCGTCGCCGAAGTGTCCGTCGGTGTTCTTCTGCGGGCGTCACGAGGAGCGCAAGGGCTTGCGGGTGCTGATCGAGGCCGTCCAGCGGTCGAACCTCGATGTCGACGTCTGGGTGGCAGGGACCGGCCCGGACACCGAGGAGTTGTCCGCCAGGACCGCTGACGACGATCGATTCCAGTGGCTCGGGCGGGTCAGTGACGACGAGAAGTTCGCCCGGCTGCGCACCGCGGACGTGTTCTGCGCGCCGTCGCTCGGCGGTGAGTCGTTCGGGGTCGTGCTGATCGAGGCGATGGCGGCCGGGACCACCGTGGTGGCCAGTTCGCTCGACGGATATCGCAACGTGGCGAGCTCCGAGGTCGATTCGCTGCTCGTCGAGCCCGGCGACGTCGACGCGCTCGCCGGCGCCCTCGCCATGGTGATCGTCGACGACGACCTGGCCGGACGGCTGCGCCAGGCGGGCGAGATCCGGGCCCAGGCGTTCGCCATGACGACGCTGGTCGACCGGTACCTGGAGATCTACCGTTCGATCTGTCCATCCTCGGCTGACTGACGGTCTGGCCGTAGACTCCGGGCAATGATTCCAACCATCATCGTGGTCGTCGTCGTGGTGATCCTGGTGGGGTTCCTGGTCGTCTCCTACAACGGACTCGTCCGATCGCGCAACCAGGTCGAGAACGCCTGGTCGCAGATCGACGTCCAGCTGAAGCGACGGCTCGATCTCATCCCGAACCTCGTCGAGACCGTCAAGGGCTACGCCGCCCACGAACGCGAGACCCTCGAGGCGGTCATCTCCGCTCGCAACACGGCGATCGCTGCGCCCGACACGCCGCCGGCACAGGCCGCGGCCGACAACATGCTGTCGGGGGCGTTGCGTCAGCTGTTCGCGCTCAGCGAGGCCTATCCCGACCTCAAGGCCAACCAGAACTTCCTGGCACTGCAGGAAGAGCTGACCGCCACCGAGGGGAGGGTCGCCTACGCCCGCCAGTTCTACAACGACAGTGTCCTGACCTACGACAACAAGCTCGAGTCGTTCCCGACGGTGATCATCGCGAAGATGTTCAATTTCGAACCCAAGGAGTACTTCGAGGCCGAGGACCAGGCCCGCACCGCTCCGTCGGTCGAGTTCTGACCGCCCGCTGATGTTCGAACTGATCAGATCGAACAAGCGGCGCAGCGTGCTGCTCGTGGTGGGATTCATGGTGTTCGTCGCGCTCGTCGGCGCAGCGATCGGCGCGGTCGTGGGCAACGGGATCGTGTTCACGCTCGTCGCGCTGGTGCTCAGCGGGGTCGTGGCATTCACGTCGTACTGGCGAGCCGACAAGATCGCGCTCGCGGTGAGTCGAGCGCGCCCGGCGCCACCCGAGGAGTACCAGCGACTCCACAACCTCGTCGAGGGGCTGTGCATCGCCGGAGGACTGCCGAAACCGGGCGTGTACGTCATCGACGACCCGGCTCCCAACGCGTTCGCGACGGGCCGCAACCCGAACCATGCAGCCATCGCGGTCACCACGGGTCTGCTCGAGAAGATGAACCGGGTCGAACTCGAGGGCGTCGTGGCCCACGAGCTCAGCCACATCCGCAACTACGACATCCTGGTGTCGACCCTGGCGATCGTGATGGTCGGTACCGTGGCGCTGATCGCCGACATGGCCATCCGCACCATGTGGTGGAACGGCGGACGAATCGCTCGCACCGGTGATCGCAACAACGCCAACAACCCGCTCGCCTACGTCGGGATCATCCTGCTGATCACCGCGCCGATCATCGCCAAGATCATGCAGGCAACGATCTCGCGACGTCGTGAGACGCTCGCCGACGTCACCGCCTGTCAGCTGACCCGCTATCCCCCCGGGCTGATCTCGGCGCTCGAGAAACTGAAGGACGACACGACGGTGACGCATTCCGCGTCGACCGCTACGGCACACTTGTGGATCGAACAGCCCATGAGTGGTGTCGGCGACGACGGCAAGCTGGGCGGCGTTCACCGCATGTTCGACACCCATCCCCCGCTCGACGAGCGAATCGCCCTCCTGAGAGAACTCTGATGAACCTGTCCCGACCGCTGGCCGGCTTCGCCGCTCTCGCCCTGATCGTCGCGGCCTGCGGCGGCGACGGCGACGAAACCGCCGACTCGACCTCCACCACCTCGACGACCACGACCACCGTCGAGGAGACCACGACCACCTCGTCGTCGACGTCGACCACCACCACGACGACGATGCCCGAGACGATCCGCCAACCGCTCACCGGCGAACCGCTCGAGAGCGCCGACGAGATCCTGCAGCGACCTGCACTGGTCGCCAAGATCGACAACAACCCCTCCGCCGTCCCCAACCACAGCGGCCTCGCAGTCGCCGACATCGTGTTCGAAGAGGTCGTCGAGGGCCGCACGACACGGTTTGCCGCGGTGTTCCACTCGCAGAGCTCCGACCCGCTCGGGCCGATCCGGTCGGGTCGCACCCAGGACATCGACCTGTTCACGTCGTTCTTCTTCCCGCTGTTCGTGTGGAGTGGCGGGAACCCGGGCGTCACCAGGGCGATCAACGACTCCACGCTGATCAACATGGGCCCCAACAACGCCCGCGGGTATTACCGCGGTCCGGGAGGCATCCCGCACAACTTCTACGCCTCCACCGACGTCATCTGGGAACAGGCGCCCGGCGACGAGCCGACCCTGCCGCGCCAGCAGTACCTCTACCTCGACGCCGGCGAGACGTTCGGCGGGGATCCCACCAGTGGCGTCGAGGCGCGGGTCGGTTCCGAGAGCATCGAGTGGACCTGGAACCCCGAGTTCGACAAGTTCGACCGCTCGCAGCGCGGCCGGCCGCACGACGACGATCTGTTCGGACGCATCCGGGCCACCAACATCGTCGTGATGGGCGTGCAGTACCGGCCGAGCAGCGTCGACCGCAGGAGCCCCGAGGCACAGACGATCGGAACCGGCCCGGTGTGGGTGTTCAGTGGAGGCGAAGTGATCACCGGCTCGTGGACCCGCGAGGTCAACACGGAACCACTCGAGTTCGTGACCGACGAGGGCGAGCCGATCGCCCTCGCCCCGGGCAACACGTGGATCGAGCTGGCCGACATCGTCGACGTCGACGCCGGACGGGTCGAGGTGTTGGCGCCGGCACCCCCCACTCCTTGATCACACCGCAGCGGAACCGCCGAGTCGAAAGTACGCTGTCGGGATGACAGGCAACACCGGAACCTTTCCCGTCAAGCGCGGACTCGCCGAGATGATGAAGGGCGGTGTCATCATGGACGTCGTCACGCCCGGGCAGGCCAAGATTGCCGAAGACGCCGGCGCCGTGGCCGTGATGGCGCTCGAGCGAGTTCCCGCCGACATCCGTCGCGACGGCGGCGTGGCCCGGATGAGCGATCCGGAGATGATCGAGGGCATCAAGGCCGCGGTGTCGATCCCGGTGATGGCCAAGGCCCGCATCGGTCACTTCGTCGAGGCGCAGATCCTGCAGGCGCTCGGTGTCGACTTCGTCGACGAGTCCGAGGTGCTCACCCCGGCCGACGAGACCCACCACATCGACAAGTTCGCATTCGACGTGCCGTTCGTGTGCGGTGCCACCAACCTCGGAGAGGCGTTGCGTCGGATCTCGGAGGGTGCGGCGATGATCCGCTCGAAGGGCGAGGCCGGCACCGGCAACGTCGTCGAAGCGGTTCGCCACCTGCGCAACATCCTCGGGGACATCCGCAAGATCACCCAGGCCGACCAGGCCGAGCTGTTCCAGTGGGCGAAGCAGCTGCAGGCCCCGCTGCCGCTGGTGCAGGAGATCGCCGAGACCGGCAAACTGCAGGTCCCCGTGTTCTGCGCCGGCGGTCTCGCCACACCGGCCGATGCCGCGCTGGCGATGCAGCTCGGCGCCGAGGCGGTGTTCGTCGGCTCGGGCATCTTCAAGTCCGAGGACCCGTCGCCGCGTGCGAAGGCGATCGTCGAGGCCACCACCCACTTCGCCGACGCCGACATCCTCGCGAAGGTCAGCCGCGGCCTCGGGACACCGATGACCGGCATCGAGATGGACGAGATCAACCAGCGGTATGCCGATCGGGGCTGGTGACACCCCCGGGGCCGGGCGGACGGTCGGTGTCCTCGCGCTCCAAGGTGCGTTCGACATCCACCGTCAGCGTCTCGAACAGCTCGGAGCGTCGGCTCCGCTCGTGCGTACCAGCGCCGATCTCTGCGGGCTCGACGCGATCGTGCTGCCGGGCGGCGAGAGCACGACGATGTCGCATCTGCTCACCACGAGTGGTCTCTTCGACGATCTCAAGGGTCTGCTGACCGACGGTCTGGCGGTGTTCGGGACCTGCGCCGGCATGATCCTGTGCGCCACCGAGGTCCTCGACGGGCGCCCGGACCAGCGGGGATTCGACCTGATCGACCTGACCGTTCGACGCAACGGGTACGGACGCCAGCTCGACAGCTTCGAAGCCGGCCTCGCGGTCGTCGGACTGGCCGACGAATTCCACGCCGTCTTCATCCGGGCGCCGCTCGTCGAACGGGTCGGTCCCGATGTCGAGACCCTCGCGTCCCACGACGGCGTACCTGTCCTGCTGCGCGGCGGACGTTGTACGGTGGCAGCGTTCCACCCGGAACTCACCGACGACGCCCGGCTGCACCGGCTCTTCCTCGAGAGCCTCTGATCACACGAAAGAGACCTGATGTCCGGCCACTCCAAATGGGCAACGATCAAGCACAAGAAGGGCGCCGCCGACAAGGCGCGGGGCAAGCTCTTCGCGAAGCTCGCCCGCCAGATCGAGGTGTCGGCCAAGAGCGGCGGCGACGTCGACACGAATCCGACGTTGCGCACGGCGGTGCAGAAGGCCAAGGCCGCTCGCATGACCAACGACGCCATCGACCGGGCGATCAAGCGCGGCACCGGCGATGACGACGGCGGCACGTACGAGAGCATCATGTACGAGGGGTACGCGCCCGGTGGCGTGGCGCTGATGATCGACGTGCTCACCGACAACCGCAACCGCACCGGCGCCGAGATCCGCAACATCTTCTCCAAGCTCGGCGGCTCGATGGCCGAACCGGGCGCGGTCGGCTGGCAGTTCCACCGGCGTGGCGTGATCATCACCGGAGAAGGGGTCGACGAGGACACGATCATGCTCGCGGCGATCGACGCCGGTGCCGACGACGTCGTCGCCGAGGGCGATGCCTTCCGGGTGATGACCGACCCGTCGGTCGTCTACGACGTCAAGACGGCCATCGACGAGGCGGGTGTCGAGGTGATCTCGGCCGACTCGCCGATGGTGGCCGACAACCTCGTCCCGGTCACCGACACCTCCGACGCCAAGGCGATCCTGCGGATCCTCGAAGCGCTCGAGGACAACGACGACGTGCAGGACGTCTTTTCGAACTTCGACATGAGCGACGAGCTGATGGAGGTGGCGGCATCATGAGCCTCGGAGTTGGCGATCAGGCGCCTGACTTCACCCTGGCCGGTACCGGTGACCGCGAGTACACGCTGTCGGACTACCGGGGGCAGCCGGTGGTGCTGGTCTTCTACCCGGGTGACGACACGCCGGTGTGCACCAAGCAGCTCAACACCTACAACGACGACCTCGAGCAGTTCAGCGAGATGAACGCACAGGTGATGGGGATCTCGGCGCAGGACGTGAACAGCCACGACGCGTTCGCGGGCAGACACGGCTTCGAGTTCCCCTTGCTCGCCGACGCCGACAAGACCGTCGCCGGGCTGTACGGGACGCTCGGCCCGATCGGGTTCCCTCGGCGCAGCGTGTTCATCGTCGACGCCGACGGCGTCGTGCGCTACGCCCATCGGGCGATCGCGGGACTCACCTTCCGCCCGGTCGATGAGCTGATCGGCGAGTTGGAGAAGATCACCCGCTGACGCGGTCGGCGCACTAAGGTACGAACCTGTGTTCGCCAACAGTGCCGCCGCCCGGTCGTCGTCTCCGGTTCGTCGGGTGCTCGGCATCGACCCCGGCCTGACCCGGTGCGGGTTCGCCGTGGTCGACGGGCGCGGTGGCCGCACCGCCAACGCCATCTCGCTCGGGGTGATCACCACACCGAAGTCCGATCCGCTCCCGGAGCGCCTTGCGGTGCTCCGCACCGAGTTCACCGAACTGATCGCCGAATTCCGACCGGACGTGGTGGCCGTCGAACAGGTCTTCTTCCAGGTCAATGTCCGAACCGCGATGAGCGTCGGCCAGGCGAGCGGCCTCGCGCTGGCCGAGGCGTCGCTCGCCGGCTGCGAAGTGGTCCAGTACACGCCCAACCAGGTCAAGGACGCCGTTGCCGGGTGGGGCGGCGCCGACAAGCTGCAGGTGCAGAAGATGGTGCAGACCCGGCTGAACCTGGTGGCGCTGCCGCAGCCGGCCGACGCAGCCGATGCCGCAGCGTTGGCACTGTGTCATCTGGCGATGTCGCCGATGAATGCCCGGGCCGGGGGCATCGGAGCCTCGGCATGATCGGCTCTCTGCGCGGCTCGGTGCTCGAACGCAACACCGACGGCTCCGTGCTGCTCGAAGTCGGCGGCGTCGGCTACCTGGTCACCGTGGCGAGCCGTGTCCTGGCCGAGCTCGAGCCGGGGACCCCGGTGTTCCTGTACGTTCACCATCACATCCGCGAAGAGGCCCAGACGCTGTACGGGTTCACGTCCCGTGACGACCGTTCGACGTTCCAGGCGCTGATCGCCACGCACGGCATCGGCCCGGCGCTCGCTGTCGCGATCCTGGCGACGCACCCCCCGGCGGCACTGTTCGACGTCGTGTCCGACAACGATGCCGCGGCGCTCACGATGGTCCCCGGCATCGGCAAGAAGACCGCCGAGCGGTTGATCATCGAGCTGCGCGACCGGCTGTCGGTCCCGATGCTCGACAGCAGTGACGGAGGCACGGTGTCGGCGGTCGCCGACGTGCGTGACGCGCTGTCGGGGCTGGGCTACGGCACCGACGAGATTCGCGACACCCTGCGCGAGCTCCCCACCGGCGGCGACTCGTCGACACTGCTGCGCGACGCCCTCAAGATGTTGGGGGCCCGTCGTGCGTGACGAGTTCCTCGACCCCGGCATCGGCGGTGTCGACGACGACGTCGTCAGCGCCGAGATCGAACTCGAGGCGGGTCTGCGGCCCCGAGCGCTGGACGAGTTCGTCGGCCAGCGCGAACTCAAGGAGCACCTGCGCATCGTCCTCGAAGCGGCGCGCAAGCGCGATCAACCGGTCGACCACCTGCTCTTCGCCGGCCCGCCGGGGCTCGGCAAGACCACCCTGGCAGGCATCGTCGCCACCGAGATGGGCGTGCACCTCCACGTCACGTCGGGCCCTGCACTCGAACGCGCCGGTGACCTCGCTGCGATCCTCACCAAGCTCGAAGACGGCGACGTGCTCTTCATCGACGAGATCCACCGGCTGTCGCGGGCGGTCGAGGAGATCCTCTATCCGGCGATGGAGGACTTCCAGCTCGACATCGTCGTCGGCAAGGGCCCCGCCGCGTCGAGTATCCGCCTGACGATGCCTCCGTTCACGCTGGTCGGGGCAACCACGCGCACGGGCATGATCACGGGCCCCCTCCGTGACCGGTTCGGGCTCGTGGCGCGCCTCGACTACTACGAAGACGACGAGCTGCGAGCCATCGTCGAGCGAGCCGCCGGCATCCTCGACGTGCAGATCGACCGCGACGGCGCCTGGGAGATCGCACGCCGGTCGCGTGGGACGCCGCGCATCGCCAACCGCCTGCTGCGTCGGGTCCGCGACTTCGCCGAGGTCCGTCACGACGGCGCCATCGATGCCGACATCGCCCGCGAGGGCCTCGCCCTCTTCGGCGTCGACGACCGAGGACTCGACAAGGTCGACCGGGCGATCCTCACCGCCCTGTGCACGCAGTTCAACGGAGGCCCCGTGGGGCTGTCGACGGTGGCGATCAGCGTCGGCGAGCAACCCGAGACGGTCGAGGACGTGTACGAGCCGTTCCTGATCACCCAGGGCATGATCGCGCGCACGCCCCGCGGCCGTGTGGTGCTCGATGCCGCCTACGACCACCTGGGCATTGCGCCTCCTCGCCGGGCCCCCGGCACCAGCTCGCTCTTCGACTGACTGGCACACTTTCGGGATGGAGATCGCGGACTTCGACTACGACTTGCCGGAGGACCGGATCGCGCAGACGCCGGTCGAACCACGTGACGCCGCCAAGTTGCTGGTCGACCGGGGGAGCGAGGCCCCCGAGCATCGTCACGTGCGCGACCTTCCGGAGCTGCTGCGCGAGGGTGATCTCCTGGTACTGAACGAGACGCGGGTGATCCCCGCGCGGCTTCGGCTCCAGCGAGCCACCGGCGGCGGCGCCGAGGTGTTGCTGCTCGAACCGTGGGATGCCGATCGTCGCACGTGGGAGGCCCTCGTGCGGCCGGGAGGGAAACTTGCTGTCGGTGAGATCCTCCGGTCGGATGACGTACCGCTGGTGCGAATGGGGGAGCGGACCCCGGCCGGCGACACCTTCTGGGTGGAACTCATCGGTGACGACGACCCGGTAGTGCTGCTCGACCGTCACGGCGAAATGCCGTTGCCGCCCTACATCTCGGGGCGGCTGGGGGATCCCGAGCGCTATCAGACCGTGTTCTCGCGTGAACCCGGCTCCGCTGCTGCTCCGACAGCCGGTCTGCACTTCACCCCCGAGCTGCTCGACCGGCTGACCACTGTCGGCGTCGCCACCGCCACGGTCGAGCTCGTCGTGGGTCTGGACACGTTCCAGCCGATCAGCGCCGAGAATCCGCTCGACCACCCCATGCACACGGAGCGTTACCGGGTGCCACCGGAGACCGCCGAGGCATGCCGCGCCGCCGAACGCGTGGTGGCGATCGGGACCACCGCGGTCCGGGCGCTCGAGTCGGCTGCGCGCTCGGGCGAGTCGTCGGGCCGGACCGATCTGTTCATCCACCGTGGCTTCGACTGGCAGGTCGTCGATCTGCTGATGACCAACTTCCACCTGCCCAAGACCACACTGCTGATGATGATCGACGCCTTCGTCGGCCCCCGTTGGCGCACGCTCTACGAGCGTGCCCTCGCTGCCGACTACCGCTTCTTGTCGTTCGGCGACGCCATGCTCCTCGACCGGTCCCTCGACCGGAGCCGCTGAGCATGTTCCCCGTCGACGTCGAGCTGGATGCCGTCGACGGCGCAGCGCGTGCAGGCACCGCCACGACGAGGAGCGGGAGCTACACGACGCCGCTGTTCATGCCGGTGGGCACCCGGGGGGCGATCAAGTACCTGAGTGCCGACGACTACGGCCGTGTCGGGGCCCAGATCGTGCTGGGCAACACCTATCACCTGATGCTGCGCCCCGGTGCCGACCTGATCGAGCGGTTCGGGGGCCTCGGCCGGTTCGCCGGCTGGAACGGACTCACCCTCACCGATTCCGGCGGCTTCCAGGTGTTCTCGCTCGACCCGAAGGTCGACGACGACGGCGTGACGTTCAAGAGCACCTACGACGGCTCGACCCACCGGTACACGCCAGAGGTCGCGATCGACGTCCAGCAGCGCATCGGCGCCGACATCGCCATGGTGCTCGACGTCTGCCCCCCGTTGCCCAGCGCGCCCGCGGTGATCCGCACCGCGCTCGAGCGCACGACCGCATGGGCGCAGCGAGCCAAGGTCGCACACACACGCGTCGAGCAGTCGTTGTTCGGCATCGTCCAGGGCGGCATCAGCGAGACGATGCGCCGCGAGAGCGCCCGACAGATCGTCGACATCGGCTTCGACGGCTACGCGATCGGTGGGTTGTCGGTGGGCGAGACCCGCCAGGAGATGCTGCCGGCACTGGCCGCGGCGCTCGAACACCTGCCCGCCGATCGGCCTCGTTACCTGATGGGGGTGGGCGATCCGGCGTCGCTGATCGAAGCGGTGACGCTCGGTGTCGACCAGTTCGACTGCGTCATGCAGACCCGTCTCGGCCGCCACGGTACCGCGCTCACCTCCACCGGCCGGTTCCAGGCGAAAGCTGCACGCAACGCGGAACTCGACGAGCCGCTCGATGCCTCGTGCTCGTGCGAGGTCTGCGCCCGCCACAGCAGGGGGTACATCCGCCACCTGCTCCAGGTCGGCGAGCCCACCGCGTCACGTCTGCTCTCGATCCACAACGTGGCGTGGACGATCGAACTGATGGCCTCGATGCGCACGGCGATCGAGGCGGGCACGTTCGACACGATGCGCCGCTCGGTACTCGACGTCTGGGGATGACCGGTGCCGGGCCCACTTGGCAGGTAGGATCGTCGCCCGTCATGTCCTCGCACCTCATCACCGCGCTGATCGCCCAGGAGTCGGACTCCGGCGGAGGCGGCGCCATCATCCAGCTCCTCATCCTGCTGCTGATCCCGTTCGCCATGTACTTCTTCCTCATCCGGCCGCAACGCCGCCGGATGCGGGAGCAACAGGAGCTGCAGCGATCGATCCAGGTCGGCGATGAAGTGATCACCACCTCGGGCGTCTACGGGATCGTCACGGGCGAGGACGGCGACAGCCGTTTCTGGCTCGAGATCGACGACGACGTCCAGATCCGCATCGCTCGTGCGGCAATTTCCGGCAAGGCGTCACCCGATGACGAGACGTCCGACGGCGACGCGGACGAGTCGGTGTCGGCCAACGCCGACGACGACGACTGAGCCCACCCCATGAAACGTCGTCTCTGGACCTCGCTGATCGGCGTCGTGCTGATCGTGCTGATCACGCTCGGCTTCAACATCGCCACCGACAACACCCCGATCCTCGGACTCGACCTGCAGGGTGGCGTCTCGGTGATCCTGGCGCCGACCGAGCCGGCGTCCACCGACGAACTGACGGTGATCCGCGACCAGATCCGCTCCGAACTCGAGCGGCAGGGCATCGCCGAACCCGACGTGCGTGTCCAGGGTGACACGATCGTGGTCGACCTGCCCGGCGTGCGCGATCAGCAAGAGGCGCTGAGCGCGGTCGACGTGTCCGGTGTGGTCGAACTGCGCCCCGTGCTCAACCCCGGCAGCTGCCAACCCGTCGATGCGACCCCCGCGGGCCCAGTGCCGGGCAGCCCGACCGTCGACACCGGCAGCACGCCGACCCAGGACGGCGTTCCGGGCGAGGACACCGAGCCGCAGGGGCTGCGCAGCCCACAGGCGCCGCCCGAATCGACTCCGGTCGACACCACCGTCCCGGCCGACACCACTCCGACGGACACGACGCCTCCCGTGGTCCTCGACACCCCGCTGCCGACCCAGACGGTCACGCCGGGCGCCGAGGTGCTCCCCACCCGTGACGGTGCCGCCGAGTGTGTCGGTCCCGCCCAAGGCACCGGTGAAGTGTTCGAGCGCGGCAGTGCCGAGCCCACGCTCGACGCGTCGCAGGGATGGGGTGTTGCCGTCGACCTGCGTGGCGGCGAAGGCCGCGACACCTGGAACAGCCTCGCCAGTCAGTGCTTCAGTCGGGCAGCCACGTGCCCCAGCCAGCGTCTGGCGATCGTGCTCGACAGCGTGGTGCAGTCGGCGCCGACCGTGCAGGAACCCAACTTCCAGGACTCGGTGTCGATCACCGGCACCTTCACCCAGGGCGAGGCCGAGGAACTCGCCTCCGTCCTCAACCGCGGCGCCTTCCCCGTCGAGGTCGAAGCCCAAGAGGCACGCACCGTCTCGCCCTCGGCCGGTTCGGACTCGTTGCAGGCAGCGATCATCGCCGGCCTCGTCGGGCTCGGCCTCGTGCTGACCTTCCTCGTTGCCTACTACCGCTGGCTGGCGCTGGTCATCGTCGGTGGGATCACGGTGTGGGCCGGCATGGTGTTCTCGATGGCGTCGTTCGTGTCCGGATGGACCAACTATGCGCTCAGTCTCGCCGGTGTCACCGGCATCATCGTGGCCATCGGTGTCACCGTCGACAGCTACGTGGTGTTCTTCGAACGCATCAAGGACGAATTGCGCAACGGTCGCACGATCAAGAACGCAGCGCCGCGCAGTTTCAAGATGACCTGGCGCACCATCTGGTCCGCTGACGTGGTGTCCCTGATCGCCGCCGGGATCCTGTTCTCGCTGAGTGTCGGCTCCGTGCGCGGCTTCGCCCTCTATCTCGGCCTCACCACGATCTGCGACCTCCTGGTCTGCTACTTCTTCACCCGGCCGGCCGTGCTGCTCCTGGCGCGCACGAAGCTGATGGCCAAGCGTGAAACGGTGCTCGGCATGAAGGTGGCGACGGCATGACCCTCGACACCAGCGTCTCCTCCACCGGCATCGGACGACTCTTCCGCGGCCAGACCGCGATCGACTTCTACGGCAAGCGCAAGGTCGGGCTGATCGTCGCGATCATCGCCGTGGCGGTCACCGTCGGGTCGCTCTTCGTGCAGGGCCTCAATCTCGGCCTCGACTTCGAGGGTGGAGATGCATGGGACATCCCCGCCAGCGAGACCTTCGGTGTCGACGAGGCCACCGACGTCCTGAACGCCAACGACGTCTCCACCAGCGGCGCTCGCATCCAGTTGCGCAGTTCCGAGACCTCCGACGTCGTCACGGTGCAGGTCGAAGTGCTCCCTCGCGAGCAGGCCGACGCCGTCACCGCGGACTTCGCAGAGGCTGCCGGCGTCGGCGTCGAAGACATCAGCTTCTCGTTCACCAGCTCGACCTGGGGAGCCGAGATCACCGAGAAGGCCGCACGCGCACTGGTGATCTTCCTGCTCGTGGTGGCGGTGTTCATCTCGCTGCGATTCGAGTGGCGCATGGCGTTGGCGGCGATCACCGCGATGGCCAACGATGTCATCGTCGCGGTGGGCGTGTACTCGGTCTTCCAGTTCGAGGTGACGCCGGCAACGGTGATCGCGTTCCTCACGATCCTCGGCTACTCGCTCTACGACACGATCGTGGTGTTCGACCGGGTCAAGGAGAACGAGGGACGCTACGCCGGCACCAAGACGCCGTACGAGGACATCGTCAACGTCTCGATGAACCAGGTGATGGTGCGCTCGTTGATCACGAGTTTCTCGTCGATCCTGCCGGTGGTGTCGATCCTCATGCTCGGTTCCGGGTTGCTCGGTGCCGTGGCACTGCGAGAGTTCGGCCTGGCGCTGCTGGTCGGCATGATCTCGGGGGTGTACTCGTCGATCTTCATCGCGACGCCGCTGCTCGCCTTCTTGAAGTCGAAGACCACACGCACCTCGCGCCGCTCACGGTTGCTCGGCGACGACCTCCGAGCGGCGGTGATGGGGGCCGGTGTCAGCGGACGGATCCCCGAGGACACCCCGCAGAGCGGCGCGCCGGGAAGCCCGGACGACGGGTCCGAACGAGAGCCGGTGCCTGCTGGCGCCCCGGCCGGTGCCACTGCGTCGGTGCAGGCCGACCGGCTGCTGACGCACCCACCGCGTCCGCGCAAGAAAAAGCGTCGCTGACCGGCTGGGCGCGGCTCGTCCCGGTCCGGACCAGGTCATCGTGAGGCCCGTCCCTCGGCGGTATCCTCCGGACATGGCAGCCGACTCTCCAGCGATGCGAACGAGCGATCATCGGGCGCTTCGCAGCTTCGTGCGCGACATCCAGGACTACCCGACCGAGGGCATCACCTTCCGTGACATCACGCCGCTGCTGGGAGATGCGACCACCTTCTCCTCGGCGGTCAACGGGCTGGTCGACGAGTTCGCCGGCACCTCGGTCGACCGGGTGGTCGGTGTCGAAGCCCGAGGCTTCATCTTCGCATCGGCGGTCGCATACCGCATCGGCGCCGGTCTCGTTCCGGTGCGCAAGCCGGGCAAGTTGCCGTGGGCCGTCGTACGCGAGGAGTACCAGCTCGAGTACGGCTCCGACAAGCTCGAGATCCACCGTGACGCCATCCACCCGGGCGAGCGGATCCTGATCATCGACGACGTGCTCGCCACCGGCGGCACGGCGGCCGCCACCGCCCGGCTGGTCGAGACCCTCGGCGGGGTCATCGCCGGCCTCGGTTTCGTGCTCGAACTCGACGACCTCGGCGGACGCGCCCACATCGGGGAGCGCCCCGTGAAGTCGCTCCTGCACTACTGAGGGCACTGGCGTGGGGACCGTCGACCGTGTGCTCCCGTGGCGGCGCCAACACGTCGCGGTCGCGAACTCCGAGCTGACACCCCTGCTCGCCTCGTACCGGCAGCGGCACCCGAAGTCGCCGGTGTCCACGATCAGCCGCGCCTATCGGGTCGCTGCCGACGCGCACCAGTCGCAGATGCGCTCGAGCGGCGAGAGCTACATCAACCATCCCCTCGCCGTCGCCCAGATCGTCGCCGACATCGGCCTCGACGAGATCTCCGTCACCGCCGCACTGCTCCACGACGCGGTCGAGGACACCGAGATCACCGTTGCCGATGTCGAGCGTGACTTCGGTGCCGAGGTGGCAGCGATCGTCGACGGTGTCACCAAACTCGAACGGATCCGTTTCGACTCGCGGGAGGAACAGCAGGCGGCCAGCATGCGCAAGATGCTGGTGGCGATGGCGAAGGACCTGCGGGTGCTCGTCATCAAGCTGGCCGACCGTCTGCACAACATGCGCACGATCGCCGCGATGCCACTCGAGAAGCAGCAGCGCATCGC
>CAZJUC010000032.1:0-20988 GCA_964549065.1 uncultured Ilumatobacteraceae bacterium
CTCGACATCGTCACCTCGAACACGTCTCGGTGCCACTCGACGAGCTGAAGGCTGCGGCCAAGCGTGTGTTTGTCACCGTCAACGACGCGTTCCTCGCCGGCATGGTCGAGGGCTGCGTTCGCTATCACGCCGATCGTGACGTCGAGGTCGATGCGTTCAACACCAGTTTCGTGCTGAGCACGCGTCACGACAGTGCCATCGGCGGCAACTCGTTCACGCCCGTACCGGTGCAGGTGCCCGGGACGTCGATGCAGCTCAGGGACCGGGTTGCCGATGTCCACGCGCGTCTCGCCGAGCGGCGTGATGCGATGGCGTCGAGCGGTGGTGGGATGAGCGCGCTGTCCGGTGTCGCGAACTGGTTGCCGACATCGGTGATCACCAGCGCCGCGCGCGCCACCGCGGCGAAGATCGACTTCGCCACCTCGAATCTGCGCGGCGCTCCGATTCCGTTGTACGTCTCCGGTGCGCGCGTGCTGAAGATCGTCACGATGGGTCCCGTTGCAGGCACGGCGTGCAACGCCACGGCACTGAGCTACGAGAACAGCTTCGACATCGGCCTGTTCATCGACCCCACCGCCATCGAGGCGCCGGGCGACTTCCGCGATGCCGTCGACACCGCATTCCGCGACATCCTCCGGCTCTGACCAGCCCGCACGTCACACGGTGACGGGCCGACTGTGACGCCGGGCCTACGGTGTCACGCATGCAGGTCTCACAGCTCTGGCGCTATCCGGTCAAGTCGATGATCGGGGCCACCGTCGAGTCGATCGAACTCGACGAGCTCGGCATCGTCGGTGATCGCACGTGGGCGGTCCGCGACCTCGAGCGCGGGGGTATCCGTGGGGCCAAGAAGATCGGTTCGTTGATGCAGTTCGGCGCCCGTGACATCGCCGACGGCCACGTCGAGATCACCCTGCCCGACGGCTCGACCGTCCGCACGACCGATGCTGACGCCGACGACCGGGTGAGCGCTGCGCTCGACCGGCAGGTGCGCCTCGAACGGCTGGCCCCTGCCGATGACCTCGACCACTACCGCCGGGGTGCGCCCGACTCCGACGACATGATGGCCGAGCTGCGCGGTATCTTCGGCCGCGAGGCCGACGAACCGCTGCCCGACCTGTCGGTCTTCCCCCCGGTGGTCGCCGAGTTCGAATCGCCTCCCGGCACCTACTACGACGTGTTCCCGTTGATGGTGATGACGACCACGGCGCTCGACGCCCTCGCAGTGGCGCTGCCCGGCTCGAACGTCGACGTGCGCCGTTTCCGTCCGTCGATCGTGATCGATGGCGCCGGCAGCGATGCCGACACCCCCGGGCATCCCGAGTTCGACTGGACCGGTCGGACCGCAACGATCGGGACGGCCACCATCGAGTTCGGTGCCCCGTGCCCGCGCTGTGTGATGGTCACCCGCGAGATCGATGCCGAGATCCCGATCGACCGTGCCGTCCTTCGCCACATCGTGCGCGACCTCGACCAGAACCTCGGCGTCTACGCCACGATCGTCACTCCCGGCACCGTCGGCGTCGGCGACACACTCACCTTCACCTGACCGGCCGGCGGGAGCGACGAGCGCACGGTCCACATACGACGTGTTCGCTCATCGCTGCGGTTGATACGGGGGTCAGCGGGGGTGGGCGATGCCCCAGGAGTTGTACGAGGCGATCTTGGCGCCGGGGAGGTAGGCCGACTCGACGTCGACGAGGTCGAAACCACCTGCTTCGATCAGCTGGGGAATCGGCCGGATGATGTGGCAGCCGCCGGCGAGACGCGTCCACACCGGGTCGATCCGATGCTGCCATCGGCGCACCGCCGCGTCCGGCGCCTCACCGTGCTCGGAGAACAGCAACCGACCACCGGGCTGCAACACCCGGCGCATCTGGTCGAGCGCGCGCTGGGGGTCGGCGATCGTGCACAGGGTGTAGGTGAGCACGATCGTGTCGACACTGTCGTCGTCGAGCGGAATCTCCTCGCCGGGCAGGCCCAGCCACCGGACGTCGAGCTCGGAGGCCTCGATCGCCGGGGCGGCCTTGCGGCGCATGCCCTCCGACGGTTCGAGGCCCCACACCAACTCGACGTGGTCGCGGTCGTAGAACGGCAGGTTGAGACCGGGACCCATACCGACTTCGAGGACGCGCCCGCTGGCGAGCGGCACGATCTTGCTGCGCTGCCTGGCGATGTCGCCGCTGCCGCAGGCGAGGTCGATCAGGTGCGGCAGCACGTAGGTGTCGTAGATGCCCATCGTCAGCTCGCTGCCTCGGGGCAACCCGGCTGTTCGCTGTCATCGAGATGCTGGTCGGCCACTCGCATGCCCGCAGTCTTCCAGGCTGTCGATCGCTCGAGCGGCTCGACGGGTCGGCGGTGGACAGCGAGGAGCTGGTGGGATCACGCTGCGAACGGGTGGCGGCGGGTCGCCACCAGGGTGCCGCGCCGGGTGACCACAGTGCCTTCGGGGTAGGTGCGACAGATCTCGTGGATGCAGTCGACGTGTTCGTCGATCACCGACTCGATGAGGTCGTCGACGTCGTCGAGGGGGTCGGCGACGCCGTCGTTCGCGTCGGCACGTTCGCGCGCCGCGGTCTCGAACAACTCGATCCAGCCGCCGCGGTCCATCCAGTCGAACACGGCATCGCGCAGGTCGTCCTCGGTGACACCGGGGCGGTCGACGACCACCGCCGTGGTGGTGGCGAACCCGCTGGCCAAGCCTGGGAACCCGCGAGTGCAGCCGCAGCGCTCGCCCGAGGCGCACTCGGCCGCGAGCGGGGTGACCAGTTCACCTTCGACGGTGAAGCTGTAGTCGTCGGGGTCGGACCCCTGCAGTTCGTTGGTTGCGATCAGGACCAGCACGTGTACTCCTCTCGTTCGGTGCCCGACGGGCACGCCTGTGACCAGTGTGAACGAGGGGTGTGGCAGAGTTGGCGAGATCATCGACCGCCACACGCAGACCGCACCGCTGATGTACCTGATCGCGGTCTGCGGCGCCGTGGTCGGGGCGGTGGGACCAGGTGGCTCGCGGCTGGATGTTCAACACTGCCGGCCACGACGCCGTCGAGTCGACGCTGCGGTCAGGGCGAGTCTTCCGGATCGGGACCGATCAGCCCGACGAACTGTCGGCGGTGCTCGAACGCGCCCACACTGCGTGGAGCGGGTCGCCGGCGGCGCCCGGATTGCGGAGCTGCACGGTCGGTTCATCGAAGCCGTCGGTGAGCTCGAAGTAGGCGCTCACGATGGCGCTGCGGCCCGTGTCGCCGGTCGACAACCAGCCGCGGATCGCCTTGGTGGGGAAGCAGCGGTTCGAGAACGTGCACACGAACTCGCCGCCAGGGCGCAGCACCCGTGCGACCTCGGCGAACACCTCCAGCGGCCGGGTGAGGTAGTCGACCGACACGCAGCACGTGACGGCGTCGAACGACGCGTCGTCGAACGGCAGGTTCGGGTCGACGTTCAGGTCGCGGACCAACCACTCGCTGGCCGCGTCGTTCGCCGCCAACTCGGTGACGTTCATGCCCATGGCAACCAGCCGTGACGGCGGAGTGGAGAAGTGCGAGATCCACGACGAGCAGATGTCGAGCACGTCACCGGTCAATCCCAGTTCGTCGTACAGCTCGGTGACCGCAGCCATGGCACCGTCGTCGATGTGGGTCACGAGCCGATCGACGGCGTAGAACCGATCGTCGCTCGTTTCGTCGGCTCGATCGAAGAACCCGGCAGGGAACGGTCCGATCATCCGGACGCCACGTCCGCTTCGGGTGACGCGAGCGCGGCACACGGCGGTGCGCACCCACCACCGAGTCGGTACAGGAACAACTTCGTGGTGGGGATGCCCAGACGCACCGCTGCGATGTGGGCGCGTCGTCGGTGGTCGAGCCTCAGTTGGTGGAGGCGTCCTTGGCGGCGTCGACGGCGTCGTCGGTCGCCGCCGCAGCATCGTCGCTGGTCCCGCTCACTGCGTCCGCCGCGTCCTCGGCGGCTTCCTGGGCAGCATCGGCGGCCGGCTGGATCTTGTCCTTGACAGCGGTCTGGGCCTGCTGGGCCGACTTGCTGACGGTGTTGCTGGCCTTCTTGGCGCTGGTCTTGACGTCGTCAGGACGCATCGCAGCGACTGCGGCGGCTGCTGCGCCGAGGATGGCGAGGAGGAACAGGATCTTCTTCATGGAAATCTCCGATGGTGTCGACGGATGGACGCTCGCGGCGAATCGCTCGCTCGTTCGACCGTACCGTTGATGGCTCGCTGCGGCAACCGTGGTCGTCGGTCCGCGAGCCGCTAGAACAGAGAGATGCGTGCGGGGGTGCGGAGCTGGTTGCCGGGTCTGCACGTCGCCGCGCACTACGAGCGGGGGTGGATCCGCGACGACGTGATCGCCGGCATCGTGCTCACCGCGGTGCTGATCCCGGCCGGCATCGGCTACGCGCAGGTGTCCGGGCTGCCTCCGGTGACCGGGCTGTACGCCACGATCGTGCCACTGGTGGTCTACGCGATCGTCGGGCCCTCTCGGATCCTGGTGCTCGGCCCCGATTCGGCGCTGGCGCCGATCATCGGGGCCGCGGTCCTCCCCCTCGCGCTCGGAGACACCGATCGCGCGGTCGCACTCGCCGGGCTCCTCGCGATCCTCGTCGGTCTGTTCCTCATCGTCGGCTCGGTGTTCCGGCTCGGTTTCGTCACCGACCTGCTCTCGAAGCCCATCCGCATCGGCTTCCTCAACGGGGTCGCGCTGGTCGTGATCGTCGGTCAGCTGCCGGCGTTGTTCGGTTTCTCGGTGTCGGCCGACTCGTTCTTCGGGGATCTGCGCGGCCTGGTCGACGGAATCGGTGACGGCGACGTCGACGCACGGGCGGTGAGCTTCGGGCTGGGGTCGATCGTGGTCATCCAGGCGCTCCGAGTGGCGCGCAGTCGGGTGCCCGGTGTGCTCGTCGCGGTCGTCGTGTCGATGGCGCTGGTGGCCGGACTCGGCTGGGGCGACGAGATCGCCGTGGTCGGTTCGCTGCCCCGAGGGCTGCCGGCGCCGTCGCTCGGCGGTCTCGAGTGGGGCGACGTGCTGTCGCTGCTCGGACCGGCGCTCGGCATCGCATTGATCGCGTTCGCCGAGACCGGAGTGCTCTCGCGTGCGTTCGCCGCGCGGCACGGACAGCGGATCGACGGTACCGACGAGATGCGTGGGCTCGGCGCTGCCAACCTGGCGAGTGGCGTGCTCGGCGGATTCGCCGTGTCGTCGTCGATGACCCGGACCCCGGTGGCCGAACAGGCCGGTGCTCGCACGCAGCTCACCGGGGTGACCGGGGCGCTGCTCGTCATCGCCTTCGTGCTGCTGATCCCCGACGTCACGAGCGTGCTGCCGTCCGCGACGTTGGCGGCGGTGATCATCGTGGCTGCGGCGAACCTGATCGACGTCCCCGAGGTGGTGCGTCTCGTCAGGGTCGAACCGATCGACGGGCTGTTGTCGATCGCCGCCGGCCTCGGCGTGGTGCTGATCGGCGTGCTGGAGGGCATCGTGATCACGATCGCGCTGTCGGTGGTGGCGTTCACGAACAACGCATGGCGTCCGTACCGGGCGGAGCTCGGCAGGATCCCGACGGTGCGCGGCTATCACGATCTGAGCCGCCACCCCGAGGGGCATCGGGTCGGCCAGATCGCCATCGTCCGCTTCGATGCACCGCTGTTCTTCGCCAACTCCGGCATCTTCGGTCACTACGTCCGCTCGATCGCCGACTCCGAGCCGCGGCCGAAGCATCTGGTACTCGCCGCCGAGCCCATCACCTCGATCGACTCGACGGCAATCGACGAACTGATCGCCGTCGACGACTATCTCGCCCAGGCCGGCGTCGACCTGGTGTTCGCCGAGTTGAAGGACCCGGTCCGGGACCGTCTGATCCGCCACGGCCTCGCCGAGCGGTTCGGCCCGGAGCGGTTCGCGCCCACCGTCGGCGCCGCCGTCGACACGATCCTCGGTCACGAGCGCGACGACATCGGCAACCCGAGCGACCGCACCTGAGCCGGCGGACCGGTCGCGGGCGGACCGGTCGCACTCAGAGCACGAAGCGCATGGCGTCGACGAGCGCGCCCGGCAGGCGGGCGCTGTCGGTGGACCGCTCCTCGTAGGTCGCGGTGTCGAGCAACACCTCTGCGGTGTCGGTGAGGCCTTCGAGCCGGTCGCCCAGCAGGTGGTAGGCGGTGTCGTCGAAGCGCAGCACGTTGACCGGGGCCACGATCTCGCCGTCGTCCATCCAGAACGTGGCGAACCGGGTCATTCCGGTGGTTCGACATGCCGCCTGGTCGGAGAAGTTCGTGTACCAGAGGTTGCCGACGAACAGCCCACTGCCGAGCGCCTCGCCGACGGTGTCGGTGGGAATCGTGCCAGGGGCGATCGCCAGCGACTGCGGGTACTCGTGGCCGACCGCTCCGTTGGTGGGCACCCCGTACTCCCGGGCCGAACGCGGTGACACGAGCGTCTGGGCGTACGCGCCGTCGACGATCAACGGCACCTCGTCGGGCCGCAGGAACCCGGCCGACTGGAAGTTCGGGGCCACGCCGTGGGCGGTGTCTTCGCTGACGTTCACCAGCGGCGACAGGGTGGCGCCCTCGACGAGCATCTTCAGCAGTGGGGTCTGCTTGGTCTCGTGTGCGCGGAGCCCGAACGCGCCGTAGTGCGACCACAGCTGCACCAGTTCCTCCATCGCTCGCGGCGCCAGGTAGGTGCGGTACTCGCCGGGCGGGAGGCTGATCGGGTCGCGCTCGAGTGCCTTGACCTGGCGCGCCGACCAGTCGATCTTTGCCGCGAACGCGTCGTCGTCCCAGTCGAAGCCGGCGTACAGGTTCTTCGCGGCCTTGTCGGCGCGCAGGTAGAAGCACCAGTCGAGGTTGAACGTCGATGACTGGAACCAGTTGCGCTGGCCGAGGCTGTTGGCGAATCCCTGGAACGTGTCGCCGGAGGCATAGACCCCGACGAGGTCGCGACCCGTGCCGGCCGAACGGATCTCGGCGAGCGCGGCGTCGGGCTCGGGGATCGAGCCGCGCTCGATGCGCTCGGTCGAGGTCGGCTCGGTGTTGTACAGCAGGAACGGGTCGTCTGCCACGAATGCCCGCTGCTCGCGCAACTGCTCGAGCAGCGACGCCAGGCGGGCATCGTCGACGACGCGATCGCCGGACAGACGGATGCTGCCACCGGTGTGGCGCTGGCCCGCGACGAGGTCGACCGAGAGCGTGCGCTGGTCGACGGTGCCGGCCTGGCGGACGTCGGAGTTGTTGAGGCGGATGAAGTCGGTGCGTTCGCCGGAGAAGTTGGCGAGCAGCACCTCGTCGCCGGTCAGCGTTGCGGTCGCATCCGTGACCAGCTCGTCGAAGTACCCCTGGTTCCCTGCGCCCTGGGCGCGGGGAACCACGATCGGTGTCGTGTCGCTCATTCCTCGCCTCCGAAGACCTCGATGTCGGAGAACCGGCAGGCCGGCGATGCGTGTCCGGTGCCGATCACCTGGTTGAGTTCGCCCTTGCCGCAGTTGGGGGTGCCCATCACGGTGAAGCTGTCGCGATCGGCCACGCCCGACAGGCTGCGCCAGAACGTCGACGAGATGCCCCGGTAGCCGGGGTTGCGGACGGCGCCGACGATCTCGCCGTCCTCGATGCGCTGTCCGTACTCGCAGCCGAACTGGAACTTGTTGCGGCTGTCGTCGATCGACCACGAGTTGTTGGTGTGGAAGTAGACACCCTGCTCGATCGAGCCGATCAGCTCGTCGACGGTCGAGTCGCCCGGCTCGACGTTGAGGTTGGCCATCCGGTCGATCGGGGGTCGGTTCCAGTTCTGGGCTCGCGAGTTGGCCACACCCGGCAGCCCGCTGCGCTCCTGCGACACGCTGCCGCCGAGGCCGCGCACGAGGATGCCGTTCTCGATCAGGTGCTGGCGCTCGGCCGGGGTGCCGTCGTCGTCGAAGCCGTACGACGCGAGCTGGCCGGGCACGGTGGGGTCGAACGTGACATCGAGGAGTTCCGAGCCGTACCGGTAGCTGCCGAACATGTCGGGTGTGACGAAGCTGGTGCCCGCGTAGTTGCGCTCGTCGCCGAGGATCCGGTCGAGCTCGAGCGGATGTCCGATCGACTCGTGGATCTGCAGGATCATCTGGTCCGGCGCCAGCAGGGCGTCCATCACACCGGTCGGGCAGTTGGGCGCGCCGAGCAGTTCGAGCGCCTGCTCGGCGATCCGGCTGGCGGCGTCGCCGAAGCCGTAGCGGCCGAGCACCTCGGCGCCGCCCTGTCCGCAGAACGCATGACCGCCGAACGTGCGGGTCTGGGTGTTGGTGCCCTCGTTCGCGGTGGCACTGAGTTTCGGATACACGAAGCGGAAGCGCTGTTCGATGCGGCCGGTGTCGCCGTTGCGTGAAGCGGTGAGCAGCAGCTGGTCGACGTCACGACGAACTAGCGAGGCGCCCCAGTTCACGATGCGGTCGTCGATGCCGAGGAGGCGCGACTGCTGGTGCAGCAGTTCGAGGCGGTCGTCGAGGGGAAGGGTGTCCCACGTGACCTCGACGGGAGAGACGTAGGTGCCGACCGCATGGCTGGTCGGGGCTGCGGTGGTGACCATCGCTCCGGCGGTGACGTTCGCCCAATAGCGGGCGCGGTCCGTCGCAGCGGCCAGGCCGGCCTCGCTGAGGTCGGTGGTGGCTGCGTAGCCGAGGCCACCTTCGTCCCAGACGGTGATCATCACCCCGGTGTCGAGTTCGGTGAAGATCGGCTCGAGTTCGTTGCGGCGGACGCGCAGATGCTCGGAGCGTTCGTCGACGAGGCGGGCCGAGGCGTAGTCGACGTTGGTCGGCAGTGCGGTTCGCAGCCGGTGCTCGAGCGCCGTCGATTCGATCAACAGGTCGGTCATCGGCTCAGGCTACGTCGGCAGTCGAGTCCGAGTGTCACGCGGTGCCGGGCCTCTCGTGACCGTTCCCTCCTCCCGATCTGCGCCCCCTGCGTCCCACCACACGATCTGCGCCCGCTGCGTCCCGGAAACTGGGACCGTCGGGGCTCAGATGGTGCGGGAAAGACGGTCGACAAGGTCAGGACCAGCGTTCGATCGTGGCCGCGATCCGATCGGCGGTCTCCTTCGGGCGGGTGGTCACGGCCCGATACGTGAATCGCAGCACGATCCACCCGGCAGCGAGGAGATCGGCATCTCGTCGTCGGTCGCGTTCGAAGTTCGAACGCTTCGCACCGTGGAAGGACCAACCGTCGCATTCGAGGATGATCGGTGTTCCGACGACGCGGAAGTCGACTTCGTGGCCACGGATCTTCGGGTGGAAGTCCACCGGCGGCAGTGCGTAACGCTTCAGCAATCGCCGCATCATCTGTTCGAGCACCGAGTCGGTCGGTTTGCCGTCGATCGCCCAATCGTCGACCGCAGCTCGGAGCGCCACGATGCCGGTGCGACCGTGTTCCGAATGCTCGATCACCACGGTCTCGAGGGCGTGCAGGGTCGCGAGCCGGTTCGTGATGACATGGCCGACAGCATCCGACACGGCGCCGGGATCGACGGCGCCCAAGTCGAGCACGGTGCGCAGCACGTTGGTGCAGGCGATGCCGGACCGTCGCTGTGGCCGCAGTCGGCCCAGGTCGCGGGGCCGGTGGACCACGAGTCCGTCGAACCAGGTCGAGCGGCGTCGGGTGATGGGAGTGATCACATCGAGCGGATCGTCGGCCGGTCGGGGGATTCCCCACAGGTACGCCGCCGATCGATGCGATGCGAGCGACCTCGGGCCGGTGGCGAGCACCGCCGCGCTGATCCGCTGCTCGATCGTGCGGGCGCTGCCGTGGAGCCGCGCCACGCCGGGGTACACCTGCTCGAGCTGTCCGGCTGCGATCGCCCGGTACCAGCTCGATCGGGACAGACCACTCGTGGCCTGGCTGATCACACCGTGGTTGGCGGTCGCAAGTCGGTCGAGGTCCGAGAGTCGCATACCTCCTGCAGTGGGTGTCGAATCGATCAGATGGGAACACCGCCACCGGTTCGTCAGATCTGCGCCCGCAGAGTCCCGGAGACCGGAACGGAGGGGGCGCAGATCGTGTGGTGGGACGGAGGGGGCGCAGATCGTGTGGTGGGACGGAGGGGGCGCAGATCGTGTGGTGGGACGGACGGGGCGCAGATCGTGCGATGCAGCAGTGAGACCGGTGGGGTGGAGACGGTACGGTTCGCGTCATGAGCGACATCATCAGGTACGGAGTGATCGGCACCGGGATGATGGGGGGCGAACACATCCTCGACCTCAACCATGTTGCCGGCGCCCGGGTCGTGGCACTCGCCGACCCGGTGGCGAGCAGCCTCGAGTGGGGTCTCGGTTGCGTTGCCGACGGCCCGGACGGCGCCGCCGCGAAGGAGCGCACCGCCACCTACAGCGACCACCGCGAGCTGCTGGCCGACCCGAACGTCGACGTCGTGGTCGTCACCTCGCCGAACCACACCCACGCCGCTGTGCTCGCCGACGCGTTGGCCACCGACAAGCACGTGCTCGTCGAGAAGCCGCTGTGCACCACCGTCGACGACTGCAAGCGGGTGGTCGACGCTGCCGCCGAGCGCGATGCGATCACGTGGATGGGTCAGCAGTACCGCTACATGCCGACGCCGGCGGCGATGCTCGACCTGATCGCCACCGGTGTGTGCGGCACCACGCACATGGTGTCGATCCGCGAACATCGCAACCCGTTCCTGCAGAAGGTGGGCAACTGGAACCGGTTCTCGCGCAACACCGGCGGCACACTCGTGGAGAAGTGCTGTCACTTCTTCAACCTGATGCACCTGGTCGCCGGTGCCCACGCCACCCGCGTGATGGCGAGCGGCGGGCAGGACGTCAACCACCTCGATGAGTACTACGAGATCGACGGCCGACAGGAGCGCTCCGACATCCTCGACAACGCATTCGTGATCGTCGAGTTCTCGAACGGGGTGCGCGGCGCGCTCGACTTGTGCATGTTCGCAGAAGGTGGTCGCTACGAGCAGGAACTCACGATCACCGGTGATGCCGCGAAGCTCGAGGCCACCGTGCCGGGTGACACGGTGTGGGTCGGCGAGCGATCGAAGGCTGCCGGCCACACTCATCACATGGGTATGGGAGTACGCGAGGTGCCCGCACCGATGGACCCGCGGGTGCCGTATCCCGAGTTCCACGAGGGCGCCAGTTACATCGAGCACCTGATGCTCGTCGATGCGATCCGCGCCGGTGAACCGGAGAAGGTGACCGTCGAGGAAGGAATGTGGGCGGTGGCCATCGGCGCCGCAGCGCACCGATCGATCGACGAGCGTCGCCCGGTCGAGCTGTCCGAGTTCGGCCTGAGCTGACAGGTGGGACCCAGGGTCGGACCTCAGGTCCCGTCCGACGGCTCCCTGCCGGCCGCGTAGGCGCGCTCGACGACGGCGAGTGCGGTGCGGCCGACTTCACTCGACGCGATCGGCGTGGCACCGGTCCGGCAGGCTCCGACCACGTCGGCGAGCTGTGCCGCGTACATGGCCACGTCGCAGTGCACGTACTGAGCCGGGGGCGGCAACGGCATGGTCCAGACGCGTCCGGTGCCTGCGGTGCCGAGCACCTCGGTGTCGGCCTCCAGCCCGCCGAGACGCGGCTGCCACCATCCGAATTCGACCGACGAGCGAACGCCGCCCGACCAGTCGATCACGACGATGCCGTCGTCGTCGACGTCGTGATCGCCGTGGCAGCCCAGCCCGATCGAGGCCGACACCCGCTCGGGGTCCGGATCGGCGAGGATGAAACGTGCGGTGTCGATCGCGTGGATCCCCATGTCGATCAGGGCGCCGCCACCGGCCAGCGTCGGGTCGGTGAACCACCCCGAGGGTCCCCACCCGGCATGGATCCCCCAACCGTGGGTGCGTACGATGCGCCCGAATTCGCCGGCAACGACACGATCGCGCAGCGCGATGACGTCGGGGTGATACCGCCACATGTGCCCGACAGCGAGGGTGCGGTCGGCGCCGGCTGCTGCGTCGATCATCCGTTCGGCGTCGGCGACGGTGACGGCCATCGGCTTCTCCACCAGCACGTGTTTGGCGTGGTCGAGGGCGTGGATCGCCTGGTCGGCGTGCAGCAAGTTGGGCGTGCCCACGATCACGAGGTCGACGTCGGGTTCGACGCACAGCGACGCCCAGTCGGTGGTGACCCGCTCGATGCCGTGGCGATGCGCGAAGGCGGTTGCTCGATCGAGGCGGTGTCCGGACACGCCGACGACCTCGACCTCGGGGAGTGTGGCGGCGGCCTCGACGTGCATGTTGCCGATGAAGCCGTACCCCAACACCACGGCCCGCAGCGGCGACCCCGAACTCACGATCGCG
Organism: uncultured Ilumatobacteraceae bacterium; assembly: GCA_964549065.1. Taxonomy (GTDB): domain Bacteria; phylum Actinomycetota; class Acidimicrobiia; order Acidimicrobiales; family Ilumatobacteraceae; genus Sva-07. The sequence goes on from CAZJUC010000032.1 coordinate 12,309, forward strand.
GCAATGTCGAGGCGAAGTCGAACGCGCGTCCGGCCGCATCGACGCTGATGTCGGTGAGATCGGCCACGCCCACATCGAGGCCCTCGGCGTGCGAGTAGGCGCGTAGCCCGACCAGGCTGTCGACGAACTGCTGGCGGGTGATGCCGAGGTCGTCCGGGTGCGCTCGTACGCCGGCCTGGGCCACCACACGGTGGGCGAACTCGGGATCGTTGTGCTGCACGTGGGAGAGCGCGACGACCGCGAACGAGATCAGCTCGCCATGAACGTGGTGGGCGCCGGTGGCGTGCTCGTAGGCATACGCCCAGAAGTGCTCGGATCCCTCCTCGAACCGGCTGTGTCCCAGCGCGACACAGGCCGCGCCGATGCGTCGGTAGCAATCCGCCAGCCAGCGGATTCCGTCGGGCGTCACGTCGTGGATGTCGGCGACCATCGCGTCCAACTCGTCGAGCAGCACCTCGCCCAACGCCGCGGCGTCGTCGTCCCAGGCGATGCCCGCGCCCGCTTCGACGGCAGCTCGCCAGTCGTGCAGGGCGGTGTGGCACGACACGACGTCTCCGATGCCGGCGCGATTCAGATGGCTCGGGGCCGAGCGGATGAGGTCGATGTCGAGGACGACCTCCTCGGGCACGATCGTGCCGACGTATCGGACGCGGCCCTCGCAGCGCACGCCGATCGCATCGGTGAAGCCGGCATCGACCGAGGTGATCGTCGGGATCTGCACGAGGGGAAGGCCGCGCTTCCACGCCAGGTACTTGGCGGTGTCGAGCGCGGTTCCCCCGCCGAAGCCGACCACGACTTCGGCTCCGTCGTCGGCGGTGCGCTCGACGTCGCGGTCGAGCTTGGCGAGTTCCATCTCGTGCGCAGGGACGACCGTCGCCGGCGCGGGCACCCGGTCGGCGATCGACGACCATGGCGGGTCGTTGACGGTGATCAGGTACGGCGCGAGGTGCTCGATCGTTTCGACGGCGGTTCGCTCGATGCGTTCGAACGGTTCACCGATGTCGGTCGACATGGCGACATCTTGGCATCCAGGTGACCGGCTCTCCGGGGACCGTGGCGCCGCGCTACGTTCCGGCTCGTGGGGACGACGGTGCGACCGATCGAGCCGGGAGACGGCCGAGTCGTGCTGTTGGTGGTCGCGCATGGGGACGACGCGGCGCTGTTCCTCGGTGGCACCGTGGCGGCATGGTCCGATGCGGGGTGGCGGGTGGTGGTGGTGCGTGCCACCGACGACCGGTGGGACTCCGTGGGTTCCGACGAGGCGACGACCGTTGCCGCCAACCGCGCCGAGTTCGAGCAGTCGTGCTCGATCCTCGGTGTGCACGACATCGTCGAGTTGGGACATCAGACCGACACGCTCGGCGATGTGTCGACGGTGCAGCTGCGCGAGCGGGTCATCCATGCCGTGCGCACCTACCGTCCCTATGCGCTGGTGTCCTTCGATCCGTATGCGATGTACGGCGAGGACAATCTCGACCACGTGACGGTCGCCCGTGCGGTCGACGAGGCATTCTGGACCAGTCAGTTCGACCAGCATCACCCCGAGCACTTCGACGAGATCTCGTCATACACCGGCCGGCCGCTCGGTCCGCACGGCTGTTTCGAGCGTTGGTACTTCGGGCGACGCGTGGTCGACGTCACCGACGTCGTCGACATCTCCGTCACCCTCGAACGCAAGATCGCAGCCGGGTGCGCTCACCGCACGATGATGCTCAACTTCTTCAACCAGTTGCGGCTCCAGGCCCGAACGGGTGGCTGGCGACTGCCTGCGGTGCAAGACGTACTTGCCGGCGGCGATGTGACAGAGCTGTTGGCCCGGATGCTGCGAGCCGGCAGCGAGGGTGTCGGCGAGCGGTACGGTCTGGAAGCGGCCGAGGAGTTCCGGGTGGTGACGTTCGGAGGGATGCAGGGCCTGCTGGAGGTGCTCGGCGAGCGAATCTGACCCGTTGCCCACCCGCCTTTCGGCCCTGGCCGCCGACCGGTGTGCGGGCTGACGATGCGGACATGGGAGTTCGTCCATGCATCACGCTCGGCGCGGCTGTCGCGGTGGCTGCGCTGGCACTGTCTGCTGTTGCATCGTGCGGTGGCGGTGACGACGATGGCGCAACATCGACCGTGCCTGCTCCGAGTACGGCTGCACCGTTGCCCGCCACGACGACCGCTCCCGCCACGACTGCGCTCTCACCGACCACTGTGGCTCCGACCACTGTGGCTCCGACCACCGTTGCTCCGACCACGGAGCCGCCGTACCCGACGACGACGATGCACGAGGAGCCGGCGAGTTGCGACGGTGAACTCGACGAGATGCTCGCAGTCGTCGATCGGTCGATCGCCGATGCGCAGCTGGACACCGGTGCCGAGTGGACCGACGCAACGGACGGGGCGGCATTCGACGATCGCACGCAGTCCGCCGAGGAGTTTCGCTACCGGATGGGGCTCGACTGCACGGCCCGCCTGTCGCAGGTGACCGCTGCCGGCGAGGAACGATTGTTGCTGGCAGCCTGGACCGGGGATCGGCGCGCGTGGGCCGTTCAGGCGACCGATCGGCCCGCGGTCCCGTACCGGGCCGAGCAGCGAGTGCAGCTCTTCGTCGACCAACCGATGGGTGAGTGGCTGGTCGAACAGTTCGTGTGGGTCGGATCGCTCGACACCGGCGAGACGGTGATCGTCGGCACGGTCGACACCGCATTCGCCGTTGCCGCCAAGTCGTGGTTCGTGGAGGTGCCCCGCTTCGAGGATCTCGAGGTCACCAACGCCGCCGAGCGCTACGCGATCGACGCCCTCGTGCACGCCGGCGCTCGGAACGTATCGGTGGGGGAACCTGCGAATTTCCAGTCGGAGATCGCGTCGATCCAGTTCATCACGCCGCGCGGACTGCACCTCTTCGCCACGATCGCGCCCCCGGACTGGTTCGATCCGGACGCTCCGATCGTGGAAGGTGACATGACCGTCGAGCAGATCGAAGGTGTCGATGTGTACGTGACGACGGCGGGGCCGGAGTCGTACGCGATCGGTTCGGTCGGGTGGGTCTGTGGCGACTATGTCTGGTTCATCGATGCTGCGTGGGGAACGCTCGACGAGTTGACCGACTGGACGTCGCAACTGATCTCCTCGACGGGCTGCTGACAGCTCGACTTGACCGGTGCTTGACCGACCTGCAGCATTCTTGAGTCAAGAGAAGCGGCAGAAGCGACGACATCTTGAACATGTCACTCGCAGTCTTCGACACCCCCACCGACGACTTCTCGTCGATCGTCCAGGTCCCAGCCGCAGAGGCGTCCATCGACAGCATCGTCGAGTTCTCCCACACCTACGATGCCTATGGCGTGCACGGAAGCCTCGAGCGGATTTCGATCGTCGCCAGCAGGGTGTGGGATGCGCGTGCGTCCGGCACGCTGGCCGACTGCGAGCTCGACGAACTGCGCACGGCGCTGTTCATGACGCAGCGTGGCTGGCACAGCGACGCGATGGCGATCGAGCCGGACCTCGGCGTGGAGTGGGAGTTGGTCGAGGCGATCAACCATGCCTCCGGCGGTCTCGTCCGCGACGACCGACCGATCCTGCTCTGACCAGCAGACGCCTGCACGATCCTGCCGGGTACCGAACACGCCGCGATCGTCAGCGCGACGATCGGCGAGCTCGTGTCCGCAGCAGCTGCGGGCCCGGCGGCTGCCGGTCACCATGCCCTCCGGCGGGCTCGTTCCCTCGCCCAGCCGTCGGCGGCGATGCCGGCGAAGACCACACCGGCGCCGATGGCGATACCGGCGCCGACCAGCAGCAGCATCGACGGGACGGCGTCGTTCCACACGGTCTCCAACATCTCGCCGAAGAGCGTGTCGGCCACCAGCCCGATGATCCATCCGGTGACGAGCAGCCCGACCAGCCAGACGCCGCAGACGGTCACCGTGGCCACGCCGAGTCGTCGCAATCCGCGCCCGGGGCGAGGGTGGGCGACGACCGCCATGAAGCCGAAGACGAACAGCGCGAGCGCAGCGATGATGCGTGTGGTCTCGGCCACCCGCCCGAGCCCGAGGCTCGGAACGCTCTCCGGCACCACCGACGGAAGGCCCGCCTGCTCGGCGACTGCGCCCAGTCGGAGCCCGTCGAGGTCGGCCACGTCGATCCCGATCGCGGCCGGATCGAATCCGGCCGCCGTCGCCGTGTCGACCATCGACTCGGCGATCGCGGTGCGGACCGCGACGTTGCCGTCGCCGGAGGCTCCCACATCGGGATCGACGATCGTGCGGTGCGCGCTCATCAACGACGAACTGATCACAGCTGTCACGTCGGGGTCGGTGCTGGTCGCGGTGGCGAGCTGTGCGGCGATGTCGTCGCCGGCGAGCGGTGACACCGCTCGCTGCACCGTCTGTTCGATCACGTCGACGGTGAAGCGTGAGGTGGCGATCTGATCGGCGGCCCGAGTGGCCTTGGCAGCGTCGAGGACCGACATCAGCGACAGCTGTGACGACACCAGCGCGCCCAATGCGACGGTGAACAATGCGACGCAGGTGCCGGCGATCACCAGTTGCGCAGATGATCCCCGACTTTCGGTCACGTCCCCATCCTGGTCGATCGCTCACACGATCTGTGCCCGCTGCGTCCCGCGTTCCGGGACTCACGGGGCCGAGATCGTGCGCTGGGACGGTCGGGGCGCAGATCGTTACCGTCGGAGCAGTCGATCGAGGAGGGCGCCGGCGGCCGCAACGGGGTCGGTGACGTGCATCGTCTGCAACCCGATCGCCGTGGCTCCGGCGATGTTCCACGGGAAGTCGTCGAGGAACAGGGTGCGTTCCGCCGGGGTGCCGAGCAGCGAAACGGTGTGTTCGAAGATGTCCGGGTTGGGTTTGCGCATGTCGACCTCGCACGAGTCGACGACGACATCCACGAGGTTGTCGGCGTCCCAGATCCGGCGCCAGGCGCCCCACTCCTTGATGTTGTTCGTGAGGATCGCCGTGCGGTAGCCGGCGGCACGAACCGTCGTGGCGGCGTCGATCATCTCGGGCACCTTGGCCATCCCGGTGACGATCGCGTCACCCCGCGGTGGGGTCGGGAATGTCTGGTAGCCGGCCGCCCGCCACAGCGGCTCGATGCCGGCCACGTACTCGTCGAAGTCGATGCGACCGCGTTCGAGGCGGTGCCACGGGTGGTCGCTCTCGGTGTCGAACGGCCCCATCATGATCTGGGCGAACGACACGATGTCGACCTCGATGTCGATGCCGCTCTCGTCGATCTGGCGGCGCATCATCTCGGTGGGACTGGTGCTGAGCACGCCGGCGAAGTCGAAGATGACGGCATCGACGTCCGGGTTCGGTCTCGTCATCGCATGGACGCTATCCGTCACGTCGCGACGGCGATCATGGTGATCGCGGCAGCACCTCGCACGGTCCATGCAGCGGTGCGGATCCAGTTCGTGTGCACGAGTTTCCGGTGGACGACTGCGTCGAATCCATCGGAGAGTCGCATGTGCAGGGGCGCGTAGAACAGCAGCGTCGACAACCAGATGGCGAAGAGCAGCACGGCCGCGCCGGCCGACAGCCACAGCGGAACGTCGTCGACGAACACCACGACCCCGGCGGTTGCGACCACTTCTGTCGGAGCGAGCACCGCCAGCACCGCGGTGACCCGGTTGCGGTGCATCGTCTCGTACGCGACGAAGCCGTCCGCGGGTACGGCGCGCATCATCGGATAGGTCAGCACCTGGATCGTCCAGATGAAGCCGACCATCAGCGTCGTACCGGCCAGGTTGGCGACGAGCCAGCCGTTCACGGGACGATCCGTACCACGCCACGGCCGCCGTCGACGCGCACCCGATCGCCGGTGGCGATGGCGGCGGTGAGGCCGCGGGCGTTGGTCACCGCAGCGAGGCCGAGCTCGCGGAGCACGATCGAGCCGTGCGACAGGTCGCCACCCAGTTCGATCGCCACGCCGTTGACCAGCGCAAACGTTGTCATCCAGCCGGGGTCGACGCTTGGTGCCACGAGGATCGTGGTGGCTGGGTCGAAACCGTCGGGCAGCTCGTGCGCCGGCTCGTTCAACACCCAGGCCGTCCCTTCCGCAGTGGCCGCCACCAGCCCCATCCCGTGAAACTCGGATCGTGGTTCTGCGCGCCCGGGACTCGGGGAACCACGATCCTGGTCGGGCGGGTCGAAGCGGCGGATCACGTCGGGGATCGGGTTGGCGCGCCGGCGCTCGGTGTCGGCGCGACGCTCGGTCAACAGCGTCTCGTCGGGACGCCAGCCGTCGTCGATCCGTCGCACCTCCTCGGTGTCGAGGAGCCACAGTTCCTCGGGTTCGACGCCGGCCGCTTCGGCGTGGCGGAGCAACTCGCGCCGTACGGCGAGGAACGAGCGCATCGACTCGCTGCGGAACTCCTCGCGAGCGGCGATCGGACGGCGCGCCGCCAGCAGCCAGAGCGGCAGCGTCACCAACCCGAGGAGCGACCGTCGAGGTGTCGCCCGAGCGGCCCGGTTCGAGCGGAGGCCGGCGAGCACCGGTGCCGGCTGCTCGACGTAGCGGGGGCGCGCGAGGTCGGATTCGTAGATTCCCCGATGCCCGTGCTCGCCGAGCCAGGCCTCCCATGCAGCCGCGGTCGGCGGTCCGAACGTTGCGGGATCGATCGGGCCCGAACCGTGCAGAGCCGACGGGGGCAGTGTCGATCGGACGGCGTCGAGTTCGCGGAACATCCGTGTCGCAGCGGTCTCGTTGCGGCCGGCATGCTCTTCGAGAACCCCCAGGGAACGCAGCATCGACGTCGGCAGGCTGGCCGCCGTGTTGAGCGCCGTCATGGCGTGCACGGTGGCCACGTAGTTGCGTCGCGCCCGGTCGACGGCGTCGGTGATCGTGGCTGTCGGCTGTGCGTTGTCGGCAGCCATCGTGGCGGCCACCTCGTCGGCGAAGCCGAGTGCCCTCGCCTGGGCCAGGGCGAGGTGGGCGAGCACGGGCAAGCGCCGGATGATGCGGCGCGGGCGGAGACCGGAACCTCCTTCGTCGCTGCCGCCGATCGAGTCGGTGACGAGCCGGGTCGGCAGGCCGAGCGAGCGCATGAAGTCGACCATCAGCGACAGGTTGATCAGCGGTCGCCCGTCGAACACCTCGATGAAGTCGCGATCGGTCGGCAGGCTCGGATCGAAGCGCCGGTAGTAGTCGAACAACTCGGGTGAGCCGTCGGCGATCAACGACGTCATGAACACCGATGGCGGGTCGGGAAGGATCTCGCGATGGTTGGCGATCGTGAACGTCTCGTTGCGCAGTGGCGACGCCGTGACCGGACGGATCTGGACCAGCCAGCACCGGGTGCCGTCGTCGGCCCATTCGATGTCCCACCGATCGTCGCCGAACACTGCGCGGGCGTCGCGCAGCAACTCGGCCAGTCGTGCCTGCCATCCCGGTCGGGACGGGTCGAGGTGTTCGCCGCCCACCAAGCGGGGCAGGTGCACCAGCTCACCCTGTCGGGATCCCCCGAGCAGCCCGTCGGCCAGCCCGTCGACCCACTCGACGAGGTCGTCCTGCCAGCCCGCCTCGCTGAAAGCCACGCCCGCGACCGTCGTGGGCACCATCTGCATCACCAACACGTCGGCACGAGCCACGCTGTCGTCGGCCGATGCGCGCACCTCGCGCACCGCGGCGCTGAACGCGTCCGGATCGTCGGCGTCGACGTCGAGTGCGGTCGTGTACCGACCGGCGTTCGAGCTGGTCGCGCCGTCCTCCGACGAGAACGCCGAGCGCACTGCCACTCGCCCACTCGCCACGCTCGGGTCGTTCGTGGTTCCCGGAGACCCGGGCGCGGGGAACCAGGCTGGGGTGAGCACGCTCGCCGGCGGCACCGGGAGGTCGGCGGCTGCTGCTCGGTCGAGGAGAGCGGCCTTCGGGCCGATGCCCTCGGAGGCGAGCAGACCGGAGCCGACCCGGAGCGGTGCGGGTCGCCCGGTGACCAGTCGCTGCGCCCAGTCGGTGATCGTGGCGGCGTACTCGGCGGGGCCTTCGACCATCGGGAAGTGGCCCCAACCCGGCACCACGTCGGTCCATGTCCGGGGGAGCAGGGCCCGGTAGTCCTCGACCTGGTCGGCACCCAGCACTCGGTCGTCGGACCCCCACAGCATCAGCGCGGGTACGTCGACCGGTGCGAGGCCGGCCCACCACTCGGGGGTGATGATGTCGAACATCTGCGAGAACGCATCCGCGCGGCCGTACTCGTCGAGGAACTCGTTGCGGTAGTCGACCGGAACGCCGCGGGAGAAGAATCGGCGGCCGATCAGCGGCCTGGTCACTCGGGAACTGATGGCCCACTTGATCAGGGACCGTACCGGTTCGGGTCTCATCAGCCGGGGGAACCAGCGCTTCTCCAGTCGGGTGCCGACCGGGGCGTGCAGCACGAGCGCATCGATGTCGTGACGCTGCACCATGTCGAGCGCGATCGACCCCCCGATGCCGTGGCCGAGCACCACGATCGGACGGGGGAGGTGTTCGATCTCTCGCCACAGTGCTTCGGCGAAGTCGGGCAGCGTTCGCAACGCCGGGTCGCCGGGGCGTCCGCCGAAACCCGGCAGTGTGACCGCTTCGAAGCGGATCCCGTCGGGTACGTGCGGTTGCACGCGGGCGAAGCGGAACCCGCCGCCTCCGTTGCCGTGCACGGCCACGAGTGTGATCATGCCGAACCCCGTGACACCCGTGGCACGGCGGC